>QIBC01000125.1 GCA_003225215.1 Acidobacteriota bacterium
CAATCCATGGTGGCGGTGCCTTCGTGCACTTCGCCGATGCGATGGGTGATGCCGGTATAGAAAAGGATGCGCTCAGTCGTAGTGGTCTTGCCGGCATCGATGTGGGCCATGATGCCGATGTTCCTGCAACGCTCTAATGGGACCTGTCTGGGCACTTTATTCCTAAACTTTCTCGATTTCTGCTTTGCTTCTCTTTGTCATTCCGAGCGCAGTGAGGAATCTCTAATGAACCCATGCATTCTGGTCACAGTAGGGATCCCTCACTACGTTCGGGATGACAATGCTTCTCACCACCGATAATGCGCGAAAGCCTTGTTCGCTTCCGCCATGCGGTGAACATCTTCCTTCTTCTTGATCGCCGCGCCGCGGCCATTGGCGGCGTCGAGCAGCTCATTCGTGAGCTTGTCGATCATGCCCTTTTCGCCACGGGAACGCCCGTAACTCACCAGCCAGCGAATCGCGAGCGAGGTGCGCCGGTCAGGATTCACTTCAACCGGAACCTGATAGTTCGCTCCGCCTACGCGCCGGGTCTTCACTTCAAGCAGCGGCTTGCAGTTCTCGACTGCCTTTTTGAAGAGCTTCAACGCTTCGTCTCCGCCCTTTTGCTCGAGATTCTTCATCGATTGATAAAAGATCGACTGAGCGGTGCTCTTCTTGCCCTCGTACATCATCGAGTTCACGAACTTCGTCACCAGCGTTGAGCTGTAGACCGGATCGGGCGCCGTCTCGCGCTTTGCTATATGTCCTTTACGCGGCATTCATTGACCTCAGAAATCTATGTCCTTACAACGCAGGGCTGACCCAGCCTGCTTTATCTAGGCCTTCGGCCTCTTCGCGCCATACTTCGAGCGGCTCTGCTTCCGGTTCGCGACCCCGACTGTGTCGAGTGTTCCCCGCACGACGTGATAACGCACACCAGGAAGGTCCTTCACACGGCCGCCGCGAATGAGCACAATCGAGTGCTCCTGCAGGTTGTGGCCGATGCCCGGGATATAGGTCGTGACCTCAATCCCGTTGGTCAGGCGCACGCGAGCAACCTTGCGAAGCGCTGAGTTCGGCTTCTTCGGGGTCTGCGTGTAAACGCGGGTGCAAACTCCACGCTTCTGCGGCGACTCCTGCAAGGCCGGACTGGCCGTCTTGTACTTGGGCTGTGTCCGCCCTCTGCGCACAAGCTGATTAAATGTGGGCAAATTCCACTCCTGAGGCGCACATGCGCCAAAGTCCCTCTCAGGGACAGATTCATCTCAGCACTTTTGCTGACCACCGCATGGCGGGGTCATACTCTCGCGCACAAAACCAGCGAGGATTTGATCGTCCTAGGGTTGAATGTCGACGGTGTCGCCAAGGCGATTACAGGCGGTCCGTTTCGTCATTCCCGGCCTGCATATCCCTCTTGGGAGAGGGCAGCGCAGGCATCGTCAGCGAGGAAGCTGCTCCAAGCACATCGGAACAGTTGGATTCGAACTAAAGCTCTACCGCTCTAGAGGAACTAAACTGACTCGCAGAACCATACGAATATAACAAGTGGTTTGCACAGGCGTCAAATGGCGCAACCCTGAGGCACCTATTTCGGCACTCCAAAAAGTGGATGCGAGCTGCTCAACGAACTAAGCACCGAAACAATACGACCAGCGAGCCGATCGTGACGACTGCCCATAATATTTCCCCGAGGGAAACCTCCGACGATTTTACCGTTTCCTTCATAGTCAACGTCCCCATTCTTGCAGCACAGCCGCCCCTGGCTTGGGTTGGTTTTGGACGGAGCCCAGCCCAGGGCGGCATGCCACAGCTCTTTTGGCCTTTGGCGCCCCACCTAGCTACCGGCCTCCCCCAGGACCACTTTGTGGTTTAACGGGAGGGTCGGCCCCTTGCTCTTCTTGCCGGAATACCTGTTGCGCGGAGGATTTGAGCACATCATTTGCGAAGAAGAATTTGCCATCGGCCGGGACCATCATCACTTGAATCTTGTCTGACAGCTTCTCTGCCACGATCTTGTTAATCAGCAGGGGATTCGACTTGAGTGCCATGGCCTCACCCTGCAGACGTTCTTTGTCGGCCGCGGCCACCACGCGAATGCGATTGGCTTCGGCTGAGGCCAATAACTGCTGTTTCTCCTGCTCAGCCTTGCTATCGATTACCTTGGCCTGGGCCTCTGCTTCGGCGTTCTGAATCGTTGCCTGCTTGCGAGCCTCGGCTTCGAGTTTAGTTTGCTGGATCTGCTTTTCTTTCAGCGGCAGCGTGTACTGCATGGCATCGGCCTCGGCTTTGGCCTGCAACACGCGGACTTGGGCGCCCGCTTCGGCTTGCTTCACCGTGCGGACTTTTTCGGCTTCCGCCTGGTACTGGGCGATCTGCACCTGCTTTTTCTCGATTGCCGTCTGCACTATCAAACCCTCGTCCTCCTGTTCTTTCTCGATTAGCCCCTCAAGACCTTTGGCATAGTCGGCTGGAAGAACGATGTCGCGCAGCATCACTTCCTCGACAACCACGCCGTCGCGTTTAAGTTTCGCGGTGATCTCCTCACTTGCCGTTTTGCGAATATCTTCGCGATGGACCGCGAAGATGTCACGAATCGTGTAGTTCGGAACAATCTCTCGAAAGACTGTTGCGACTACCGGAGGGACGACTTCAGTATCGATGTCGGAAGGAAGGTTGTTGTGAATATACGCGAGCTTCGCTGGATCGAGCTTGTAGCGAACCGTAACTGCGAGGCCGATCTTCAACCCTTCACTGGCGGTTACGTTCAGCGTCTCGTGCCGCTTCGGTCTTTCTGTCAGCGATTCGTCGACGTTTCCGGTTGTCATCGTGTGCGTGCGTGTGTCATAGACAGCGAGAGTTTCAAAAGGGGACATCAGGTGGATGCCGGGATAGAGCGTTTCCGATTCTGTTCCCGATATTTGGCTTACGCGAATGCCGGCGTGACCTGCCGGGACCACGTCATAGATCGACGCCAGCAAGAACGCGCTCACTGCAGCAGCACAAATCATCCCCGCGAGACGGATTCGCAGTTTCAGTTCGGGTTGCAGGAGTTTTTCCTGAGCATGTTCGGCAGATTGAACACGCCGCCGGGCGCGCTGATATAGATAAACGTCGTATCCCAGAATCGCCAGTGTGCCGAGCAGCAGGGCGATTCCGGCGCAGAGCAGGAGAACTTTCAGTAGCACCATAGCGTCCTCCTTGAGGACGAGGTTGAACATCGTGGTAGTTGAATCGGATGATCCGGCCGTTGGAGGCCGAATCATCCGCCGCAAGACTTCAAACTCTTTGCAGCCGGGCACGCTGTCCGCGAAGCGGACTTGCCGTCGCTAGGGGCTGGCCGGACTGTCTGGCAGCGGCTTCGTCGGCGCGCCTCACGCCTTCATGCATGGCGCGAATGATCAAGCTGATTAATCCTTCTCCGACAAACAGTGCCACCAGAACCGAACCTATAAATACGCCCGTTATCGCCATCATTCCTGTTAGTTCCAACATGGGATTCCTCCTTGGCCCAGCCTTGTTACTCAATACCGTTTACTGCCGCTCCAACTCCGACCCCATCCGGGGTGTCCTCTGCGGCCGGAAGCTCGCCAAAAATTCCGGCAACTTCCGCGTCGGGTTCTGCCCGAATCTCGACCTGATCTCCAACTTCAACCGCAGCAAAGAGCTCTTCGAGATCGGCGCGGTGCATGCGAATGCAGCCGTGTGACGCAGCCTTGCCGATGGATTCCTCCACGTTGGTTCCGTGAATGCCATAGCCCCTGGTGCTGAGGCCGATCCATCGTGTGCCCAGAGGATTGTTTGCGCCCGCAGGAATCACCTTCCCGGGGTGGTAGTACGTGGGCTTTACCAAGCGCGTCTTGACTTCGAATTTCCCAACCGGCGTCGGGCTTTGCTGGGCGCCTACGGCAACGGCATAAACCTTCTTGACCTGCCCTTCCTCGATCAGAGCCAGCTTGCGATGAGGAATGCTGACGACCACCTTCCGATGGCGGGGCGCAAGAGGCGCCGGTTCAGAACATTGTGCTTGTGTCTGCGCGCGTAATTCGCGGACTGAAAGGACGACAATCAGGATCCACAGGTATCGAGCTGCTCGTTTTTCCGCTGCTTTGAACTGCCCTGCAACTGTTCGCATCTGGCTCTCTCCTTACCGCTTCGCCAGAGCGAAATGCAGCTGTGCAGCCAGGAGGGCCACTCCAGTGGAATCAAACACTTACGTGCAGGTTACAGCCGGAAGCAATGTGGGGGTCATTACACAGTGTGGGCTAGGAGACACAGGGCGGGCCTTCGCTCGGGCGTAGAGACGCAGCATGCTGCGTCTCTACGACGCACCGGTTCAAAACCATTCAGCATCGAGCACCGATGGACCAAAGTCAGATGCAGCATGCTGTGTCCTAACCTACACGAACCTACAGAAGGTGCGTCCGCTAACGCAGACGACAGACGACCCCCAGCTGACATCCTGAAAGTAGAGGGCCCATGGTTTCTAAGTGCGCTAATCCTGCCTGCTCCACTCCATTCCACTACCTGCGCGAAGGAAAGATCTTTCGGGTTGAAGTTGAGGCAACACCATCCCAAGTGTCGCCTTTGCCCGGATCTCAGGAACAAACTGGGATTGCTACGGAAAACAAGAGTCCTTTCCTCGTTGCTTCCCGCAAGCCGCCGCTAAAGCTGGAGCACTTCTGGCTCTGCGGACCATGCTCACAGTCGATGAGTCTTCTTTTCGAGAAAGACAATGGCATATCTGTGATTCCCAAATTCCGCGCTCGGGCGGCGGTCGCCTCGTAAGCGAAAGACCAGGCTTGTCGCAAAAAGGGAAAGAGCGTGCCCAAACGAACTCTTGTTTGCTTCGAGCGCTTTAGGCGGGCTTGGTCACCACGCGCGCAGTTGAGGTAGAAGGAAGGTATTTTCCTTCCATAGAGTTCAGCCGCACCCGCATCAATTCCCAGAACATGCGCGCGCCATCGCGAATGGGATTAATTTTGGAGCGATGGTCGTGAGCCCAAGACACCGGAACCTCCGTCACTCGCAGGCCATATCGCTTCGCCAGAAAAAGAATCTCGGGATCGAAGCCCCAGCGCTCGATTTTCATATTGGGAAAGACTTCGTTCACTGCATTGCGACTGAATGCCTTAAAGCCACACTGTGTATCCACGTATGAGAGTCCGAGAATCAGGCGCAACGCCACGTTGAATGCCCGCCCGAGCATTCTTCGGTGTACGGGTTGTTTGCGGGTCTGCAATTCGCTTTGCAGATAGCGCGATCCGATGGTCACATCGGCCGCACCGCTCTCAATCGGGGCAAACAACTTGGGAGCCTCCTCGATCGGCGAAGACAGATCGGCATCGGTGAAGAGCAGGAACTGGCCAGAGGCGCTCATCATTCCATGGCGCACACTGTAGCCTTTACCGCGGTTTCCCGGATTTTCGACAAGGCGGACGATAGGATTGCGGCTGGCGAACTCCTTTACCACCGCCGCAGTTCTATCCCGAGAACCATCGTTCACCACGATGATCTCCGCTGACCACTTTGCTTCTTCGAGGTAGGCCAGCATCCGGTTAAGGCTTGGAACGAGGCGCTCCGCTTCGTTGTATGCGGGAACGACAATGCTATAGCGGGGCGAAGGTGTCATGGTGGTGCCAGTCAGGAACAAACCTCTTAGACGCTCAGGATTGTACGTCAGTTGCAAAAGCAGGACGCTAAGAAACGTAATAAACCGCACACCAAAGCGCGGTATTGACCAGGATTAGGAATCTAGTATGCAAGCGACCCCGAAAGCTCACTACTATCGGTAGGGTACGGGTAAATCCGTGGAGGGTTGCCCGCAGCGGAAATTAAGCCGCACGTCGCTCCGATTCGAGCATGTGGAAGAATTCGCGAACCAGTTCATAGTCCCAGAGGCCGCGCTTGGCTTCGTGGAGCATAGTGTCGCGAGCTTGGGTTTCGGACAGGGCCGACTTGTAAGGTCGCGCCGTCACCAGGGCATCGTAGACGTCTACCACCTGCAACACGCGCGCCAGCACCGGGATGTTATGGCCGTCAAGGCTGTCCGGGTATCCCGAACCGTTCCAGTGCTCGTGATGATGGCGAATTATGGGCAACACTCTGCGGAAGGATTTCAACGGCTGGCAGATCGCCTCGCCATCCTCGGGATGCCGCTTCATCACATCCCATTCCGCGGGAGTGAGTTCGCTGCCCTTGTTGAGAATCTCATCCGGAACCTTGATTTTTCCCAGATCATGCAGATAACCGCCCCGCTCGAGAGCGACGATGTTCTCGTAATCAAAGTGCAGGTGACGCCCCAGTTCGGCGGCATAATGCGCCAGCCGGGCGCAATGATCACCGGTGTACGGATCACGGGCTTCGACTCCCAGGGCCAAGGTGAAGAGGACAGCCTCGGCATTCTCCAACTCATCAGTGAAATGCTTCAGCTTCAGTAGGCTCTTGACGCGCGCATAAAGTTCTTCCGGATACAGGGGCTTCGAAAGGAAGTCATCTGCGCCGGCTTCGATGCCTCGCACTCGGTCGGCTCGGTCGCTCAGGCCGGTAATCATTACGATGGGAATCAACCGGGTGGCGGGATCGTCCTTGAGTTGACGGCACAGATCATACCCAGACCTTCCCGGCATGATCACGTCGAGCAGAATCAGATCAGGTTTGTCAGCCTGGATGGCCTGTAAGGCTTCCTCCGCGTCTGATGCGGTGGTCACGTTGTAGCCACGCGAAGTGAGGAGTTCGCGCACAAGCAGGAGCGTATCCAGCTTGTCATCCACTACGAGAATTGTTTGAGCTTTTCGCCGTGGGTTACCGTTTCGGGAGCCCTGAACCATGTATGCCATTCAACTGTCTGAGTCAGAATGAGGATTGCCGAGTTGTACAGGCAGACCCTCGGGCTTGCATTACTATTGTGCCAGCACCGCAGTGCGATGAGCGAACAAAGTTGCCTTAGATCGGACACGCGCGGTCGTTTCCTATTGGCCGCCACCCTGCTCTTTTTGGCTTCTGCAATAGCTGCCGTTGCTGTTCGCTCGCACCAGATTGCTTTCGGACCCTGGCTGCGCGTCCATCTCTTCGTCGGTCCAGACGCCGACCGCGTGCAGGAAACGAAGATTCGATCTCTCAACATCGATGGCCGCTCGCGCGAGTTCACCATCGGCATACCGCACGACGTCACAGACCGGGTATTCGTAGTCCGCCGCGTGTTCCGCATGAACGATGCCCTGACCTCACATCCGGAATGGAAGTGGCAGCGGGACGGCTGGGTTATGGTCGATCGCAGCACTGGACGAGTATCAAACCTAAGTTTGCCCGACTTTGATCCTTTTTACTCAACGGTGACCTGGTTTCGAGACTACGCCGCCTATTGCGGAGTCAGCGACGGGCAACGAGTCTACGCGGTAGTCGCACAACTCGGACAACGCAAGCCGGTCCTGCGGACGTACGTGGGTCCAGCCAAGGGAAGCGATCAGCCGGACTCCGAGTGCGCTCCTCCAACCTGGCAAAAGCAGCCAATCCGGGTGACCTTCGAACCCGCAGGCGGCCAGAAGTCGAGCTTCTTAATTCATGGACGCTCGAGTGAGCCGGAACTGGGTGACGAGCCGGCGGAACAAAAAGAAGGGGAGAAACAGTAGGTGATTGACGGCTAAATTCGGCAATTCATGCAATTCCCTGCTTTAGGGAAAGTAGCAGGGAATTTTTCCCGTGAAAAAAATTTTCGATTGCGAAAGCCGCATGAATAGCGGCGATTCGGATTTCCCCAGGGAATTAGCAGGGAAATTGCAGGGAATTTGTCTCCTCCGCATGACTCTTTGAGAACCTCCATTTCCACCTATCCGACATCCCTGTCACTAATCAGGCCTCGCACTGCTTCCGCTTAAAACATTCTGCATACCGTGCTAGCACGGGCATAGTCGAAAAGGAAGTTCTTTCCCCAGAGCCGCTCAAGGAGCTATTGAACCGACCGGGGACAAAGAATGGGAATGGCCTCGCGTTTGTTTCTACGATAAACACGGAAGTCACGCTCATCGATCGTGATAACAACATGCTTCGGATAAAGTTCACTCATCCGGACCAGACATAGATCCGCCAAGTCGGGCTTTCGGTCAGAGTAACGAACAGCCAACGCCGACAAAGCCGTGAGCTCGACGAGCAATCAAACGCGAGTTGCAGCATTCCCAGGCTGATCATTTCCAAGACCACGGCGAATGACTGACGATGAAACGCCGTTTCAGCCAGAACCGCCTCGCAAGTAAGGAGCGGAATCTCTACCCTCTGCGCCACAGACTGCCCAAGCACGGTAGGAATCGTTCCGGTCAAGAAATGCGATTAAAAATCCGGTGTCCGCGATACCTTTCAACGCCGTGCGAATCCCTTCCGCGTGGAGAGGTTACCGGGGCCGTCGAAGCTTCCCGCCAGCTTCATGAAGGGCTTTTCCTCGGCACTCGACTCAGTCATCGCACGTTCCAATTGTTCACGCACAATTCGACCGGCGGGAATGCCGCTACGTTGCGATGTCTGCTTCAACCACTCTGCAATCGCATCTGTAATACGGATTGTCAGTGTACGACTCATGCGCCAAGCGTGTAATACACTCTCCACGTCAACCTCTGGGCTGCTAGCCTGAACGGTTACCGCGATGAATTCTCTCGACGAATACCTCCGCGAAGCCGAATCCGCTCATGGCCACCTCTGTGCCGGGCAGGTACTCGGAGTACGGATGGCCATGGCTGGTCTTTCCCGCCTCGGGATCGAAGACCCTCGCGGCGCTGACCGGAAGCGTCTTGTCACTTACGTAGAGATCGATCGCTGCGCCACCGACGCTGTGGCGGTCGTGACCGGCTGCCGCCTGGGAAAACGTGCGCTGAAGTTTGTCGATTGGGGAAAGATGGCCGCGACCTTCGTCGATCTGCAGACTGGTCGCGCCGTTCGCGTCGTGGCCAAGGAGTCGTCCAAGGAAGCTGCGCGCCGTCTACATCCCGAGATCGAGAGCAAAAATCAGCAGCAGATGCTGGCGTATCGGGAAATGCCTGACCACGATTTATTTGAGTTTCAGAATGTCCATGTAGAGGTCGGCCCCGAAAACCTGCCGGGATACAAGGGCGAGCGCACCGTCTGCGCTAAGTGCGGCGAAGGCATCAACTTCCATCGGGAAATCGTTAGTAATGGAAGGACGCTGTGCAGGGGATGCGCAGGGGAAAGCTACTACACGCTTTCTGACCAGCATTAGAAAAGCGTGTGCGAAATATGCAACGCCCGACGAGGGCGCGGCGAAACTGCAAAGTCGCCAATGCTGGATTCCGCCGCTGAATCGAACTTTCGCTGCCAGCATCTACATTCGCATGCCTGAACTGGCGTTTCTCGATTTAGCCATTGCAGCGCAATCCGCCCTGGCTGGCTCTACAGCCATCCCGGAAGATGCCGCGCTGTTGGACGCTTACTCACGCGCCGTCACCTCCGCAGTCGAAAAGGTTGGTCCTGCCGTCGTGCACATTGCAGTGCGGCAGCGTTCTGCCCAGGCTTCGCAAAGAGGTCCTCGCGAGACCCAGGGCAGTGGCTCCGGATTTGTCTTTACCCCTGATGGCTTTGTGCTGACCAACAGCCATGTTGTGAACAGCGCGAGCGAGATCGTGGTTACGTTTCCCGACGCCGAGACTTGCCGGGCAACGCTCATTGGCGACGATCCCGATTCGGATCTCGCCGTGCTGCGCGTCGACGTCGCCGGACAACTTCCATTCGCGGCATTGGGCGCTCGCCAGCCACTGGTTGTAGGCCAAGTGGCAATTGCGATCGGCAATCCTCTCGGATTTCAGCACACGGTAACCGCAGGAGTAGTAAGCGCGTTGGGCCGCAGCATGCGGTCTCGCACTGGGCGGCTGATCGAGAACGTGATCCAGACCGATGCGGCGCTGAACCCTGGAAACTCCGGCGGACCGCTTATAAGTTCACGGGCCGAGGTCATCGGGGTGAATACGGCGACCATTATGGGAGCCCAGGGAATCTGCTTCGCAATCGGCGCGGACACCGCGCAATTTGTTGCTGTGCGCCTGATCCGGCATGGGAAAATCGACCGGAGTTACATCGGCGTTGCCGGTCAGGATGTTCCTATCCACCCGCGCATCGTTCGGCGTTACGCTCTACCGGTTACAACTGGAGCGATGGTGATCTCCGTCGAAGCGGACTCTCCTGCACAAAACGCTGGATTGCGCGAGCGCGATGTGATTGTTGCATTTGGCACTCGCCGGGTGGCAGGCGTGGATGATCTGCATCGCCTCCTGACCGAAGCGGTGTCGGGAGAAGTTGTCGAAATCACAGCGCTTCGCGGTACAGAGCTGGTGAAGTTGAGCATCAGGCCACAGTCGCGCAATTGAAGGCACAAACTGAAACCCTTTGAACACGGAGGGAATGGAGGGAAGATAAGAGGATCAAAGAGTAGTACAAGAGGGCAGCCAATGATGCCTTTGACTTGTTATCCCTTCGTGGCGCCGTGTTCAAAGGCTTTTGTTTCTTGCTGACCGGTACTATCGAGGATCACCGTTCCAGAGTTGATTCCGCCGCAGAATTCTCGGGAAATTCATCCAGATGTTCCACGAATTGCACCAAAATTGAAGCATGGAGCGGGCATTCGATACGCTCATTCTGTCTGATGTGCATCTGGGGGCGGAGATCAGCCGCGCCCGGGATGCGCTGAACCTCTTGAAGTCAACCAGCTTCCGCCGCCTCATCCTGTTAGGCGACATCTTCAACGACCTCAATTTTCGCCGACTGAAGAAGGAGCACTGGCAGTTTCTTTCCTACATCCGCAAACTTTCGAATCCTAAGCGGAACGTGGAAGTCGTCTGGGTTGAAGGCAATCACGACCTCGGGCTTTCAAATCTGATGTCGCACCTGGTGGGAATTCCCGTTTATCAGCAGTACGTGTGGGAGTATGCAGGAGAGCGGTATCTTGCGATTCACGGACATCAGTTTGATCGTTTTGTTGTGAATAACTTTCTCGTAAGCCGTGTCGGCGAAGCTCTCTTTTTATGGATCCAGAAGTTGGATGCCGGCAAGAAGAGGTTCTCACGCTATCTCGACCGCCTCAACACCCGGTGGCTAAGACTCTCCGACAAAGTGTCGCGAGGCGCGCTTGCCTACGCCGTGCATCACGGAGCGAGCCACGTCTTCTGCGGCCACACGCATGCGCCGATCCAGAATGAACGCTATGGAATCAAGTATTTCAATTCCGGTTCCTGGATCGACCAGCACTGCACATACATTACTGTTGGCGAGGACGGAGTCGAAATTCAGAACTACACCGGCAGTTCAGATTCGCTTCTGCCTCTCGAAGCAGAAGGTCATTCTGAAATGGGAATCCACGAGGAAATAGAGATTCCTTCGCACGCCTTCTACCGCCCGGTTCGCGGATAGCGCGATCCCCACCCGGTGGCACAGCCGCCCGGGTGTGGCTGTGGCTCTGCCAAAGTTAGCGCTGGCAACGATGTCTGTACTACCAGCGACTACCATGCGCAAGCACCGAGCAAAGATTTGCAGGCGCTCGACAAACATAGGCCCGGAGGGGCCGGATGGCCAAACGTGAGCCCAGTCCCGGAAGGGCTGGGTAGTCGTCGACACTCACTCTTGTGCATGAATCACAAATTGCAAAATCGCTAAAAGCCCACATTTGCCGAGGGGCAAAGATCAAGAGTTTCACAACAGGAATCGCTGCCACGACTAAACCGGCAAACGTTTTAGCCGAAAATGCAGCGTGGATTGTGCCGCGCCTACGGCGCTCGTTTCATTCTTACGCTGACCCAGCCCTTCCGGGACTGGGCTCACGTTTGGCCATCCGGCCCTCCGGGCCTACGCTTGTCAGAGCATCATCATTCTCGTTCCCGTTTCAGTACCCTTCCAGTCGGGAGGCATTGAAGATCTTCGTGTTCACGGGCACCTTCATCTGACTGGCCTTGAGCAGAGCCACAGCCGAGGACGGCTGTGCCACAATGCTTGGCCAGATCCTCGTAGAGACGCAGCATGCTGCAAGCTTTTCCAAATTAGCTTTGCGGAAATGGTTTTGAAGGGGCATGGCTTTAGCGCAAGCGGAGCCATGCCATCAGCCCCAGACCTAGAATCGGGCTTCAGCCCCCGGCGCCTTTTTTCCAATCTAGAAAGAGTGCCTCAGCGGCGAAGCCGGATTTCAGGCGGGTTTCAACGGCACGGCTACGCTTCGCTGAAGCCGTGCCCCTTCAAAACCTGAGGAAACCAAGAGACACGCCGGCTAATTTGGACAATCTTGCAGCATGCTGCGTCTCTACCATGCAGCCGGCTCGGCAAACACTGATTGCCGTTCCGGCACATCATCCATGAACTTTGCCAGTATGTCGACCGCCTCATCCAGTGCGCGGTTCTTATGAGTTGCGACCTTGCTTCGCAGATGTTCCAACATGGAATCATCAAGCAATCTTTGCACGGCTGTCTCGATCTCATCGAAGCTCTTCAGCACAATTCCCGCTTCGTGCTCTTCTACCCACTCTGTGTTGTAACGCTCTTGCGGCATAGTTGAGGCGTTGCGTTCCACGATCACCGGCAGGCCGAAGTGCAGCGCCTCGGCGATGCTTCCCGGTCCAGGTTTACCAATGAAGAAGTCGGCGAGCGACATGTAGTAGTCCACCTGCTTGGTAAAGCCTTCTACGAACATCGGCTTGGTTGCGGGAAGGCGTCGAAGTTCGGCCGCGAGTGTTTCGCTATGTCCGCAGATGAGGATCAACTGCAGTTGCGCAGGCGATTGCTGCAGTGCTCGCGCTATCTTCAACATCGCCGGAGAACCGTGACCGCCAAACAATATCAGGGCTGTAGGCCAGTCCGGATGCAAGCCTAACTTCTGCCGCTCTGCTTGCCGATCCAGCTTAAGCGAATTGTAGAAACGCGGATTTAAGACCATGCCCGAGGTGGCAAAGATCGCGTTTCGCCTGTGCCCGAGTGCAATCGCCTGTGCTACCGCCCGTTCGGTGCCGCAGATCACGTATTGCGATTCCTTTTCGATCCAAAAGTGCGGAGGATAATCGGCAAAGTCCGTAATCAAGGTTACGAACCTTGCTTCCGGAATCGCTTTCCTAATACTCTGCGCGAGCGCACGGTTGAAGTTGGGAATCACCGACAGAACAACATCGGCCCGATTCTCTCTCCAATACTCTTCCAAGGCGCGCACAACCGGGTAGTGCCACATGCGGATCATCCCGTGCAGCACCATGAGGAGTTGAGGAGTGAAGCGCGTCCAGCCCTTCCGAAGCAGCAGGTTGTAGCCATCCTGCAGGCGGATTTTGGCGATCTTCTGCAGCGGATCGATCGAGTCCAGCAGGTCCTGCAAGTTCAGGAGCTCCACTTGCCATGGACGTTGCTGCTGCTCGATCACAGTCTTGATAGCGTTGGCGGCATTGCGATGTCCGCCGCCTGCATCGAAGAAGACGATCCGTAGCCTGGGACTCTCTCGGGGCAAATGAGCTCTCGCGCTTTCTCTGCCAAAGTATTGCGGATGAATGTTACGCGTTTGTGAATGGCACCTCAGTAATCACTATTCGAGGAGACCAACGGGGATCCGGCCGGATCCACGTTAAATGGCGAATACCAGCTGTCCACACCTAAGTGCTATTACTTCAGTAATTCAGATGAGGCGGTTTTTACCCGGCCCGAAAATCGATGGGGGATAGCATGAGAGCAGCCATTTCCCCCGAGGATGTCGGAGTAGATGACGCCCGAAGCCCTTATTTTGACCAGCGATTTCGAACTGTCCCATATGGTTCGGGTCGCAGTGGAACGCTTTGGAATCACTGCGGGCGTTGCCCTGGGCGCCTCCGACGCGCTCCAGCATCTGGAAAGAAACAAATTCGATCTTCTGATCGTGGATTGTTCCGACCTCGATCAGGGTTGCGCAGCTTTGCGGAAGATGCGGCTCAGTCGAACTCATCGCTCCGCGGTGTCAATCGCAATCGTCGGAGACCGGGGGCATACCAAATACGTTTCCGATTCCGGGGCCAACTTCGTCGTCTCGCATGTCAACTATGAAGTCGAGATCATGGCGACTCTGCGCTCCGCTTACGGCCTTGTGCTTCGCGAGCGCGGTCGTTATAACCGTTTTCCTTCGACCTCAACCGTAAATATCCGCCTCGGAGCATTGGTCGCCGATGGACGCATTCGCAACATCAGCCAGGGTGGCCTTTGCATTAGCGGAATCGACTCCACCATGCAAGGTCATGTGCAACTGCGCTTCGCCCTGGAGGAAGGAAATATTCCCATATCGGCGGGAGGGAGAGTTGCATGGCAGAGAGACGGCTTGGTTGGAGTCGAGTTTGTCGGTATGACTAAGACGAGCCGCTCGGAACTGGAGGCATGGCTCGCCGAGCAGTTTGAAATTCAGACCAAAGTGAGGCCAAAGATTACGCTTACGACGTCGAATCGCGAAGAGAACCTTATCCCCATCGAAAGCGCTCGAACGGCGGCCATTCCCAATTCCGGAGAAATTCGTCCGATCGTGACCGCCATCATTCGCGGCGGACCCGTCCGCGCCCGATGCTCGGGCTGTCAAGCGACGATTACGTTTGGAAACACGATCAGCGCGCCGTTAGAACAGGAGCGGAAGCTTCGCGATGCCTTCGTTGCTCACCTGCGGGAAAGACATGAAGACGAGCTTGAAGCTGCCTCGGTTAACTTCCCGGAAGTTTCCTCCACGAAGCAGAGCTAATCCCCCACGTCTTAAGACTCCACTTTCTTACAACTGTTTTCCGTCGCGCCGCCGAGAGTTGGCTGGTTGTTGTTGCGGCGCCGAGGATCTGCTGTTCCGCACGGTCACAGCAAGCAAAAGCAGATTCTCCGGGCCGCCTATAACGTCAGGGCACATTCACATACACGCTGCGGCCCGCGAGGGATGACAGTTTCAAAGAGGCGAAGCTCTGTAAGACTGGTTCGGGATGTTTATGAACGATACCAGTGTAGAAATGTAGTTTGTCCCTTTTGTCCCCTCCAGCGTTGCGTCCGTCTCCTACCAGTTGCACCGGGGACAGCTTTGTGGTCAGATGCTGCGGCTCGTAAACGTACCCGCAGAGGAGACCCAGATGTCATCGCTCCGCACCACGCTGTTTATGGGACTGATGCTAGTAGCCTCGACCATTGCCTTGGCCCAAACCAACACTCCCGATAACCCCAGCTGGTGGAACAAATACCAATATCTCTCGACACACGCCGCCAGTCCGAATGCAGGGAGCAGTAGCTCTGCGGCGGTAGGTCCGAACGTGGATGTCTCGAACGAGTGTGGTCCACAGAGCGAAACTTACGTGACGGTAAACACGAGCAGGCCAAAGAATCTTGCCGGCGGTTCGAACGAAATCTTTCGCGATCCCACCAAATCCACTGACGGTGGAAAGAGCTTTGGAAGCGCGAACTTTTTCAGTTTCTCCAGCGGGAAAGATCATTTCAACGACAAACCAATGATCACGGCGGACCGGTCGCTGAGTAGCCCACTTCGGGACAACATCTATGTAGCCTGGGACGCGGCCAGCGGCGGTTCGAGCGGCGGCGGAATTCGTGTCGCGCACTCGAGTGATCGTGGAGTGACGTTTACCGTAAATCGCGCTGATGATCCGCATGGACCCGGTCGATCGATCGGAGCTGTTCCTTTTGTAGGACCGAATGGCGAGCTATATGTTGCCTGGAACGATTTCTCCGCCAATGCGATCATCGTGAACCGTTCCTTCGATGGCGGCAATACATGGGGGACTCCCAGCACCGTGTCCTTCAAGAGTCTCGCCTTCGATATCGGGATTCCCGCCGAATCATTCCGGGGCGCGCTGGAATATCCAGCCTGTGATGCGGATCGCAGCGGCGACGCTCATACCGGTCGTCTGCATTGCGCCTGGATGGACATCACCGCTCTGGGCACGACCGATATCTTCACGGCCTTTTCCGACGATAATGGCGCCACGTGGTCTGCCAGACAATCGGTGACTGACTCTTTAGGGCTCGTGGATCGCTTCAACCAGTGGCTCTCTGTCGACCCTACCGACGGCAGCGTAAACGTTTCCTTCTATGACACGCGCAACGACCGCACTGGCAGCCGCTACCAGACAGACATCTACTTCACTCAATCAGCAGATGGCGGCGTGAATTGGCGCCGCCCGAACACCCGCGTCTCATCCGTAAGTTCGAATGAGCATGATTGCAACGGCGTATTTCCCTGCGCTGCCATTAACTATGGCAACCAGCAAGGCGACTACTCCGGGCTGGTTTCGTTTGGAGGAGTCTCACATCCTATATGGACCGACAGCCGCAACAACCTACAGGTCTGTGGCTCTGGGTTGAGGATGGAAGAGGTGTTTACCGCTGCGGTGGAGTAGAAGCAAAAGTCATCTGAAGGGGCACGGCTTCAGCGAAGCGGAGCCGTGCCATTGGCTCCAGTCAACGAAAGGGCTTCAGCCCCACAGGGAATCTTTCATTGTTTTTGGCAAGAATCCCTCGGCGGCTGAAGCCAGGTTTCAGCGTGGTCTCAGACGGCACGGCTCCCGCTTCGCTGAAGCCGTTCCCCTTCAATTCATCAAGACCGAGAAGCAGTGGTTCCGGCTCGCGATGACAGTTTCGCTATTTGAGCGCCAATTCGGGAATCGGCGTAATGCAGATGTATCTTCAGGCTTCTGTTCGCAGCGCCTCAACAGGGTTCAGACCGGCTGCACGACTGGCTGGTTGATATCCGAAGAGCAGGCCCACTGCGCTGGAAACGAGCAATGCGAAAGCTACTGAAGACCAGGAGATGTCAAGATTTACAAAGTCTCTGAAGAACGCTGTTGCCGAAACCACGAGCGCCACCGCGCAAGCAGCCCCCGCAATGGAACCCGCCGAACTGATGAAAATCGCTTCCATCAGAAACTGAAGACGAATTTCAGAGGATCGGGCGCCGAGCGCTTTACGCAACCCGATCTCCTGCTTACGCTCGGCGATATTCGCGAGCATGATGTTCATGATTCCCGTTCCGCCGACAGTCAACGTCACCAGCCCTACCGCAAGCAGCACGAGCGTCATCGCCAGCGAAATATCCCCGGCGGTTTGCAGCAGCGAAGAGAGGTTGTCCACGTCGTATCGAGCTTCGCGGCGATGGCGGTTTTGGAGCAGCCCCTTCAACTCCGAAGTCAGTTTATGGACCTCCACAGAGGAAGACGCCTGAGCATAGATAACCTGCAGAAACGCTTCGCCAGTAATCAGCTTTGCTACAGGAAACGGAACCAGAATGCTTTCCGCTTGAATCTCCGACTGGCCGAACGTAGGCACTCCTTCGGTAAACGTGCCAATCACCGTGCAACGAAACTGATCGATGCGCAGCACTTCACCTAGTTGCAGAGTGGGATTTCGCTCGATAACCGGGTCGGTTACGAGGCAAACTTTCGCTCGGGAAAGAAAGTCCTGTTCGTCGAAATAGCGGCCGGATGTGATTTGTAAATTTCGAATTTTGAGGAAGTCGCGCGTGGCTCCAACGAGGCGAGCATGCCGCGGCCGTCCACTGACCTGAAAATCTACCGGCGCATCGTAGGTTCCTGCAGCTGCGAGGACGTTTGGCAGCGTCCGAATTGCTTCGAGGTCACCCATGGTGAGCTCGTCCTGCAGGATGGCCGGAGTTCCATTACGATTCAAGGTCGCGTAGGCAAGATTTGCTCCGATTCCCTCGATGCGAGAAACAATGTAGCGCTTGCCCGTTCCGGCAACGGTCAACACCAGTACGAGAGAGGCGCTGCCGATTAGAACACTTAACGTGGTAAGACATGCCTTCACCTTGTCGGCCTTCAGAGCCGCCACCGCAAGACGAAGACATTCCAACCACTGTTGCATCGGATCTCTCATCGAATGGGCAAGTTCGTCAGCAAATAGTTACCCGCGTTGCGCGCAACCACATGCATTCTCGAGGCGCCGACCAACTGCTCGAGATGCGGCACATCGGTGCCATAGGCAAGCAGGTACCAGCGCGAGGTCTGTGACCATCGCGACTGTAGTTCCTGATCGTCGATAAAAACCTGCGGAGCGCCCGGAGCATACGAGCCATACTCCAGATTGTCTCGACGGCCATTCAGCAGGAGCGCGCTACGATTTGCGTAAAAGAAGACGGAAGAAAATGCGTAATACGCGTCCGCCTCGATCAACTGACCCGGCGGGTTCTGCTCCAGCGCGCGCGCCAGGGGATAGGAGCCCAAGTATGAGTCGAAACGCACAAGCGCGATTCGTGCCGCCTGGAAAAACAAAATCATTGATGCGGCGATCCCGATGATCGCTTTCTTCGGTGAAGCAATGTTCCTGAAGAGCGTCATTCCTAACGCTCCTATCGCGAAGGCACTCGCCGCGATTGCCACGGGCAGTTTGAGGTAGGCGAACGCATTCAGCGTGAGATCGCCGAAGTGGCCCAGCGACAGCGTATATAGCTCGGGATGCTGAACGAGCGCCTGCGAGATGTCACCTGGCGCAGGTGTGCGACATACCGTCAGCAGCACGGTCGCGAGCCCCACGAAGAGCAAGCCGAAAACAGCCTGCAAAGCGCGAATCCCGACGCGAATGCGCGAGTCCTGAGACGTCAAGGCCGATCCGATCAACAAAGCCATGGCCGGATAGATCGGCATCGAGTAGTACTCCTGTGTGGTCGAGAAAGTGAAGAAGAGCATCACTGACCCAATCCAACAGAGTGCCATTAGCCGCACGCGGCCCGCGCGCGTAGCTGGTTTGTAGGAGAGCTTCGCGGCAGCCGGCAAAAATGCCGACCATGGGAACAGCCATGCCAAATTCAGCAACCAGAAGAGAGCGCGCGGCACGGTGTTGTAGTCGCGCGGATAGCGCAAATTCAAGAAGCGCAGCAGGTGTTCATTAAAGAAGTAAAACCAGAAGAAGCCTCGGTACTCGCCTGGCCCGCTGTGCATGGAGAAGGCCAGATACGGCGGATTGCGCAGCGTCGCCAGGATGTGCCAGGGAGCAGCGATAACGAGTGCAATTCCCAAAACAGAAAAGAGATGTAATCGGCGCCACGAACTCCACGCGAACAGTTGTCGCGTCCACGCCATGTACACCAACCCGGCAAGGACGGGAAAGACAATGCCGATCAATCCTTTAAGCAGCAGTCCAATTCCAAGAGAGGCTCCAAGCAGAATAGCGTCTCGTCGACGAGCACTTTCGTCAGGATCGAGCAGGCGGAGCCACGCCCAGATCGCTCCGGTGATTGTGAGCGTCAGAATTGCATCGGGAATCAAAATGCGGGTAAAGAGAAACAGGCCAACGCATGTTGCGAGGGCGACTCCGGAGTAGAGCGCTGCTGACTCGTCAAAGGCCCAGCGCGCGAACCGGTAAGTCAGCCAGCACAGCAGGATGACGCTAAGAGCGAGAGGCAGGCGCGCGGACCAGTCGTGCACGCCAAAGACGCGGTACGAAGCCGCCATCATCCAATAAACAAGAGGGGCCTTCTCAAGGTATGGAACGCCGTCGAGACGCGCGGTGACATAGTCACCGGAGGCGAGCATATTGCGGGCGATTTGCGCCTGGACGGCGTCGACGTCGTCCATGAGCCGCGGGGGACTGGCGATGCTTACGAGGAAGACAAGGCTAGCTGCGGCGATGACGATTCCGCCAGCTCCAAGTCTTCGACGAGCACCTCGGATACCTGCTCCGTTGCCGGCAGCTCGATATTCCAGCGCTTCATCCACATCAATAACACCATGAGTCCCCATAACTGGTAACCAGCGTTTTCTCTCCTGTCTAAGTGTCTCTGTATCAAGCCCTCTACCGCCGGCCAACGGAACAATCCAGTGGCTTCTACGGCGTCGCGGCTGACGGTGTCGAGAAGGAATTGCCGCAACGATCCCCGGAACCAGTCGTGAACCGGAATGTCAAAGCCCATTTTGGAACGATGCAGGACGTGCGCCGGAAGCTTGTCTGCCATCAGGTGGCGCAATACGTACTTGGAGCCGCGTCCGTTCAGCTTGAAGTTGTCCGGCAAACTTGCGGCAAAGTCGACGATGCGTGGATCTAGAAAGGGCGGCCTTATTTCCAGAGCGTGAGCCATGCTCATACGGTCGACCTTGTAGAGGATGTCGTCAGCCAGGTAGTACCTTTGATCGAAATCGAGGTAGCGCTGCAGGCCACCATCCGGACGCATCTCAGAAACCCAGCTGCGCAAGCAACCAGAATTTGCGAACAGATAAATCGCCTGTTTTTCCCTGTCGGAAAGTGTCCCATTCCAGAAGACATGGGCCATTTCGGGAGAGAGCAGACAGCCTTCAAAGAAGCGTTTGGCCTTGTAATCAAAACTGATTCGGCCGTCCTGCACCGGCAATCGCGTTGCACAGGCCAGCGCCGCACGGCGCAAGATTTTTGGCAAGCGGCGAGCGACTGCGCTGTACCGATTGGCCTTGTACGTGAGATATCCGGCAAAAAGCTCGTCGGAGCCTTCCCCGCTCAAAGCGACCGTGGCATGTCGTCGCGTGAGTTGCGAAAGGAACCAGGTGGGCAAGGCGCCCGCATCGGCTCCGGGCTCATCGGAGTAGTACGCCATCTCCTCAATCGCCCCGGCGAGATCGGCTTCAGGATGCAGATCGAACTCGA
>QIBC01000126.1 GCA_003225215.1 Acidobacteriota bacterium
AGCCGCGGAAGATTCGCCGGCACAAATCGCAAGACGGCTTTCAGTGTAATCACCGCCGTCGTGAGCCCTGCGATTCCCCCGATGAAAGCCAGCAACAGCGATTCGGTCAGCATCTGCCGGATCATTCTGCCCCCGCTCGCTCCCATCGCCGCGCGCACTGCCATCTCTTGCTGTCGTCCAGAGGCGCGCGCCAGAAGGAGACTGCCAATGTTTAGAGACACGACGAAAACGATTAAGACTACGGCAGCCATCAACACGACCAGCATCGGTCGAACCTTACCCACCAACGATTGCTGCAACGGCACAATCTCAACCGTCCATTTGGCTTGCGGAGGGTACTCATTCGCAAATTCGCGACGCAGATTAGCAGCCATGGCATCAAGCCGCGCTTGAGCTTGCGCTACGGTGAGGCCCGGCTTGAGACGACCGATTGCCCCGGGTAATATGCGCAGGCCACGCGCCGGCGCTGGGAACGGATCGCCACTGAATCCGCAGGTAATCCACACCTCCGCGGCTGGAATGGTCGGTCCGGGGTGGCGAAATCCGGGAGAAAGTACACCTACAATCGTATATAGATCGTTATCGAGGCGGAGGCTGCGGCCGAGGACGCCAGGATCAGCCCCATAAGATCGGCGCCACAAGGCATCGCTGATCACGACCACGGGCGCGAAACCGAGCGCGAAGTCCTGGTGACCAAATAAGCGTCCTAGTTCGGGAGTGGCGCCGAGCATGGAAAAGTAGTTGGGAGAAACCTCGATCATTTCCAAATGTTCGGGTTGTTTGACACCGGTCAAGTTTGTGGGGCCCAAAACGACGACACTCACATCTTCGAACACATCCGTCTGCGTTCTAAGATCGTCGAATTCCGGCACGGAAAACCGAACGCCCCGCAATCCTACCCCTGGGTTGTTAAAGTAGATCCTTACAAGACGGTCGGGGTCGGGGAACGGAAGAGAACGCAGCAACACGGCATTCACGATGCTGAACATTGCCGTCGTGGCTCCCACGCCCAAAGCAAGCGTCAGGACAGCCACGATCGTGAATGTGGGCTTCTTGACCAGCCAGCGCCAACCATAGCGAACATCCTGAAGTAAAGTTCCCATGAAGACGCTCCTCTCGGGTTACGCGGCGCTGCTACTTAGACCAGGGCAGAACGACGCCGTTGCTGCGCGCGTATGCGATCGACTGCCCCAGATGCTCGTGTTGATCTTCGAGAATAAGCATCAGCGCACCCTGCATCGTCATGTCTCTTCCGAACAGTTTCACGGGCGCCTGCAGGTCGTTGTCGGAAAGTCGCGTAATCGCTTTTTGCAGATTGACGTAAGAAGCCTTAAGAGCTTCCTGCAATTTCTCCGGATCGGTGATGGGCGCGGGCTGTGCCCCCGTATTCGGTGTGCCCGAGAGCACGCCGACGAGCATGCCGTTCTCCCTAACGATCAGGTTGAAAACGTCGCCGACGGAGCGAACGCCCTGGCCGGGCTTCCAGTCGTACTTGCCCGACATAACGCGCGCGAGTCCGGTGAATTTGTCGGAAAGCGTTCCGGCATCTTTTGCGAAGGCGGGCTGCGATCCTGCCGGCTGCGACTGCGCCCGCGCCAACGGCACCACCAGAGCGATCGCAAGGGCGCACACTCCGTACTGAGTCAGAATCTTCTTCATTTGGAACTCCCCTACCTCACTAAACGACTCGTGATGCTCGTGACGGTGAATGCAGGTCTCAACGCGGCGTTTTTTGACTCCGCTGCGCCAGCGAACCGGCTGCCGTCAGAGCACAGGCTGTGCCGACCGAGGGATGTCGCGCAAAATCGAGCTCCACCCGAGGTGTAAAGATGCGCACCCGAAAGTTGTTCGCAGAATCGTTCTGCGGCAGGACGAAGGTCGTTTCGCCGAAATTGAATTCACGAGCAATCTTCTGCATGCCTTCGGTCGAAATGCCGGCCGCGTCAGGCAGAACCGCCAGTTGATTACCGCCGAACCGTGTCGAACTGAAAACATCGATTATTTGAAATGCGTACTTCATGAGATCAACCTCCGTGTGTCACCTCAAGCCTTGACGACGAGGTCGATCTCGACGCAGGCCCCAAGCGGCAGCGCGGCGGCCGCGATCGTCGTGCGGGCGGGAAAGGGCTGACTGAAATATTTTGCGTAGATGCCATTCATCGCGGCGAAGTCAGTCATGTTCGTGAGAAACACACCGGCGCGCACAACATCATCGAAACTCTTGTCGGCTGCCTTGAGAACCGCCGAGAGGTTCTGGAAGACGCGCTCCGTCTCGGCCACAATGCCCCCCTCGACCACCTTGCCAGTACCCGGGTCTTGGGCGACCTGTCCGCTGAAGAAAAGGAAACCATCGATTTTGACTGCCTGGGAAAACGGGCCGACCGGCGGCGCGAGTTCAGGCGAGGTAATTGCGGCCTTGCTCATAGCAAACTCCTGCGGATCTTGGGTTACCTGGTCAGGATGGTGCATCCCGAGGTTGCGAGCGCCCGCCACTTGGCGCAGGCGCACCTGACTCGACTCGACATCACCGACCTCGATCGGTGTCCGGTTCAACGTCGGACCCGCCAGTGTCTGCCGAATTTGAATTGCGCGAGGCATCGGGTTTCCGTCAAATGCAGAAACTCCACGTAGTCTCAACGGGAACCGACAATTCCACAAGTTCATTATTTTCACAATCATATTGCCGCGTACGCACGATTCTGCTATTCGTTAGAGGAAGATACAGGAGCACTTCAGGAGGCTCCCTTGCTCGACGATTTACGCGCACTCATAGAGTTTGCCCAGGCCGGGTCCATCGCCGGTGCATCCGATCGCCTATACCGGACACCGTCCGCCATAACCCGGCAACTGCAAAGGCTGGAGGCAGCATTGGGCGCTGAGTTGCTCGACCGCTCGGTCAAGCCGCCACGCCTGAACTCGCTGGGCTCTAGAGTGCTTGAACAAGCGCGAGATCTGTTGCGGCGGACCGAGGCGCTGAAATGCCTTGCGTCGCGTGACGCCGAACCTCACGGCCTCCTGCGCATCGGGCTCGCGCATCCCCTGGCCGAGGGGACGCTTATCGAACCTATTCAGGCGGTGACGGGAAAATACCCTCAGGTCAGACTGCTGCTGTTGAGCGATCGCACGAATGAATTATTTAACCGGCTGCTCGCCGGTGAGCTCGACGTTGCAGCCGTGCCTTTACCCGAAGGTAGAACCGCGCCTCCACCACTTCTGACCAATATCATCGCGACGGACCGCGTGGAGATCGTTCAGGGCGCGGCAGGCAACGTCCGCGGCGATTGGAAAAGCTTAGGCCGAGTACCCTGGGTGCTGAATCCGCCTGGGTGTTTCCTTCGGGCAAACCTCGTCGAGCAGATGGGTCGTGCCGGCTTTTCCCCTATGATTGCGGCTGAAATCCATAACATGCATCTCCAACTGGCGTTCGTTCAGTCAGGTTATGGAGTCGGGCTGCTGCCGGCGCACTTTATTGCCGGAAACATTTCTCTCGACACGGTTGAAGTATTGCGTCCCCCATCATTTGATTTGCACATGTCCGTCGCGATCGTGCGGGTTGGACAACTCGGCGCCCTCGAGAGGGCTGTCGAACTGTTGGAACACGGCATTCGGCATCTGTTTGAGGCAGCCGACACAAGGAAGCCAGTAACCAGGAGCCGAAAGAGTGCACCCGCGAGTCGGCGGAAGGCGCGACCGCGCAGGTAGTCCGAGCACCGCTCTGCTGTCGCCTCTTGACCAAGAGGAGTACTTTGCGAAGAATGTAAACCCTTTTGTGTAAACCCTGGCAGTGGTTTTGCAGAAGTCATTGAATAATAAGGAGTGGCAAGGTTGAACTCAGGATTGCACCATTGCGTTGTGAGTCTTCTGTTTTCAAATGGAAACTTCGACCGGCGTCTGTGAAACCTGAGCACCTGGTGCTAGACAAGGGAATCAGCGGCTACTTCGTGTTTTTGTAAATCACTGATTCTAAACTAGATTGGTCGGGGAGAGAGGATTTGAACCTCCGACCCCCTGGTCCCGAACAAAAAAATCCAAACATTCCAAGTGCTTCATTTGGTGTCGCTTAGGAACCAGAAAAACCACTCTTTCTCTCCCTCAGTTGTCCCGAAGTTGTACCGAGCGCTCGCTTCACAATATAGATGAGCACCTCCTTTCAAAGTGGGACTCCAAGCCTGCAAATTCATTTGCTGACTCTTAATCTCTAGGTTGAAGGTTCGATTCCTTCCGCGCTCACCATGTCCTCAATGACTTAGGCGGGTTGGCAATTCTTACCCCGTGTCCTAAAACGTGCCATGATTTCTTCTCTGTGTTTTCAGTCAGATACGAATATCGAAATGACAGCGTTTCCTGTGTTCTCAATGAGCTGCGAACAATCAGAGCAACTGATTTTCAGTGTCAGGAGACCTGAATTTCAGGGCGGTGCACGCCCGCTATTTTTCGAGGAGTTTCGAGGCTCCGCCGAGGCGCAATTCGAGGATTTCTCGTGGCACGCTCTGGTCACAGATCCCGAGAACAGAGCCAATTCAGAATCGCTTTGAGCACCTGGTGCGGCGTCAGCGGCATAGTGCGCGCATCCATTTAGGCATAGTGCGCGCATCCATTTAAAGGTCAGGGTTTGTAGTACTTGGATTTACAGCCTGCGGCTTACATTGACTTTCCCTCCGATTTTGCCTGCTGCAAGAGCCGCATCCCGATCCAACGTCCGACGCAGTACTGAGCATTTTCCCAGTAGTCCCGAAACATAAGAGGCAGTACACCGATACAGATATCGGTTTCGATTTCTTATGAGAGCCTTCGTCTTCAAAGTAGCAACAGTGATCCGAAGAGAACGAGTGAGCTGCTTTCTTATCCTGCTGTGTTGCACGCGCGTACTTGGCCAAGACCCGATTGAAAATCTTCATTTAGATACTGCCGGACCAGAACGGACCTTTGGAGCACAGTTGATCACGGCTAATGCGCTGCTAGCGCCTTCAAAAGCGCAGCGCGCTCTAGAAGAGGCGGCAGCAGCGATAGCACACAACGACTCAAAAGAAGCGGAAAAGCAGCTTGCGCGTGCTCTCGAGCTGTATCCCGACTATGCAAAGGCGCTGACAGTGCGCGCCACACGGAGGATGGCTACCGCGCGCTCCGAGGCGATTAAAGACCTTCAACACGCTATTCAAGTTGATCCACAATACGGAGTTCCATACGCGGTTCTCGCGGGCATCTACAACGACAGCGAGCGATACGGTGACGCATTACCTCTTCTTCAACGCG
Source organism: Acidobacteriota bacterium (assembly GCA_003225215.1). Lineage (GTDB taxonomy): Bacteria > Acidobacteriota > Terriglobia > Terriglobales > Acidobacteriaceae > Gp1-AA112. The sequence goes on from QIBC01000126.1 coordinate 5,254, forward strand.
CCCTGCAATTGCTCCCAATTGCGTGGCCGGTCCATTATGAGATGGCTCGTGCTCTTTGTGGAAAGAATCAAAGCATTGAAGCACTTCGAGAAGTTACCGAAGCGGAGAAGCGCATGTCGGCGGACAAAGCGGCGCATCCGCAGAGCGTCGCTAACGTCCATTATTTACGTGGCACTCTTCTGCTTGTTCAACATGAGTTTGCAGAGGCAAGACGGGAGTTTCAAACGACTCTCAATACTGAACCCCAAGGCCCGCTTGCAACAATATCCAACCGCATGATCGCATTATTAGAACCTGCAGACATTCGGTGAGGCACGGCGGCCTGGATCACATTGTCCTCACTTGAATTGAAAGCCTAACGTTGAACCGCGCTGCCGACGGCGGCAACCCGTCCCGCGATGTCGGAACCCAGATCCGTACACGTGGTCTATTGAAGCCGAGCAGAAGCATTGGCCGCTGAAGCATCTGCCAATCCCAATCGTTGATTGAGACCGCATGCACCCGCACCAAGACTTCGCGTTCCTTTGGTGCGGGCGGTTCGATGTCCCTTACTTCGAGCACGTCGGGCGGACCGTATCGGTCGCGAATCAGCGCTTTCATCATCGGTCCGTCCTTCAGCGGATAGGTCGAAAGGGCCTGCTGATCATGCGACAAAGAGAGTGGTTGGCCGATGCAGTTTAGCCGATTCGAGAAACCGATGGCGAGCGTATCACGGGCAACACGGAACTTACTCTCAGTTCAATCACATCTTGCGAACATCAGGACTTCTGATATCGAGAGAGGCGAGGACTTTTACGGACTTCTCTTGGGCCTCAGGATCATCATGGATCAAGGCTGGATACGCGCTTGGTTAGTTGCTGCCGGAATCAGCAGACGACGTGTACGGGCATCCATCGTTTTCGCAATAACAATGTCGAGTCGCTCTCGTCCAATTTCTTCACAGCTTGCAGACCGAACGTTTTCCTACTCTGGGAACAATCTTCTGAGAACGTTGTGTCTATCGCCGGTTTGTTGAACGTGCTGGGTGGACGTGGATCTCCCTTTGCTACGATATTCAGCCATGCTTTCCCGCCGGGATTTCTTCTGCTCAGGACTTGCCGCCGTAGGATCGCTTGCCGCAAGCCGGTACCTCTTTGCCGGCCAGTACATACATCCGCCGCTCGGTGTACAGCTCTACACTGTGCGCAGGCAGGCCGAAGCCGATCTGGCTCCCCTGCTGAAGCAAATTCGCGCGATCGGTTACAACGAGGTCGAGACTTACTGGAACGTCTATTCGCGCCCAGCAAAAGAGCTGCGCCAGATGATCCTCGACGCAGGGCTCAAGGTGCCCAGCGGACACTTCGATTACCAAGGGCTTCCGGCCAAGCTCGATTATGCGAGGGAGCTTGGCGTGAGCTTTGTGATCTGCCCGATGCTGCCGGAGAACCTTCGGAACACAGTCGATGACTTTCGTCGGGCTGCCGGCCAGTTCAATGAGTGGGGGGAACGGGCGCGGAGTCTGGGCATGCGCTTTGGCTTCCACAATCACAATTACGAGTTCCGCCAGCTCGGCGCCACCACCGGTTTCGATATCCTTGTCGAGAATACCGATCCCAAATTGGTCTGTTTCGAAATGGACTGCTACTGGGTTACCCAGGCGGGTCAAGATCCAGTTGCGATGCTGCAAGAGCTTGGCAAACGCGTGCGCATGCTCCATCTCAAAGATCGCCAGCGAGGATTCCCGCCATCACAGGAACTTAATAAAGCTGCCGAGCACTTCACCGAAGTTGGAAATGGAACTATCGACTGGAAAAATGTTCTGACTGCAGCGGAGCGACTGGAGGTTGAGCACCTCTTCGTGGAGCAGGACGAGAGTGATAAGCCGGCGGTTGAAAGTCTCAGAATAAGTTATCGAAATCTCATGGACGTGTACCTCTCCAAAATGGGCGTCATAAGCTGAGGGGGGAAATCAGGGACGGGGAAATGGGGAACAGACGGAACATTTTCCTAGTCTGGAAAACGAGGGCACAGGAAGCTGTGAAAAACTTGATTCGCGAGAAATAGCCAATCTGGCGGCGAAAAGAAATTCGCGTTGAAATGCCCTGAGAGCGATTTTCAGCACTTCGGTAGACATTTTTGATCACCACCCAGAAGATCGCCGAAGAATGGAGGAATCGAATTTTTCACAGCTTCCTGTCCCCGAGTTTCCGGCTCGTGCAAGTACTGCGAGAGCCACGGGCCTTCTCCGGCAGGTAGACGAAGCCGTTCTCGATGGTGCTGGTGGCGGTGTGCATGCCCATCACTTTGTCTAAAAACTGGCGTTAGAAACTGGGGGAGAGACAAAGACCACGGAAACTCGGCGACCAGTCCCCAGGTCTCCCCGACAATTGACTAGGGCTTTTTTTGGAGCATCTTTCCCAATTCCCTATTCTTTTTCTCGGTAGCATGAGCGCCGGCGGCGAAGGCGCGTTGGCTGCCTTCGGAGTCGCCTTTATGTTTTAGAACTTCGCCTAGCGTGTTGTACGGACCTGGGTTGGATGGATCCAGGCGAATGGCAGATTGCAACGCGAGCTCTGCGCCGTCAAGATCTCCTTCTTTGTTTAGTGCCGAGCCGAGCATGAGGTTCGCTTCGGGGTCTTTGGGATTCAGTGAGACGGCCGTTTTCATCTCGCTGGCTGCCTGCTCGAAATCTCCGCTTTGCCAGTAGATGACTCCGAGTGTGTAGTGAGCCTCTTCCAAATTTGGATCGAGCTCCAGCGCCCGCTTCAGCTCGGCGCTGGCGGCGTCGAGTTGGTCTTTTAGCTTTAATGTGACGCCGAGGTCATAGTGAGCGATTGCGGATTCGGAAGTCCGGCTGATTACATTCCTAAATTGGGACTCCGCTCCGGAGAGATCGCCTTTTTGCAGATTTGCGAACCCGATGTTTACTCGCGCCATAGTGTTGGCGGGATCGGCGCGCAGGATTTGCTCGAACTGCTGGACGCCGTCTTCGGCGTGTCCGGTGTTCACGAGCATGAAACCGTAATTGTTGCGGGCATCGAGATTCGCAGGATCGAGTTTTACGGCGCGGCCGTATGCTTCTACCGCGACGGCATCGCTTCCAGTGTTTTGCAGGGCAAGACCAAGCTGATTCCAGGCTTCGGCATTCGTAGCGTTCAGCGCTGTTGCCGCGCGCAATTGAACCAGGGCTTCGCGATAGTGGGCTGTATCGTTAAGCGCGCGTCCCAAGTAGAAGCGGTGATCGAAGTTGTTGGGAACGGCATCGACTGCCGCTTGCAGTTCCGGGATCCCGCGGTTTGGATCTCGTTGCATTACATACGCGATCCCCAGATGAAAGTGCGCGGGAGCGAAGTGCCTATCGAGTTCGAGGGCATGTAAAAAGTGTGGGATGGCCTCGTCGCGGCGGTTCAAAACCGCGAGGAGGAATCCGATATGGTCCTGAATACCCGCGGACTTCGGATCAAGAGCGGCGGCCTTCTCCCATGCTGCGAGCGCGCCTTGAGCATTTCCATCTTTCTCGAGCGCCAGGGCATGCGATTCCAGCTGTTTCGCAGTGGTTTGGGCGCGGAGTGCGGGGATCGTGAGAGAGAAGAAGATCAGGAGCAGAGCAACGCTCGATGGCCCAGACCTCATGGTGCGAGCTGTCATCCTGAGGCCCGATGTTCGCCCTGGGCTTATCGAAGGGATCTCCCGGAATGAATCAGACATCGTTGCTGCATCCTGGCTCTTTCACGACAATATTCACCAAAGAGCCGGGACCTTGCAACCGAGTCCGACACATCGCGGGAGATCCCTTCGATAAGCTCAGGACCAAAGTCTGGCTTCAGGATGACAGTTGTTGAAGCTTGATAACTCGGTGGAGCAGCCCTGGAACGGGCTGCTCCACCCTGTTTTGTCGCCCTACTTAAAAATCTACCCTTAGGCCGAACTGCCATCTTCGCATCTGGGCGAGGTTGCCGGTTGCGAGTCCGGTAATCTGTCCGGCGGTTTTGGCATCGACGTTGCCATTCGGCTGGCCGAGGTTCACGTCGTTCAAGGCGTTGAACAGCTCGGCGCGGAATTGAGCATTTACTCTTTCTGTAATCCGCAGTCGTTTGCTGAGTGCGGCATCAACATTGAAGAAATGAGGACCCCAGAAAGAATTGAATCCTACGTTTCCAAATGTTCCGACTCCCGGACGCTGCCATGGGCCGCGAGTGCAGCCATTGGCGTTGAGAGCGTTCGTAGCTGTTGTTGTCGTAGTGCAGCCGTTGCCCGAGGTGCCCGAAGGCGTAACCGCGAACCACGGGTTCTGTACCGGGCCTCCGCCGATGGAAGTTCCCGTTCCGGGATTGTCGATGTGAGCGTTCCCAGCCAGGTTAGGACGGCAAGGACCGGTATCTATGTCGTTGCCGCACTCGTTGTACGACGGAGTAAACGGCATGCCAGAGCCCCACAACCACACTCCGGAGAGTTGCCATCCGCCGACGAGGTAGTCCATCGGACCGGAAGCATCTTTAAAGAAGGTGCGTCCGCGACCCAATGGGAGTTCGTACACGTGATTGAAATTGATCACGTGGCGGCGCACGCCGGACTCGCGGCCGTAATCGATGCTGCGATCCCAGAAGAAGTAGTCGTTAGCGAACTCAAAGGCGCTTGCCCAGGTGTAATTTCCCTGGAAGCTAAACCCGTTAGCGAAGCGTTTTTCTCCGCGAAGTTGCAATCCGCTGTATTTCACTGTGGCATCGTCGGTATACGCGTTGAGCGACTGTGACCAGCCGAACTTCTGGAAGTAGAACCTGCGCAGGTTGGTGTTTGTGGGTGGCAAGCCTGCGTTCAACTTAGGCTGATTGGTGTTGTAGTTGGTCCCACCGGGGGTTACATGCTCCTCTTTGTTGCCGACGTATGCAGCAGATACGACCAGGGTGGGTGTGAGCTGCCGTTCTATGGTCAGGTTCCAGGCATCGGTGGTGGGAATACGCATCGTATTGTCGGAGTTCAGTGGCAGAATCTTGGCCGAGATGCCATTCGGCAGCAAATGATTCCCCGTAGGACCTAGTGGCGCAGCAGCCAGGATGGCGCCAGGACTGGTCGCAGCCGGCGGTCCTGTTGCCAATGTGAAGACCGGGGCATACGGCTGCGTCGGGTTGAGCGACTGGCTGGCCAGCACTGGGAGGTTTTGAGTGACGTTATGGCCGAACGACACGCCAAACACGCCGACGTCATACGAGCGGCCGAATCCTGCCCGCACTACGGTCTTGGGAGAGAACTGGTATGCAACTCCAAGCCGAGGAGCGAAATGCTTGTAGTCGGTATTAACATTGCCGTTCAAGCCGACGCCGTTTTGACCGGCAATAAGAATCTCGCCGGTGTTGGCATTTACAAACCCCCCGTTGCCCGCTGCATTCACGT
>QIBC01000310.1 GCA_003225215.1 Acidobacteriota bacterium
TGCGTGGGGCAGCGTACGAAAGTCACCACTTGTGAACGATTGCCGGCCTTCCACCGCCAAGTAACCATTGGAGCCGTATTCACCCGCGGGGAGGCCGAATGCGACGGCCGCGCTGGTTACGTGGGGAAGCTGCCGCAGCCGATTCGTCAACTGTTCGAAGAATTGCTCCGCCTGCTCGTGCTCCCGGGGCGTTCTTGCAGGCATGTTCGCATAAGCGACTAAGATGCCCTCACTGCGATAACCCAGCTCGGCTCCCTGCAGCGCCAGCAGAGTGCGGAAGAGCAGTCCTGCGCCAACGGCGAGCATGAGCGAGACGGCGACTTGCGCGACCACGAGTCCATTGCGCAAGCGTGACGAGCCGCCACCCAGCTGTCCGCGAGTGCCCCCCTGCTTCAATGCGTCCTGAAGATCCACGTGCGTCGCCTGCCATGCGGGAGCGATTCCGAAAATGAAACTGGTAACCAGCGCAGCTATCAAAGCGAAGGCGAGCACACGCCAATCCAGTGTGATGCCGGCCAGCAGCGTTCCCGGCATAAAGCGCGCGCCCAGGCTGAGCAGGGTCTTAGTCGCCACAACCGACAGGGCGATTCCGAGTACAGCCGCCAGTGTCGCCAGCACCGCACTCTCGGCGAGCAACTGTGTAACCAGGGCGCCGCGACTGGCTCCGAGCGCGCTGCGAACCGCGAGTTCACGCGAGCGCGCGGTGGCCCGGGCGAGCATCAAGTTAGCTACGTTTGCGCACGCGGTCAGCAGCACTAGGCCAACGGCACCCATCAGGATAAAGAGCGTGGAGCGTACAGTGGCTGAAAGCTGGTCCTGAAGCGGGATGACAGTAAAGGTCTTATCCCCGTTGTCCCGAGGAAATGCGGCCGCCAGCCGGGCTCCCAGCGCTTGCAACCGAGCGTTGGCGGCGGAGGTTGAGACTCCGTCTCGCAGCTTTGCTACCGCCTTGTAGTTGTAGCCGCTCCGGGTTCTGTTCTCCGGAATCGGCGATATCGCCGCCCAAACCTGTCCCTCATTGGGAAAATGGAAAAAATTTGTATCCACGAAGGCGGCCTGGACAAATTCGGCACTCTTCACGACCTGCACTCCCATCTCCCAGCCCTGGTAGAAGCTGAAGGATTCGAACAAGTTCGTCTCCACCCGCAAATCGTCCAGATCGCCACCGGCGCTCCTCCAGATGGAGCGGCCCTCGTTCGTAAATCTCGTGTTGACAGCCACGATGCGTTCCACATCCGGATAGCGCAGCGACTTCAGCACCACGCCATCGAGGACACTGAACATGGCAGTGCTGGCTCCGATTCCCAACGCAAGGGTGATGATGGCAACGGCAGCAAATCCGGGGTTTTGCCGCAGCATGCGAATGGCGTAGCGAAGTTGATACATGAGTGTCATAGCAGGACCTAAATCGAAAGGTTAGACGCAGTGATATTGTCGCCGGTAGCCGATGCAAGCGAGTAAGCATGTCAGTACTGGCGGCGGCAGCCGATGCGTGCGTGTCTGAGTATTATCTCGTACGCCGGGCTAGGGGCCCGGCGCTCCGGAGGAACGAGGCTTTTCAACTCTCGCAATAGGAAGGGCACGTAATAGATCGCGCTTCAGCGCCGGCCCGCGACCAGGGCTGTCCAAACTAACTCCTGCGAAGAGAGCATCGTCCGAGAGCATGGCCGCGCCTTTTGCGGCAGAGTTGAGAATAGTGTGGGTGCAACCCCCGGTGAACGTTGTTCCGAAATCGAGTCCGGCTTCTAGCCGGACGGCTGAGTTGCCTTTTCCGTCGCAAATCAAATCCGGTAGTCCCGCAAACGACGCGGGACTCAAACACAAAATGCGCAAACCCGGAGTTTCACTCCGGCCTGTTCTCAACCGTGCCGCAAACAGCGCGGCACTCGTCTGGGATGGCACGCCTAATTTAGGCAAGTGGGATGGCACGGCTAATTTGGACAGACTTGGCCCACGACAATGCCTAGGGCTAAAGCCCAATTCTAAGCAGTGCGCTCTTCAGCCAGACTGTAAAGTCCGGAATCCCCGACGAAACCGGGGCATCCACTTATTACCACGGCTGCACCACCAACGGCACCACCGGATACTGCAGGTGGTTCCGCATAATAGCCACACTGCAACCCAAAGGACATTCGTGATTGTCGATCCGCAAGATACGCGAACAATTTCCCGCTCGTGGGGCGAATACCTGCATGAGATGAAGGAAAGCTGGAGCGTCGCACAGTGGGTGTACCAGGAGTTCATCACCGCCGAGAGCCGCAGCTGGACCAAGCGCATGCTTGTCTCTCTTGCCGTTTCAGTTACCGCACTGAATGGCATTGCGTGGCTGGCGAAGTATCTGGTCGACGGTCTGATTCGGCACGATGCGCATGCCGTCCGCATGAGCTTCCTCGGCATGGGTGTGTGCGTCCTTATTTATGGCTACTTTGACCGCCTGCAGATGATCGCGCGCGAGTACGCGCAAGGCGCGAACCTTTCGCAGTTGAAGCGCCGCATGAATGAATTGTTCTTTGAAAAGAGCATGGGACAGCACCTACAGGAGAGTTCGTACCTGAATACCGCGAATATCGAACGCGGCAAGGGACGAATCGAGCAACTGGAAAACCTGCTCGCGTTCGAGGGATCTTCGTCGCTCATCTCGCTCACCGTGGCTCTCACGCTTCTATGGTTCCGCGTGCCCGCCGCCGCATTCTTCATGTCGCTGCTGCTGGCGAGCTATCTCGTTTGGCTCGTATATCTCAACCGCAACATCGCCGAAAAGTGCGTTCCCTTCGACGAAGAGTTCCGTCGCCTCAACCGCTGGGAGCATGAGCGCTGGGAAAAAATCGAGCGCGTAAAGACCTGCGCGAAGGAAGGGGCAGAGATCGCCTATCAGAATCGCGCATTCCAGAAAGTTCTCGGCGAGGAGCGCAAGTTCTGGTTGTGGTTCATCGGCAAAGTTACCTGGCGCGGATATTCCAACCGCTTCGTTCTTCTCGGCACACTTGCATACGGCGCGTGGCGCATATGGCAGGGTGACTGGTCGAATGGCGTCTTCATTCCGCTGCTGATGTATGCCACCAAGGTCAGCGAAAGCATCTGGACCATCGGACACATCGAGCACCAGATCAACTGGAACATGCCGGCCATTCGTACGGCCATGCTCACGCTAAGGGTTCCGCCAGAGGCTACGGACAAGCCGAATGCAATCGAACTTCGGCGAAAGAACGGGGTGCGCGTGGAAATGCGCAGCGTCTCATACGCCTACGCGATTGAGAAGCGCGACCTGCCGACGTTATCTGCCGCGAACGATCTTCTCGAAGCAGACTCCCAGAGCGTTCAAGAATTCCGGAGTGCCGGGCGCCCCCGCACGGCGAACGAGGATGCAAGCGTGAGCCCCAAGCCCATGTTGCCGGTACTGCGCAACGTGAGTTTCACTATCGAACCCGGCGAGAAGGCGGCTCTCATCGGACCGTCCGGCGCAGGCAAGACCACGATCATGCGACTGCTCATGCGCTATATGGATCCGACCGCAGGTGCGATTTTGATCGATGGTCACGATCTGCGCGACGTCCAGCTATATTCCTGGCTGAACCTGATCGCCTATGTCCCGCAGCAGGCGCAGGTGTTCGATGGCACGGTTCGTGACAACCTCCTTTATCGCTTTACGGATGAGCCCATTGCAGTGCCCGACGAAGAGCTTTGGACGATGATGCGCAAGCTGAAGATCGACTTCGGCGACCGCCTCACCGCCGGTCTCGATACGCGAGTCGGCCGACATGGCATCGAATTATCCGGGGGCGAGCAACAGCGGCTCATGATCGGTGCAGCGGCCATGCGCAAGCCCATATTCATGGTCGTCGACGAAGCCACCGCCTCGCTCGATGCGACCACGGAAAAGGCCGTGCAGAAGGGCCTGGAAGAGGTCCTGGGCACAACGATGGGAGCGCTGATCATCACTCACCGGTTGTCGACGGTGCGTCGCCTCTGCAGCAAATTCTTTGTGCTGCGCGACTCGGAAGGACTGGCTCCAGACGAGTCGCAACTGGAAGCCACAGCAAGCTCGTTCGAAGAGCTCTACGAAATCTCCCCGACGTTCCGCCGGCTTGCCGACGATCAGGGAGTAGTGATCCTCGACAGCCCGCTGCCGCGCGTGCCCATGTCGATTGAGACCAGCGAATCGGATGAAAGCATGCAGTACGCATAGAATCACCTGCGGTTAGAGCTGCGAGGGCACGAGCTCGATGAGTTATATCGCGCGCGTTGCCCACGTTTCGCCAGCGCTAAAGCTCACATGCTCCCGATTCGAGATGCCAAAGGGCCTGGAGAGCCTTGCTCCTTGGCATGAAATGCGGGGTTTCCACCTCTGTCCACTGCCGCGGACATACCAACGCCGTTCGTTCTCGAACACCTCCATCGCTCTGCGCACAGATTTCGCGAGAACAAGACTTCCGGCCACGCTTCTTTTCATCAGCTTAGGTATGGATTCTGTCGGACTGGAAATTGCTCACTCAAGTTAGTGAGAACTCCCTGAGGTGTACATGATGAATGGCTTCCTCCATGATGTGCGTTATGGATTTCGCATTCTGCTGAAGACGCCGATCGTGAGCATTGTGGCGATCGTTACCCTGGCGCTGGGGA
>QIBC01000311.1 GCA_003225215.1 Acidobacteriota bacterium
GGAGGCCAGAGCCATGATGTTCCCTGAGAACGTCGTGTTGGTTCCGAGCGTGGCCGAACTTCCGATCTGCCAGAAGACGTTCTTAGACTGGCCGCCACCGGCCATGATGACTTGGCTATTCCCAGCGGCAGTTGTAAGCGTGGAGACGACTTGGAATATCCACACGCCATTGGCCGCGCCAGACAGAGTCAGATTCCCGGTGATTCCGAGTGATGGCTGTGAGCTTGTGGTTTTGTAAACGCCAGGCGCGAGAGTGAGTCCGCCTATGTCTGCCGGGAGGATTGCTCCTCCTGGAGCGGCTGCGGCGTTGTTGTATGCGGTGGTCAAATCTCCTTGCGCGGCCATAGCCACGGCATCGCCCGCGTGAAATGCTCCGGTGGTTGTGCCGGGCGGAAATCCAGTGATCGAAGCCGCCGGCCATATCCCTACATCTCCTCCCGTAACTTTCGTGAGACCAATGCTACTAACCACTGGAGTGCCACCCAGAATTCCGAAATTACAAGCCGCTCCTAAAGGTGAGGGCGCGGGCAGAGGCGTTGGAGGTGGAGGACAAGGAGCCGACGTCGTGAATGTCCACACGAAATTGGCAGCCAGTGGATTACCAAATGTGTCAGCGGCTCCGGTGGTGATCGTAGCCGTAAAGGTCGTGCTTGCAGTAAGAGCAGCCGTGGGTGTGAAGGTAGCAATCCTGGTAGCCCCAACATAACTAACTTGCCCAGACACGCTGCCAGCGCTTGAACTCAAAGTAAACGTGGAAGTGCTAATCGTCGAAGGGTTCATCGCCTTGCTGAAGGTCGCAGTGACAACTGCGGTGTTGGGACAAATGAGCGTAGAGCCGGTTGGCGGCGTAACTGACGTGACTGTAGGGGGAGCTACTGGATCGGTGGGAGCCGCGCCATTCTTGTCCGGATCGCCGCAACCCGCCGCGAAAATGAGTACTAAAAGTGCTGTCAAACAGATGTTGTGACGTCTTTGTATCCGCATACAAACCTCTTCTTCTCGGCTCAGCGCCGGTACGGCGTTCGGGAGCAACCATAACAACTCTGGGTTAAGCCGTATGTTCACAATTGAACAGAACTGGAATGCTGCAGGACAACGTAAGCATCCAGTCCCTATTTAGGGGATTGAGTAAGTCTTAATGTGAGCGCTTATGAACAGATCTAACAAAACGATAACGTGTAGCATCGCGTGTTTTGGCAAGGGTTAGTATTGCCGCTAGAGTTAATTTGGGATAACTGTCGATCAGCAAGTTAGTTCACGGGTGCCGCAAGGAGGCTTTCGATGAAGATACTCTTTCTGTTTGGGTTGGCATTGATCGTCCTTGGTTTGCTATCGCTGGTGATCCCAATTCCTCACAATGAGCGCCAGGGAATTTCAGCAGGTGGCGTCTCAGTTGGGGTTCAGACGCAGCACAGCGACAAAATTTCACCCATCATCAGCGCAGTGATGATCCTAGCCGGCGCCGGTATGATGGTCGCGGGCAAGACCAGAACGTAATCTGCAGCCATTGCGAGCGAGTAGGCGGCCATGAATCGGAAATATGCACCGACCGACTGATAATTCATTTCTCTAACTGTTCCTGCCACTTCGGTTCCACCTCCTGAAGCTGCAACGCATGTTGAAGATGCGCTTGAGCGTTTTTTGTTCAGAGGGTAGTCGAGGTCTCTAGAGTTGCGGTTGAGTTACGACGTCTTCGGGCGTGACCTCGGCGGGTGGTTTCAGGAATTGAGCGATGCTGTCTTCCATTTGCGCGGGAAACTCGGGAACGTCACCGACGAGCTTCGCAGCATAGGTATTCAGCAGAATTTCTCTAAATACCGGCAGCGCAACGCGGGCGCCGGTTTCTTTATTTCCTAAGGAGCGGTTATCGTCAAAGCCGATTCGCACCGCGACGGTGATGCCTTCCATCCCATAGGTGGAACCGACGAACAGGGCATCTTTGAACTGGCTGGTCGTTCCTGTTTTTCCCATCGTGGGAATCGGAAAGTCGACGCCATCGAGCGAATGGGCTGTGCCGGTCGGTAAGCGGACCACTCCGCGCAGGCCTTCCTGCAAGAGAGTTATTGCAGTGGAATTCACGGCCTCAGGAATGGTTTGCTCTGCGAAGGCTGTGGCAACCAACGTTGCACCGCGCGAGACCTGCCGGATTACATGAGGAGTATTGAATGATCCACAAGCAATCGTCCGATAAGCGTTCGCAAGTTCGAGCAGGTTCACTTCGGAAGCGCCGAGCGAAGTAGTTGGATACGGCTGGAGCCGCGACTCGATACCTACCTCCTGCGCTGCACGCAGAATGCTGCCGATGCCGATCTGTTTTGTAATCCAGATAGCTACCGCGTTGCGGGATTCTGCCAGCGCCAGACGGAGAGGTATCGGTCCCTTGAACTCGCCGTCGTAGTTGGAGATGGCTTTCCCGCCCGGCTTGTCGCCGTCCGGGATGCTGATCGGCTCATCGGGAACGATCGATTCGAGAGTAAAGGGACCATGCAGAAAGGCCGCAAGATACACGATCGGCTTCATCGCCGAACCGGGTTGCCGTTCCGATTGCGTAACGCGATTGAAGTCGCTGTAGTCATTGAGACGCCGGTTAAACATTCGACGTCCGCCCTCTTCCGCGAGGATGCTGGCGTCACGGTTCTTAAGAACAACAACGGAGCCCTGGATGATCCCGGCAGCCCTGGGATGGCGTTGTTCGTACATCGTCAAGCCATGCTCCAATGCCTGGGTTGCGATTCCCTGTAAGCGAGAGTCGGCGGTGGAATAGATTTGAATTCGTCCTTGCAGAAGGTCTTCAGCATTCACTTCGGAATACCGAAGCCTCAGCTCATCGAGAACAGTCTCGATCACGGCAGGAGCCTGGCTCACATTAGCTGCCTCTAGCGCGGAGTTCATTGTCGCCAGGGTAATCGGCTTTCTCTCGGCGGCTTGGGCAGCATCTCTTGACAGCGACCCGCGAGCCAGCATGAGCCTGAGAATCTGGTTGCGGCGATGCAAAACTCTACCTGTATCAATGGAGTTCGGAGCGTAATAACGAGGTGATTTTGCAATGCCCGCAAGCAATGCCGCCTTGTCAGCATCTTCCGCAGTGAAGCTCGCCAGGGGCCGCCCAAAATAGTACTCTGCGGCAGTGGCGAAGCCGTATTGTCCGCTGCCCATGTAGAGGAAGCTGGCATATCGCGCCAGGATCTCTTCTTTGCCACGTTGTTTTGATCCGAAGCGAACAGACATCTC
>QIBC01000312.1 GCA_003225215.1 Acidobacteriota bacterium
GGGGGGAGAGGCGACGGCTCTTGAAGTGGTGGACGCCCAGAATTCGCTGGTTACGGCCCGCAACAATTATGATGACGGCGAAGCCCGATACCGGCTGGCCATCGCTAATCTGCAGACTTTGACCGGGGTCTTCTAATCCATGGCAACTCGACGGCTTGTGCAGTCAATTCGATTGTTCTCTGCCCTAAGTTTCCTGCCACTCGCTGCCTGTTCAAAACAGCAGGCCGAGCCTCCACCGATCGTGTCAGTGCAGGCGGCACCCGTGAAGCAGGGCAGCATTTCGCAAACTGTGACCGCCGATGCCGTGCTGTATCCAATCAATCAGGCCACGATTGCTCCCAAGATCGCCGCTCCGGTGCTGAAGACCTATGTGACCCGTGGATCGAAGGTTCGTCAGGGGCAGTTGCTGGTGACGCTCGAGAACAAGGATCTTGCCGCCTCCGAAGAGGAAAATCGCGGCAACCTGGAGCAGACGCAGGCGCAGACTGCAATTGCGACGAAGAACTCCATACCTGAAGAATTGACGAAGGCAGAGTCAGACACGAAGGCGGCAAAAGAAAATCTCGATGCCCAACAAAAGCTCTTCGATAGCCGCCAGAATCTTTTCAATCAGGGCGCGATTCCGCGAAAAGATCTCGATGCAGCGGCGGTGGCAATGGTGCAGGCCCGGGCCCAGTACGAGCAAGCCCAGAAGCATCTCGACGGATTGAAAGCGGGTGGAAATCAGCAGGCGCTCAAGTCTGCTGGCGGGCAGCTCGTCGCAGCAGAGGGGAAATACAAAGGGGCGCAGGCTCAGCTTCAATATTCCCAAATCCGCAGTCCGATCGACGGTGTGGTCACCGACGGACCGCTGTATCCAGGAATGCTGCCAACGGCGGGCGCGCCTCTGATCACTGTGATGAACCTGTCGCAAATGATCGCAAAAGCGCACATCCCTCAGAATCAGGCGTCGCTGCTGAAGAAGGGTGACAATGCGACCGTCAAGATGGCGGGCCTCGAAGATGAAATCAAAGGCAAGGTCATTCTGGTCAGTCCTGCTCTCGATCCTGGCAGCACCACCGTCGAGGTGTGGGTTCAAGCCGCTAATCCCAAGGGCGCGTTGAAAGCCGGATCATCGGCATCACTGTCGATGGTCGCGCATACTGTGCCCGATGCCCTCATCGTTCCCGCTGAGGCGTTGGTGACTGACGAGGAAGGCAAGAAGTCGGTCATGGTCATCGGCGTCGACGGCGTTGCCAACAAACGGGAAGTCGAGACCGGCGTGCAAACCGCCGACTCCGTGCAGATCGTGAATGGCATCAAGCCTGGAGAGCAAGTCGTGAGCACGGGCGCGTATGGCTTGCCGGACAAGACAAAAGTAAAGGTTGAAGCGCCGGCTGCTCCCGGCAAGGAAGGCGGAGACCAAGGCAAAGACAAAGGCGAGGGCGGGAGCGAGCCGTAAGCATGGCGACCAAGATCACGCCAATCGACGAAGTGCAGCGCGCTCCAGCTCCGCTGCCCGACTATTGGTTCTCGCGTTTTTCGAAACCGCTCATTTTTCTAATCATCGCGCTCGCGATCATGGGCGCATATCTGGCGTTCACCATTCCAGTCGCTGTCTTCCCGGAAGTGAACTTTCCCCGCATCATCATCGGTATCGACAATGGCGTAATGCCGATCGATCAGATGATGGTGACGATCACTCGGCCCGTGGAAGATGCGGTGAACAGCGTTCCCGGACTGCAACGAGTAAATTCCATTACCAGCCGCGGCTCTGCGGAAGTTGATCTTTTCTTCAACTGGAACGTCGACATGG
This sequence comes from Acidobacteriota bacterium, assembly GCA_003225215.1. Lineage (GTDB taxonomy): Bacteria > Acidobacteriota > Terriglobia > Terriglobales > Acidobacteriaceae > Gp1-AA112. Next base: position 1,796 of record QIBC01000312.1, read on the forward strand.
TGCAGACGTTGCAGTTGGTGAACTCCGCCGTGGCACAGGTACAAACCACGCTGCCAAATACCGCGAAGATCGATACGCACCGTCTAACCTTCGCAAGTTTTCCCATTATGGGATATAGCCTCACCTCCGATACGGTTCCGCAGACGCAGCTTTGGGAGTTAGCGACTTATGAGCTCAAGCCGCAGATTAACCGGTTGGATGGTGTAGCAACTGTTGTGGTCCAGGGAGGGCAGGAGCCGGAATTTCTAATCACACCGGATCCTTCCAAGCTCTTGAGCGCCTCGGTTACGGTGCCGGACATTACGAACGCCGTCGCCAAGACCAACCTTGTGGACTCGCCCGGCCTCATTGAGGACAATCACCAGCTCGTGTTGGGGTTGATCAACGGCCAGGTTCGCAGCCCCGAGGAGCTTGGCCAGATCGTTGTGAAGACCAACCCGGCGGGGATTCCGATTCACATTGGCGATCTCGCGACCGTCACGCACGGCACCAAACCCAAGTACACGGTGGTGACGGCGAACGGCAAGCCTGCCGTGCTGCTCTCGATAAACCGCCAGCCCGATAGCAACACCGTGGTAGTAGCGGACGAAGTGAACGCCAGGGTGGCTGAGCTTAGGAAGACGTTGCCGCCGGGCATCAAGCTGACTCCCTATTACGATCAATCAGGACTGGTGCGGGACTCCATCAGTAGCGTGCGAGACGCGATCCTGATTGGTTTAGTGCTGGCGTCGATTGTCATCGTTGTTTTCCTGCGCGATTGGGGGAGCTCGGCCGTCGCCGGGATGGTTATCCCGATCACCATCGTGATTACCTTTATCGTCTTGAAGGCCATCGGCGAGAGTTTCAATCTGATGACGCTTGGTGGACTGGCAGCCGCGGTCGGATTAGTTATCGACGATGCCATCGTTGTCATCGAGAACATCGTCCTGCATCGCGACCTTGGGCAGGGAAGATTTCAGGCAATCTACAGCGCACTCAAGGAAGTAACGGCGCCGTTGATCGGATCCACAGTCACGCCAATTGTCGTATTTTTGCCGCTGGTTGCGATTCACGGCGTATATGGCACGTTTTTTCGCGCGCTTGCAGTCACGATGGGCGTGTCGTTGTTTACATCG
>QIBC01000127.1 GCA_003225215.1 Acidobacteriota bacterium
AAACAGTTCGTCGAATTCGAGCACATTCCTGAATGAAACTTCAGTCCAGAGCTGTTGAGACTCGCTCGGAGACCCGCGCTGCCAAACTGCAGGGCAAGAGAGTTGGCTTTGTTCCTACCATGGGTGCGCTGCACGACGGCCACATCTCGCTGGTACGCGCAGCCAAAGCGCAATCCGATTTCGTTCTGGCGTCGATCTTTGTAAACCCAACACAGTTCGGTCCAAACGAAGACCTCGCAAAATACCCTCGAACTTTTGAAGCCGACCGCAAGAAGCTCGAAGCCGAAGGTGTCGACCTGCTGTTTGCGCCGAGTGTCGAGGAGATGTATCCGGACGGAGCTGTGACATTTGTGCCGGTGGAAGGAATCTCCGATCGACTCGATGGCCGCTCGCGGCCGGGGCACTTTCGTGGTGTTGCTACAGTCGTGGCCAAGCTGTGTCACATAGCTGAGCCCGACGTTGCCTTCTTTGGACAAAAAGATGCCGCGCAAGTCGCGATCATCAAACGCATGGTGCGCGATCTGATGTTTCCGGTGGAGATTGTTGTGGTTCCGATTGTCCGCGAACCCGACGGATTGGCGCTGTCTTCACGCAATGCCTATCTCTCGCCAGCAGAGCGCAAGCAGGCTACTGTGCTGTCGCGGGCACTACGAGAGGTCCACGCGCAATATCGTTCCGGGGAACGCAGTGCCGCAAGGCTGATCGAGGCTGCGCGGCAGGTTTTTGCCAGCGAACCATCAGTGCGACTGGACTACGTCGAGATTGTCGATCGCGACACTTTGGAAAGTGTGTCGCAAGTGAAGGCTGGAACGCTGGTGGCGGTTGCGGCTTTCGTGGGAAGTACGCGGTTGATCGATAACGTCGTTCTCACCTGATAGTGAGCGGCGTGATCACGGAGCAACGTGGTCCTGGCCGCTCGGCCAGGCATTTGTTGTGTCATTCCAGCGAGAGTGCTTCGGCTATGCGGAGTAGCATCTCAAAATTCCATAAGACACTAGTCGCTAAGGCCCGGCCGAGTCTCAAAACGAAGATCGAGATGAAGTCGGCGACGTAGTTGATGACGAAAAAGAACGCCAGGACGCCGATGATCTTGTTGAATCCGCCATACAGAATGAACATCAGAGCGGCTGCCGTGCTTAGCGCTAAAGCGATGGTCGGAGTCCCTCCACGGTTCACCACATCCGCGCGACTGGTCACTAATCTATCGCGCGACATAGCGAAGACAACGCGCGAAGCCATCATGTGACAGGCGTTCATAAAACTGATTACGGAAATGACCGTGAGCGCCGCGATCAAACGCGTGCCGTGGCCGCTCCAGATACTATCGGCGGCAGTGCCGAGGGCCATTTGCTGTCCCACGAATGCGGTTATCGGCTGGACATGCACCATCGCCCATCCCACTGAAATGTAAATGGCAGCCACGGCCAAGGCTCCGCCAAACATCGATCGTGGAATATTTCGGGCTGGGTTCTGTACCTCTTCAGAGAAGTAAATCACTCCTGCCCAACCATCGTAGGTGTAGATCATGGACTGCATCGCCAATAAGAATGCGACAAACAATGTCCACCCATGCGGTAATCGTGTCAGCGTCGAGGACATCGGTTGAGCACTCGCCGATCGATAGAAGAAGCATGCGAATACAAAGACGAAGAATCCTAATCCCTTGAGCAGTGTGCTGAACTGCTGAAAGCCGCTGCCCCAGCGCACCCCGCGCCATTGCAGCGCTGCTAACGAGACCACGATGGCTGCTGCGAGAATCCGCGCCTTGCCGGCAAGGGGAGGGAACAATATTCCGAGATACTCACCCATCACTACGGCAGCGGCTGACTCGCTGCCGCAGGTTGAAAGCCAATCGGTCCATCCGATTACGAAGCCGGGATATTCGCCCAGAGCATGACGGGCAAACGTGTAGTGTCCGCCGGAGTAGGGCAACATCGTGCCCAACTCAGTGATGTTCATGGCGGCGAGGAACGTAAAAAAGGCGCCCACAATCCATACAGCGAGGAACAGTTCGCGATTTGGAAGTTGGGTAGCGACGTCGCCCGGGGTGCGCAGCATGCCTACGCCGATAGTATTTCCGACGATAACGGCAATGCCGAATCCGAAGCCGAGGATTCGCAGCAGTCGCCGACGCCTGCGCTGCGAACCCGGCACTTCCACCGCTAAAGCCAATCAGGTCCTTTGGAAAGCGGAAGTAGAGCGCAATCGTAGCATGACTTCCTTTTAACCACGGAGTCACGGAGAAATCAAATTGAACATGGAGGACGCTGAGGGTCGAGGGAGTCTCCTGCGAATCAGCGAGGATCAGCAATCGATCCGCACTTCTCCGTCCCTCTGTGTCTCCGTGGTTAAATGGACATTCGTTCAAAATCATGGCGATTCCTTCATTCAAACCAAGTTGCAATGTCGAGATTGATCCAGAGGTCAGAAACTCGTGGACTCTTCCGGCCGATGTGTATCTCGATCAGGCGCTGCTGGAGCGCGAGAAGCAGTTTCTCTTCGGCAGAACTTGGCAGATTGTAGGTCGTCGCGATCAAGTAGCAAGCCCTGGAGATTACTTTACGGCTGAGCTGGCAGGCGAGCCATTGCTAATCGCGAGAGGCAGCGATGGCGTCCTGCGCGGCTTTTATAACGTGTGCCGTCATCGCGCGGGTCCGCCGGCCGAAGGCTGCGGATCACGGAAAGTGTTTCGTTGCGGATATCACGGCTGGACGTACTCGCTCGATGGCCGTTTGCTGAATGCGCCCGAGATGGATGGCACAGCGAACTTCGATTACTCGCAGTTCGGGTTGCAGCCAGTTCCAATTGGGGAATGGGGAGCTTGGATCTTTGCAAACCTCGATACAAAGCCCGAAGCTCTGTTGCCTAGTTTGCGTGAGTTGCCACAGCAAACCGGCAAATATGGGCTCGAGAAGCTCAAGCCGGCCGACCGCCGCGAGTATGTGATGCAGTGCAATTGGAAGGTTTACGTCGACAATTATCTTGAGGGGTACCACTTGCCGAGCGTCCATCCCACCTTGAATCGCGAACTTGATTATGGACAGTATGTGACCGAAATCTTCGAGTCCCATTCGCGCCAGGCAAGTCCGATTCGCGGTCCTGAGAATGAGAATGACGTTCAGCGTCGTTATAGCCAGGCTTCAGGAGGAGAGGCTGAATACTTCTGGATTTTTCCTAACTGGATGCTGAACTGCTATCCCGACAACGTATCACTCAACATCGTGCTACCTCTGGCCACGGAGCGTTGCGTTGCCATCTTCGAGTGGTATTTCCCGGAGAGCACGCTGTCTACTGAAACCCCCGCCGAGACCATCCGGTTCAGCGACCAGATTCAGATAGAAGACGGACACATTTGCGAGGTGGTTCATCGTAACTTGAAGTCGCGCAGCTATACTCGCGGCCGATTCAGTGCCAGGCAGGAGAAGGGCGTGCATCAGTTTCATCGGTTGTACGCAAGCTGGCTCGAAAGCGCAGTTTGAGATCCATTTTGTCGCAAAGGCAAGTGACTTTCATCGCATTCCTGCTAGAATCCCCGGCCAGCAGCCAACCTCCTCGACAACCTGCTGAGGCTGCTCGGCCATCCCAAACAAACAATTGTTTCGATTAGTCGGCACATTGAACCGCCAGCGACAGTTTTCTCGTTCTGGCGGTAGCTGAGTTTCTGTATCAGCCTTGGTGACGCAAGGGAATGCTATGAATAGCAAAGATCCAGATTCCAACATCGGCGTCGGAGGACGCGCGATGTTCTGGGAAGGCGTCTTCGAAGTAAGCAGCGCTACGGGAAGCCCAACGCAAACGGAAGAGCACGGCCAGACCCATCCCGGGCAAGCCGTTTTCAGCAGCTACGCACACCGTGAAGTTTGTCCGGCAAGGGATAGGCGAAGTAGACGACGGGAACAATCCGGAGAAAATAAGAAATCCGGCCGCGAACGGCCGGATTCTCAATAATAGCTTTACTCTTTAAGTGTGGGACTCTTCGAGTTGGCCCTTCTCCATCTTTTCCTGGCACTCGATGCAGTAGCGAGTCCAGGGCACCGCTTCGAGGCGTTTGGCGTTAATCTCACTCCCGCAATTTATGCATTCGCCGAAGCTGCCTTCGCGAATCCGTGACAATGCCATCTCTACCATTCCGAGTAGCTGCCGGTCATTGTTGCTCTGAGCGAAGAGGAATTCCTTCGTGTAAGAGTTGGCGGCGCGGTCGGCAATATCCTGAGCGGCCTCCGCATCGGCAATACGGCCGTCTTCCTGTGTCCGCGATACCACGCGGCGCAGCTCCTGTTGACGCTGCTCGAGCTGCTTCCTGAATTGTTCCAGGCGCTTCTTTTCCATAGTTGCCTGCATTCCCTGCTCACCTCGCGAAAAAGTCGAAAATACATAGATGCCGCGGCGGCTTTTGGGGAAACAAAAATCATATGCCCGCGCAGAATACCGCGTCAAACGTGAACAGCTGCTGGCTACTGGCTGCTCGTCCCTGCCGATCCGTAAGAGCCAGGTCATGTTTTGTTAACAGGTGATATGGCAGGTAAACAGCGTTGCCTCAATATTGGCGCTTCCCGCATTGGGAATTGCAACTGCGCCAGTTAACAGCAGCGAGTAGTTCCCCAAAAGAAAAAAGCCCTCATTCCTGAGGGCTTGTTTTCAAAGAGGCAAAAGGGGAGGGAACCGTTCACGGCAGGAGAAGCAAGGCGCTCGACCGCATAGCGGCCAAGCAGGAGTGAAGAAAGTTTCCAATGTGCAAGACCATAGGTCTCGGATATGTAGCCTCTTTTGTTGCCAATCCCTTAAGCACTTGACCAGCCAAAGCTGCTTCGTCTAGGTGTTGAAAATGGGCAACTTAGAAACGATCAGAATTCACGGGCGTTTGCCGCTATCGAAATACCCTAAGCAACTTTGTGAGACATACCTGACCGAAGTTTTTTGGAAAGGCATGTGGAATCCAAGTACCACTTTTAGGTTTCGGTCTGCTCAGATTGGGTACTCTGTTCTTCCATTAACTTCAGCTTGTTGAGGAGAGCCTTGTAGCTGATCTTAAGGATCTTGGCTGCCTGTCTGCGATTCCATCGCGTTTCTAAGAGTACACGCTCAATCGCCTCCCGTTCAGCCCGCATGGCAGCGCGACGACCGATTTCAAGCAGTGAGAGCCGATCCTCCCTCAACGTCTTAGAGTTCCCCGTAGACCGCTCATGCTCTGGCGCAGAACGCGCGTGGATTGGCTGAGCCGGTGGGGGTGCAGCTGCGGTAGTCGCCGCCTCGGAATACATGATGGGCTTGTGAGTTGAGAGTTCGCGGATGATCTGGGATTCGTTACCCACGATCACGTATCTTTTCACCAGGTTTTCCAGTTCCCGGATGTTTCCCGGCCACGTATATTCCATGATTCGTGTTACTGCATACTCGCTGAATGCCGGCGGCTGCTTGCCATAGAACTCGCTGTATTTGCGCAAAAAGAAATCCAGGAACAGTGGAATCTCTTCGCGCCGGTCTCGAAGCGGAGGAATGTGCACTGTGACGACGTTCAGCCTGTAGAACAAGTCCTCGCGGAAAGCCCCTTGCGCGACTGCTTGTTCCAGGAACTTGTTTGTCGCAGCCAGGACGCGGACATCGACAGCGATGTCACGCTTGCCGCCGAGGCGCGAAAATTGTCCATCCTGCAACACATGCAGGAGTTTTGCCTGGAGGGCCGGATGCATCTCGCTTATCTCGTCCAGAAAGAGCGTGCCGAAGTTCGCCTGATCGAACTTGCCCAGCTTCTGACGGTTGGCCCCGGTAAAGGCGCCCGGCTCGTATCCGAATAGCTCGCTTTCCAATAGCTCGTGGGGGATGGCTGCGCAATTTACCTTGACGAAGGGTTTCTCGCTGCGCAGCGATTGGCCGTAGATCATCCGCGCAACCACTTCCTTGCCGGTTCCGCTTTCGCCACGGATTAAGACCGTGGCGCTAGTATCAGCAACTTGCTCAATCGTGTTCTTGATCTCTTCCATCCGCGGGCTTGTGCCGAAGAGCGTGGAGAAGTCGCTCTGCCGCCGCACGCGATCACGTAGCTGTCCCCCTTCGGATTGTCCGCGCTTTTCGAGGGCACGCGAAATTCGCGAGAAAAGGTCGTTCAGCTGGAATGGAGTGGTGAGGTAGTCTTCAGCGCCTAACTTAGAAAGCCGGAAGATTAGCTCCGCGTTCGCCTCGCTGGAATAGACGATTACAGGCGTCTCTGGACGCAGTTGCTTGAGCCGCTCCAGAGTCTCGGCTCCATCCACTGGCGGAAGAGTATAGTCCAGCAAAACCACTCCGGGATCAAACGACCGCAGCGTGCGCAGGCTCTCCTCGTGATTGCCGGCGAAAGCGATATCGAAGTTGCGGCGGGAAAGGTAATCGCTGAGCGAGCGGACCATCGTTTGGTCATCGTCGGCGATCAGGATCCTGGTCTTCGACTGCAAACTGTAGCCCTCTCTATCGCTGCGTTTGGTTCGGATCGTCCGCTTAAAGGCAAGAAATCGGAGTAGTTATCGCGGTGGGCTCCTGAGCTTAACCGATACGCGAGCAAAGCCAGATCGCCAGCATCCGAGGCCTGGATCATGTACTCAGATTCCAAAGAGTGGTACTTGGATGCCTATGTTAGCCCAAATTCGCCGCAATTGTGGAAAAAGAAGAGAGGCGTTTAATACCCAACTCAACACCTGCGAGTCTTGAACCCGTGCCCTAGCTCAAATAAAAACCCGGCTGATCGGCCGGGTTTGGAGCCTGTGGTGTTGAAAAACTCTTCCCTGTCAGCTATTCGTGCTTCCGGGGGTACGGAGCTTGCCAGGCATAAAGTGATATGGGGGCCATGGACCGCTAATCAGGATTTCGCAATTCTTGAGCTGGCGGGCGGCGCTGGAATAGCTGTTTTGATACCGCTCAACCGCCTTTTCATCGATCAGGTGGGCAATGTCGATGAGCATTCCGCCGGTGTCGTTCTTGCGACAGCTTACTTCCTCTTGGAGCGGATGAAAGAGTTTGTTTACCTGCACAGAAAGTGCGCGTGCCTTGGTTTGGCGCTCGCGATGACGAGCCGCTTTCTCGCGGAGCCGGCACAAATATTCGCCGCCGACCGAACTAGGCAGCTCAATGTCATTCATAGCCTCGCGCAGGGAACCGTCCTTGACGACCAGTTTGAGGTGCATTTCGGCTTTTCCCTTTAGCCTCGAGACAGAATCGGTGAATGCTTTACGGTTGGAGCGAATAGCTCTGCGCAGGGCTTCATCGGTATCGAAGACTGTTCCAAAACGGAACGGCAACACTGTAGTGTTGCGGAAGCAATCGCTGACTACACGCGCATGTTCGATGACGGCCTGCTGATTCAATTCACCAGGCATATATTCGCTGACGATCACTGCGAGTTCCCCGCTGGGATAGGCAAACACTTGACTGCCACGAACACCGTTTAATCCATCAACTGGGAAAGGACGACGAGAACGAGCAGAACCTAAAAACGCCTTCTGTTCGGTAATGCAGTATGCGTACCAAGCCATGACGCTTCTCCGTGGCGTGCTGGCCGTAGTGCGGCCAAGCACAGGAAACGAACAGGGTAGAACCGCAACTTCAGATGTTGGAACGGGCGACGCGAGCGACACGCCCTTCGGGGGTGAGCGTGTTCACAGCTGCACGTATCCTAGTACCGGAACAGAGTAGTTTGCAAGTGCTTCATTTATCTGGACCTACGTCCAATGTCAAAAAGCTATGCGGGAAGGTAGGTTCTGAGTGGCCGAATTTTGTCCGATATCTTCCGGTTTCATGGGTAAAACATGCTGTGCTTTCTGCCCTCTTCGAAGACACTGTCCTCAGGTTAATTAGTTCGATACCACGAAGTCCCCTTGTTTCGGCATCTTAGGAGCAGCAGCAGAACTGTTTGCGGTCCGGCCCCTAATCCAGAATTCGCGGCCCTTGATCATTTGCCCATGTCCATGCCTTCTGGTCCCGAACTCGATACCGCGCAGTTCACGGTACAGCCAAGAGGTGAACTGACCCCGGAAATCCTGGGAAAGCGCTGGCGCAGCGTTCAGGCCATTCTGCGCATGGCGACGATCACTGGATCCCAGATGCAGTTGAGCCCTGCGTTGAATCTGATCTGCGATCTGGCTGCCATGATCACCAGCTTTGATAGCGCCTGCGTGTATTTCTGGAATGAACCGCAGGAAAAAACTGAACTCCGATTACGTCGCGGGCACATCGACGATGGTCCACAAGTCCCCTGGGGCGGCAATCTACTCCACTTTTGGGTGACACAGCAGGCACGGCCGTTAATGTTGGAAACCGGAAGGCACGCTAAAGTTGATTCTGAGCTTGCGGCCGCTGGGGCAAAATCAGCCTTGGTGGTTCCTTTGTTCGTCAAAGGTCGGGTACTAGGTTCCCTGCAACTCTTTTGCGAGAAGGCAGAAGGCTTCACGGAAGAGGATGCTCAACTACTTTGGACGCTTGCTCTCGTATCCGAAAACCTACTGACGCGCGAACAGGCCAACGAGGGTCTGCTGCGATTCGCATTCACCGACTATCTGACGGGACTCCGGACGCGGGGATACTTCGAGCAGCAACTGGATCTGGAAGTAAAACGCTCCGATCGCAGGAACGAACAGTTTTCGCTGCTCATGGTGGACATCGACCACTTCAAGGCCCTGAACGATAACCATGGACACCAGGTAGGCGATTCTGTGCTGCGCCAGGTCACGTCGCTGCTCGTGAAGGATATGCGTGAGGTCGACACAGTCGCGCGCTATGGCGGAGAGGAATTCGTCATTATCCTTCCAGAGGCTACCGAGGAGGAGGCGGTCTCGGTGGCACAGCGCATCCGAAAAGCTGTACAAAGCGCCGACTTTCAAATCGAGGGTCTCGATGGCCACGAGAAACTCACAATCAGCATCGGAATAGCTGTGTACGGTCGTGACGCCGATTGCCGTCAGAAATTGATTGAGTGTGCCGATGCCGCCCTCTATGCAGCAAAATCAAGAGGCCGCAATCAGGTACTCACATACTCGCGCTTGCTCGCTTCCGAGCGAAAGGAAGTTTCCTAGCGCATGGGTTACACGAGACTCACAAGCCAGAAGGACTCAGCTGGCGGTGCAAAGATTTTCAGAGTCGACCTGGCCCAGGCAGACACACGCCGACAGCTTTCCCAAAAAACATATCCATGGGCAGTCATTCATGCCTGCGAACTGGCGCGCGATGTGTTGCCTATATTGGAGGGTCAGCTCGCTGCAGGAATGCGACCCTCTTTGTTGACACCAAACATCGCAGAACAGAGTCCACTTCTCAAGCCTGGAAAGCGTGAGGAAGCAAGGGCGCTCTCGCTGCTCGAAGCCTGGAATCGAGTGCGTGAATGGCGGAACCTGATGCACGAAAGTGGGGCCGACAGATCCGCTGAACTGCTTCATGCGCATTCCTTTTCCGCGGGAATGGCAGCGGTACGGGCATCATCGGGCGTCGTCTATCAACTCAAACGACCCATCGAAAAGCTGGCCTCAGCCGCAGGAAATTGCGACGAGAATTCCTGGCTCGCGCGCTCATTTCGAGTTGCGGAACAATTTGTCCTCACGCGGGCTGCCGCCGTAGTCGTTAACGGTCATTCTCAACGTCTTGCTTGCCTGGAGCGGGGCGTGAATGCCGCGAATATCTTTTTGATTCCGGAGCCCATCGAGCACAGCCTGCTGGAATCTGTCCCCGAACGAAATTGGCTCATCGAATTGACGGGAGCCGAACCCGAAACAGTCTTTCTCCTTGTTCCTGTCATCAGCGGTTCGGAATCGGAAAATCGCGCTGCGTTCCTGCGTTGCCTGCGCGTTCTCTGTAATGTGCGTCGCGGGCACTCCGACGTGCGCTTGATATTGCTTGGAGAAGAGAACGCTAAGCACGCGATCTTTGAGATAGCTTCCGCGTGCAATTTAATGCCATGGATTTGCGTCTTGCCGCCTTCCATGCAAGACAGAGCTCTGGCTACGTCCGACATTGTGATTTGTGACCGTGAACACGCCCAGAATGGGGTCGCCGCAGAAGTTCTGGCACGCGGGCGCGCGTTGCTCGCTTGTGATGTCGAGCAGCACCGGGATATCACTCCGGATGGGCGTGGCTGCCTCTGGTTTCGGGCGTGCGAGGTGGATGATATCGCCAAGCGTGCCAGCTTCCTTGCCGGCAATCCTCAGTTTCGCCGGGCGCTCGCCTCCGCCGGGCGCGAGCACTGCCGCACGACGCGCTGCGCCGAAGCCGTAGGTGCGCAATATGACGCCGTCTATCGCAGCGCCTTCAGCAAACGAAAAGGACGCGACGCGAATACCCCAAAGCCACAGTTCATCCCGCTGCACGTAGGAAGCTAGTTTCGTAGCTGCAACCCTGTAAACTAATGGGGTGAAGCCCCGCATCGCGATACCCGAGCCCACTTCTTCGAACCCTGAATACAATCAGCGTTCCCTACCGCAGTATGTCGAAGCGATCGAGGCTGAGGGTGCTGAAGCAGTCGTGATTCCTGCGCGGGCTACGCCACATGAGATCGCTACATTAGTAACAAGTTGTGAAGGGGTCTTGCTGCCGGGGAGTCCTGCGGATGTCGATCCGCAGAAGTTTGGCGCAGATCGGCATCCCAAGACAGCGGTCGCCGACCCGGGTCGCGACAATGTAGACGAATTGCTTCTCCAGGATGCGCACAACTTGCATAAACCAGTCTTAGGAATTTGCTACGGCCTGCAATCCTTGAATGTCTGGCGCACGGGAACACTGGTGCAGCACATCGAGAATACGAGCATTAATCATGAAGCCGGTCGCAAAATCGAGTTCGCGCACGACGTTCAAGTCGCTTCAGGATCGAGACTAGCGCATTTGCTAGGCGCAGGCCGTGTTCGAGTAAACTCCAGCCACCATCAATCGGCAGACCTTCCGGGAGATGGGCTGCGCGTCGTTGCGCGGTGTCCCGAAGATGGAATCATTGAAGCCCTTGAAACTTCTTCGCCGGACCATTTCGTTTTGGCAGTGCAGTGGCATCCAGAGCGCAGTTATCGACTGGATGAGCCTTCGAAAGCGATCTTCCGCGAGTTCGTCAATGCAGTCCGTAGTTGGAAGCCTCGGGAAGTATCGGAATCGGTAGGATAGGACGCCTTCTCAGGTTTTCTTCCTCAACTTGAATATCTTCCCATTCCTGAAGACAGCCACGCTTTCTTTCCTAGGTGTAGTTCTCAGTCTTTCCTCAAGGGCGGTGTTTGCTGAGGACTATGTCCGGTCCTGACTCGGAACGGCAGTCCGGAGCGAGGTATTGCTTCGCGACGGCAGACCTTACCGCCAGGCGAAAGTAGATTTAATTCGGCAGCTCACGGGAAAGCCAGGAGCTGCGAATTGATTCCTGAATAAGTTCAGATTCAGAGACGTCGCATGGCGTCCTCTATAATTTCTTGCTTGCCAAATCTCATGAAACCGCTTCAGAGTCGAGTCGCATTAGTTACAGGAGCATCGCAGGGAATCGGACGTGCCTGCGCGTTACGCCTTGCAGCCCAGGGGGCCAGTGTTGCCCTGGCTGCGCGCAATGTCGAAAAACTACAGCAGGTCGAATCTGAAATCACCGCTGCGGGCGGCCAGGCTGCGAGCTTCGCGATGGATGTCGCGCAAGAAGAGCAGATCAAGATGACATTCAAGTCTGCCGTTGAACGCTTCGGGAAGATCGACATTCTCGTGAACAACGCAGGTATAACTCGCGATCAACTGATGATGCGTATGAAACGCGCAGATTGGGATGCCGTTCTGGCGACGAACCTCACTGGCCCATATTTGTGCATTCAAGCTGCGATCAGTTCAATGCTCAAGCAGCGTTGGGGACGAATCATCAACATCACCAGCATCTTCGGACAGATGGGACAAGCCGGGCAGGCAAACTATGCGGCAGATCGCGCACGCTGTATGCTTCCTCGCCTCGCCCGAATCGGGATACATCACCGGGCACGTGCTCAACGTGAACGGCGGCATGTTGATGGGGTGATGTTGCCTCCTATCAAAAATATTAATTGGACAATCCTGCCGGTGCTGCATCTTTAGTGGTGTTGCCGGATGACCAAATGCTCACGTCGCATGCAACGCCGATCCGCAGGCATCGCATTGCCATTGTCCCGGTTGATAATCCGGTTCGCATCGAAGCCGTCCGCGAGTTGTTCAAGGAATATGCGAGTTCCCTGAGCTTCAATTTATGTTTCCAAAGCTTCGAGGAGGAACTGGCGCGCCTTCCCGGAGAATACGCACCTTGGTCGGGAATGCTCCTGCTTGGATTGGTCGACGACCAGATTGCAGGCTGCGTCGCGTTTCATCGATTAGAAGGCGAGATGGCAGGAATGCATGGCGGCTCGGATGTCTGCGAGATGAAGCGGTTGTACGTGCGCCCAGCATTCCGGGGATCCGGAGTCGGTCGTGAACTTATTGACTGTTTACTGCGTTGCGCGGCTGCCGTTGGATACCGGCGGATGCGACTCGACACCATCCCGAGCGAGATGGGCAGGGCCGTAGAAATCTATCGAAAATTGGGCTTCACGGAGATCAAGCCTTATCGTCCTAACCCCATTCCCGGGGCTAAGTACATGGAACTAGACCTTCAGGAGTGGGGCAGGAATTCAGGTGCTGCCGAAGCCGCAGATTTGAGCATCCCCGCAGGGGAGGACCTGCCAAGGCATTAACCGCCTGACAAAAATTCCCCTTGCAGAAAGGTTCTACTCTGATTACTATTCGGCTCGCACCCCCAGAACTCCGCCCCCACGACGAGAACAACCCTAATATGAATATTGGTGAGACGATCCGCAGTTATCGCCTGCAGAAGGGCATGTCACAGGGCGACATCGAAAAACGCACGGGGCTGCTGCGCTGCTACCTGTCACGCGTTGAAAACGGCCACACGATTCCGTCTCTGGACACGCTGGCCAAGATAGCGTCCGCGATGGATATCGCCTTGGCGCAGTTCTTCGCCGATCACAATTCCGAGAGCCAAAACGGAAAGAATCTTCCGCAATGGAGCGAGGACGAAGTCCGCTTCCTCACACAATTTCGCCGCTACTCCAATAATCTGAACGACAGCGATCGCAAGCTGGTGCTGGCTATGGTCAAGAAGCTGGCAGCAGGTTCGGGGAAGTAGCTTTTCACCACTGATACACAGAGTCACGGAGAAGAGCCAGACGAACTTGTCTCTCTGTGGTGTTTAACGTCTCCGGAGTCTTCGAACTCCACCCTTCGCGAATAACAGTGCTCTTACGTCCGCGACGGAGCCCTCCAGCTTGGCTTTCTCCGTGCCTCCCTGTCTTCGTGGTGAAAAATACGGCTACGCAGCCTTGCTGGCTTCGTTCAGGGCGAGAACGGCGAGCTCCAGACGGTCTCTCGCTCCGGTCTTTCCGAAGATGCTTTGCAGGTGCCGCTTCACCGTGTTTTCGCTGATACTTAGCTGGTTCGCGATGTCCCGATTTTTCATTCCGCGCGCTACAGAATAGGCGATCTGCCGCTCGCGCTCGGAGAGACGATGCAGCGAAGGTTGCGGCGTACCATGCGTTGCGCGTGTGTCGTTGGCCAGACTGCTCACCACCTGGTGTGCTAACTCGTCTGAGAAAGCCAACTCGCCGGACGCAACAAGACGTATGGCTTCAAATAGCCTTTGCGGGCCGTCGCCCTTCATCACAAGACCACGGGCACCCAGCCGCACTACCTGCGCGTAGTCAGTATCTGATTCCGACGCAGTTAGCACCACAGTTGCCACACGGTTGCCGGAGCGGTCCAGCGTGCGCAGAACTTCAAAGCCATCGAAGTCAGGCATGAAAAGATCGAGCACGAGCACGTCGGGATGGTAGCGCTGCACCATGTCGAGGGCTTCTTGACCGTTTAGGGCCGAGCCTTCGACCTCGAAGTCACTTTGTGTTGAGAGCAGCAGCGATAATGATTCCCGCAGAATAGCGTGGTCGTCGGCGAGAACAATCCGGATCTTCGGCAGGTTGGATTCGGACATACGCTATGTCTTAGATGCACAAAGAGTAACTGGGGTGGGAATTCCGGAAGTGCAATGTCGAGAGCTGCTGCGAGCCAGTTACGAAGGTTCCGGTCACGCGGAGTGGCAAGGATTTCCTATGCTATATTCCGCTCCAAGCGCCGATTTTCCGGGCCTTAGGGTGCCATTTGACGATCGACGAAGAACTGAATCAACTCGACGACGGCGTCCGCCGGCTGAAAATCGAGTACGACATCTTCTTCGGAGGCGGCGCAAAAAAACCTCCCACCGACCTGGAGTGGCGGGTGCAGTCGCTCATGAAAAAGTACAGCGACGGTCGCCGGCTCACATACGGACAGCGTTTCAAATTCAACACCATCCAGCAGAAATTCGCCGTTCATAACTCGCTATGGCAGCAGAAGCTCAGGATCAAGGAAGAAGGCTACCGCCGACCGCAAGACGCCCTGCTGGCCATTCAAGGTGTTCGCCAGTTTGAGGACGAAGCCTCTGAGGTTATCGACAAGCCGGAGCCATTCCGGATTGTGTGCTCCGATGTCGATGCCGAGGTGAACAAAGTGAAGGCACTCTACGAAGCCATGGCCGCAGCGCGAAAGGAGCACAAGGCGAAAGGCCCAGCCGGAACGTTCGAGTCCTTCCAACAGTTCGTGAAGAAAAAGACCGAACAACTTCGCAAGGAATATGGGACTTCAAAAGTCGAGTATGCCGTCGAGGTTGAAGCTGGCCAGGTACGGCTTAAGGCGAAGGCCAAGACGAAGTAGGCCAAGCCTAATCCACGCATCGATACTCTGAATTCCCGGCTGAGGGAAAACAGCAGGGAATTTTTCCCGTGAAAAAAATTTTCTGTCGCGAGAGCCGCATGAATACAGGCGATTCGAAATTCCGCAGGGAACTAGCAGGGAATTTGCCCGTCATGCGCATCTAATTCTGCTCCCGTCATTCAGGTTCCCAAACAGTAAGCCCTTGAGTCCTGTGTGATCTCCACAATTACTTGCTACCACGAAAATTGAGGTGAGCACGAGGAGAATGCGGTACCGGCGGCGGTAGTCCCTGGGTGCGTGCTATGGGACCCAGCGGCTACCGCCGCCGGTTCAGCGCCAGCCGAGACACTCTTTTCAGCATGCTTTGCGCTTCGGGAATCCGCAGCCCAGAAGTCATGGCG
>QIBC01000313.1 GCA_003225215.1 Acidobacteriota bacterium
AGTGGCTTGGAGAAAAAGTCGAGCAGGCGGGGATCACGATCTTCACCGGATTCGCCGGATCGGAACTCCTGGTTGAGAACGACCGGGTGATCGGCGTGCGCACCGACGACAAAGGACTCGACAAGCAGAACCAGCCTAAGTCCAACTTTGAGCCGGGCTACGACTTGAAGGCCAAGATCACCATTCTGTCGGAAGGCGCACGCGGATCGCTGACCAAGCAGCTTATCGGACGCTTCGAACTCGATAAAGAGCGCAATCCGCAAACCTACGGCGTTGGCGTGAAGGAACTCTGGGAGCTGCCGGCAGGACGCATCGCAGCAGGCGAAGTGATCTACACCGCAGGGTGGCCGCTGACGAATCACGAGTACGGCGGCGCGTGGATTTACGGCAGCAAAGACAACATCGTTTCCCTCGGTTTCGTAATGGGACTCGACTACAAGGATCCGCGCCTCGATCCACACCACGTGATGCAGACCTTCAAGACGCATCCGTTTGTTCGTCAACTGCTGGAGAGCGGCAAGATGATCCGCTACGGCGCAAAAACCATGCCATATGGGGGATGGTTTTCCATTCCGCCGCTGGCCGGCGATGGATGGATGCTCACCGGCGATTCCGCCGGATTCGTCAATTCTCAGCGCTTAAAAGGAATTCATCTCGCGATCAAGAGCGGCATGCTCGCCGCAGAGTCAGCATACGAAGCGCTGGTCGATGGCGACTTCAGTGCGAATCAACTCTCGAGTTATCAGAGCCGCGTGGAGAAAAGCTGGATTCGCGAGGAGCTGTGGAAGGTGCGCAACTTCCATCAGGCCTTTGAACAGGGGATGTTCGAAGGCATGATTCACGCGGCATTGCAGCAGGTCACGCTGGGACGCGGTCTGCACGAGCGCTACACGGCTCACGCCGGCCACAAACGTCTGGAGCAAATCGGCCATCTGCCTGCCGGCGGATACGGACGTGAGCACATGCTCGGTCCGGCCAAGGGTAACGGCAAGTTCACCTTTGACAAGCTCACCGACGTCTATCACTCCGGCACAAAGCACGATGACGACCAGCCGATTCATCTCGTCATTCATGACACCGATATCTGCAACACGCGGTGCACGGTCGAGTATGGCAATCCGTGTCAGCACTTTTGTCCGGCAAAAGTGTACGAGATGGTGGATGCCTCAGACGTCCCCAATGCAAAAGAGATCCACGTGAACTTTGCCAACTGCGTCCATTGCAAGACCTGCGACATCATGGATCCCTACCAGATCATCACCTGGGTGCCGCCCGAAGGCGGCGGCGGCCCAAACTACGACGGCATGTAATCAGAAGGGCCGGATGAGCTGGATCTTGACGGAGTCACCACCTCCAGCAATCACTTCCCCGGAATTCCCGTCGCAGGGAATAACGCAGGGAATTTTTCCCGGGAAGAAAAATTTTTTCTCCGAGACCCGCATAAACACAGGGGATTCGCAATTGACCAGGGAATTAGCAGGGAAATAGCAGGGAATTTGTCCAGTACGCATTCTAGCTCCGCCTCCTATCCCAAGTTCCCAATCGCGGACAAGTCATTTCTGTTTGACTGACCACAACTACCCTGCTACCACGAAAACTACGGACAATACAAGATCTCGGAGATGTCCGGTTCACAATCACCTCCTACTGCTCGATATCCTTGATGTGTGTAGCGATGTACCACTGGTTGCCGAAAGCGTCTTTTACTCCTCCACTGCGATCGCCATACGGATGATCAGTCGGTTCAGAGATTGATGTGGCTCCTGCCGCGAGGGCGCGATGGTACAACGTGTCGCAGTCCGGAACGTAAAGGTAGAACATGCCGGGCATCGGCTGATATATGCCCTGCGCTTCGCCCATCTCCAGATGCGAGCTGCCGACCTTCATCGTCACGTGATGGATCACTCCATCCGGCGACGCGTAGCGCCCTAGTTCCTCGGCTCCGAAGGCGCGCTTCATGAAGTCGATCACGGGCAGAGCGCGGACTGGATGCAGATAGGGCTGAACATCTGGCGCACCTTCCCACTTGTAGTTCTTGCCTTTGTACGTGGCGATATACCAGTAGTTGCCCGCCGGGTCCTTCACACCTCCCGACCGCTCGCCGTAGGGCTGATCCACAGGTTCGCCGATCGAGGTACCGCCCGCCTCGAGTGCTTGTTTATACGTTGCATCGCAGTCAGGGACGTACATGTGGAAGGCCATCGGAATCGATTCGCCGCGCCATGAGAGTCCCGGACCGCCGCCGCCCATCATCAGCATGGAATCGCCAATGCGTATCTCCGCGTGTATGCCCCCGGCAGAGCCGATGCTGCGGAACCCTTCTTCGGCCCCGAATGCCCGCTTGACGAACTCGATCAGCGCGTCCGCATTCTGTGCGACCGGGTAAGGCGTAACCGTGCGATATCCTTTCGGGACAGGATCGACCTTCGTCTTCTTCGGCTGCTCGCTTTGCATCGCGCGCAAGCGACGATGCATCTCCTCCGGCGACACCTGCTCTTTTATGGTGGATACGCCCCAGAGATATCCGAAGGGATCGCGTAGAGTCCCCTGGCGGTATCCATAAAACTCATCTGCCACTGGCTTCACCACAGTTGCGCCGGCAGCGACCGCGTGCTCTACAAAGGCATCAACATCAGGGACGGTGAGTTCGATGCTGATGGGGGTGTTGCCGAGGGTCTCCGCGCTGAAGCGCCCACCTTGCGGCCACTCTTCGCCCAGCATGATGATCGAGTCGCCGATCATGAGCTCTGCGTGTCCGATGCCTCCTTCGTTCTCGAAGCGCATGATCTCCTTTGCTCCGAAAGCGCGCTTGTAGAACTCGATTGCCAGACCGGCTTTCTTAAACCTCAATGCCGGCGCGGCATGTGTGCGAACTGCTGCTAGAGGTTCTGCTTTGGCTGCCATAGAAGTGCTCCTTTCCAAATCGGATCTGAGTCGTTCAACAAATTCCTCACGCGGCATGCCGCGCAATTCGGCTGCGAGATGTACGAGCGGCGCGATTTCAGCTTCCGCTTGTACAGGCAACGTGTCCCGGCGAGAGAACACCTTGCCGATTGCCTGATCGAGTAGGTCGTAGCGTGAGAGTTTAGCCATTGGCGCCCTCCACGCTTGCACGAAGTTTTTCCAGAGCGCGGAACTGAAGTTGTTTCACGGCTCCTTCGCTCCGGCGGAGTTCCTGTGCAATCTCCCGAATGCTCTTCTCCTCTACGAACCGCAACACCACAACCCGCCGCTGATCCTCGGGAAGCCGCTTTACCAATTGGAAGAGCGCTGCGCGCTGCTCAATCTCTTCCATGCGGAAGTCCTTCGGATCATCGGTAATGGGATTTCCACTCTCCCGCGCCGTGCTCCGCCAGCGATCGACGATGCGGTGCGCCGCGATGCGAATGAGCCACGCGGCAAACGGAGCCCCACGCCACTCGAAAGTTTCCAAGTTCTCGAGCGCATGGTGAAAGACGTCGGAGGTAAT
>QIBC01000314.1 GCA_003225215.1 Acidobacteriota bacterium
CGGGGGGTACTTTGAAGTTTACCGGAGTAGTGGGTTGTGAGCCGGCGGCAAATGCGTCCGTCATGGGTCGAAGGAGTGCCGCCGTTCCGGCGGCTGCGGTGGCGATGAGAAAGTCGCGTCGAGTCGGCATTTAATATGACACCGTCATCCTGTGTAGAAACGCACGATGCGGAAAGCTTGTACAAACTAACGTCTGCTTCAAGAGAAGTGCCGCAACAAACGCGGCACTCAGTTGCTTACAGAATCTTCTTCCCAAACGCTGACATAGCCAGCTCAACCGCTAACATTGCTGTCTGGTTGTGCTCGTCGATTACAGGATTCACTTCAACAATCTCCAGGCTAGTCATGCGGCCGTGGTCAGCAATGATCTCCATTGCCAGGTGTGCCTCGCGATATGTGGCGCCGCCACGCACTGGCGTACCGACTCCGGGTGCATCTTCAGGATCGATCCAGTCCATGTCGAGCGAGACGTGGTAGCCAGCCGTACCGCGTCCGGCAGTGCGAAGCGCCTCTTCCATCACGGTGCGCATGCCGCGCTCGTCAATGTCGCGCATCGTGTACACCTCGGTGATGCCGGCGTTCCGGATGTTTTCCTTCTCCGCCTGATCAATGTCGCGCACGCCGATGATCACGGTATTTTCAGGCAGCACCTTGGGTGAGAAATCGTAGATGCGCGAGAGTTCGTCCTGCCAAAGTCCAAGGATCGCTGCCAGAGGCATGCCATGGACGTTGCCGCTTGGTGATGTGCCCGGAGTATTGATGTCGCTGTGGGCGTCGATCCAGATAAGGCCGATGCGTTGCTCCTGCCGCCGATAAAACTCTGCTACGCCGCTCACCGTGCCGGCCGCAATGGAATGATCGCCCCCGAGAACCAGGGGGATCATGGCTTGCTCTAGAGTCTTCACCACGAGCTCAGCTTCTTTGGTACAGGTAGCGGCGATCTCTTTCAAATATTTCGCGTTGGGATGGCCATACTTTTTCGTTTCGGCAATGGGAACGGGGATGTTGCCGCCGTCTTCAACTACCAGCCCAAGCGCTTCGAGTTTGGCCTCAAGCCCGGCAACTCGGACGGCCGATGGTCCCATATCGACACCACGCCGAGATTGTCCGAGATCAAGCGGGACACCGATGACACGAATTTTGCGCGGCGCAACCTGGGTCGGCGTGCTGTGCGGGCGAGTGGAAAGCTCTTTGAGACGATCCGTCATCGAATGTATTCGGTTGCGGCTGGTCTAGGGAAGGGCATCGGCTTTAGCCGTGCCGTCAAGAGCCGCCTCCTTCGTTCGCGGCTTTAGCCGCTGAGGTAAATAGGCGGCAGGAGGAGGATCCAGTTCGAACCTTCCCGAAGCCGAACCAAAAGCGTACTCTTCAGATCGCTTCACCAATCCTGCCTTTACTGGATTCTCATCGATGTAAATGCGAAAGCCGTCGAACTCGCCAACGCGAACACGCCGATCGGTGAAGCCTCGCTGCCAGATATCGAAGTTCCTTCTCAATTCCTTCTTTACGCGAAATGAGTACCCGCCTTTAACAAGTTGCAGTGCGCGCTCAATAGTTATCCCTTGAGGTGTAATCAAGAGATGAAAGTGCTCAGGCATCACGACGAATCCGTGGATTCGAAACTTAAGTTCCTTGCGATAATGATAAAGCGTATCGATGAACAATTCGGCGTACTTGGAATAAGCAAAGTAGCGCTCTCTTCCGTCGGTCCCGGATGTGATGAAATAGGTCTGGTCATCGCTCACAGACGGCAGCCGCATTGGCTTGCTCATCACGCACCTCAGCGGCTAAAGCCGCGACTCCTGGGCTAACGTCAATTCGGCACGGCTAAAGCCGATGCCCTTCCCTAAAGCTCGGCCAAATACAATTACCTTACGGATATATCCGATGCAACATCCTCGGAAACGGAATTGTCTCGCGCACGTGTTCCAGACCACAGATCCAGGCAACGGCACGCTCGATTCCCATTCCGAAACCCGCGTGGGGAACGCCGCCGTACTTGCGCAAATCCAAGTACCACTTGAATGCCGACTCCGGCAGGCCGTGCTCGTGGATTCGCTTCAGGAGAAGTTCGTAGGAACTCATACGCTGTGAGCCGCCAATGATCTCGCCATAGCCCTCGGGCGCGAGTACGTCAACGCAGAGTGCCAATTCAGAACGCTGCGGATCGGGCTCCATGTAGAAGGCCTTCACCGCCGCCGGATAGCGATGCACCATCACCGGCCGGTCGAACTGCGAAGATATGTACGTCTCGTCGGGCGATCCGAAGTCCCCACCCCACTCGAACTTAGACTCCAGCTTTCCTTCTTCAAAGCCTTTGTGCAAAAGCTGCACAGCTTCGTCGTAGGTAATGCGAGGGAAGGGGGCCTTAACATTCGCGAGCTTCGAAATGTCACGTCCGATGACCTGCAG
This sequence comes from Acidobacteriota bacterium, assembly GCA_003225215.1. Classification (GTDB taxonomy): domain Bacteria; phylum Acidobacteriota; class Terriglobia; order Terriglobales; family Acidobacteriaceae; genus Gp1-AA112. The sequence continues at coordinate 2,413 of QIBC01000314.1, forward strand.
ATCGGCGGGACGGCGCTCCAGGCAGCGCGCGACGATGAAGCTGATGAACTCTTCCGCCAGTTTCATTAAGTCGTCCAAGGTCGCATAAGCGACTTCAGGTTCTACCATCCAGAACTCAGTGAGATGGCGGCGCGTCTTAGATTTCTCCGCGCGGAAGGTTGGGCCGAAGGAATAGACCTTGCCCAACGCCATCGCCGTGGCCTCGATGTATAACTGGCCCGACTGCGTGAGGTAAGCCTGCTCGTCGAAGTAATCGACTGGGAAGAGTGTAGTCGTTCCTTCGCAAGCCGCTGGAGTCAGGATTGGCGGGTCGGTAAGCGTGAAGCCCCGCCCGTCGAAGAAGTCGCGCGCTGCCTTGATGATCTCTGCGCGCGTGCGCAGGATGGCCGCCTGCCGTGGCGTCCGTATCCAGAGATGACGATGCTCCATGAGGAAGTCCACGCCGTGCTCTTTGAGCGAGATCGGAAATGGATCGTCTTCGGATACGCGCTGGAGAACCTGCACGTCGCTGACGTCGAGTTCGTAGCCGCCGGGCGCGCGTTTGTCGGCGCGAACTTTGCCGGTGACGATCACCGCCGATTCCTGAGTGAGATGCTTGATGCTTTCGAAGACTTCGGGCGGAACTGCAGCTTTTGGGACAACACCCTGAATGAGCCCGCTGCCGTCACGAAAGATTGGGAAGAGTAGCTTCCCGCTCTCGCGCAGGTTATAGAGCCAACCGCGAATCGTGACGCTCTGTCCTTCACGCGTCCCGATTTGGGCTATGGTGGTTATTGGAGCGTCGGTGGTCGTGATTGGTTGTTCTTTGACTTCCATGGTGTCTTAAGACAATCCGATCCTTGAAACTATCATCCTGAAGCCCGATGTTGGCCGAAGGATCTCCCGAGATCCTCCTGCTCTGGGGAGGGGCACGACTTACGGTCGTGCCGGTTAAGAGCTACCTCCAGAAGCTACGGCTTTAGCCGCTGAGGTTACGAGACGTGGAGGAACGGGATCCACTTCAAATTTGCCGGATGCTGAACCATAAGGATAGTCTGCCGCACACTTCACCAGCCTGGCTTCTACAGGGTTCTGCTCAATGTATCGCCGCATTCCATCGTACTCGCCTCTGCGTACACGGCGGTCTGTGAAGCCGAGTTCCCACACATCGAGCGCCATTCTCAATTCCTTCTTGATTCCGCAGGAGAATCCGCCCTTAATCAGTTGTAGCGCACGTTCCAGGGTCACACCCGGAACTGGGGTAGGTAGTGGGTGAA
>QIBC01000315.1 GCA_003225215.1 Acidobacteriota bacterium
AGTCGGGCATGGCGATTACTCCCGACTTCCCGCTGAAGACCGTCGCTCCCCTGGCTGAAAACCGGCCCTATGATCTGACAGTAATTGTGGATCGCTCATCGATTGAGGCTTACGCTCAGGGCAGCACGATCGCCATGACGAACCTTGTGTTTCCTTCTTCTGATAAGAACAGACTTGTGCTCTTCACAGCTAGCCGCAAGCCAGTCGCCGTCACTGGCGACGCGTGGAAGCTTCGCACGATTTGGAAGTGAGAGACGTACACGGTAGCTTGATCTTGTATCCGCGCCGTACTGATGCGGTGCGTTTTACCAGCGCTAGAGCTCGGTTACTTTCGCTTAACGCATCGCCGCGAGGCTTGGAAAGCCTCGCTCCTCCCGACCGGAAGTCGAGGGCTTCCACCTCGGTCCGCCAAGGCGGACGCGGGGCCGATCCACGTTTTGCAAAGGCAGGTTTTACAAACAAAAAAAGGCGGGACTTGTATAAGTCCCGCCATGGTTGAACAGATGGTTAGGGAGGAGTTACTTGGTGTTGGCTGCAGTTAGTTTGGCGTTGAGGTCGCTGGTATTCGAGCTCACGATGCCGTCATATTTTGTGACTACCAGCAGAGTGTTGCCGGCAGGCACTAGTTGGTGCACTGCGTAGCCGCTCTCATAAACCGACATCCATTTGTGACCGTCGGTGCTGGCGAAGACTTCGTTGGATGAATCCACGACTGCGTACATGCGGTGCATGTTCTGGTCGTAGGTGAGTGCCTTGATGCTGCCATCAGGCAGGTCGGTCTTTACGGCTTCCCATCCGCCTTTCATCTTCTCGTGGAAGAGTCCTTGCGGCGAAGAGACCCACAGGCGCGCGTCCTTGTCCAGGACCATTCCCGTGAGCACCGAGACTGAAGGCGATTCCATCTTGCCCCAGTTGCGGCCGTTGTCGTTGGAGGTGAGGAGTTCGCGATATCCGGCAGCGGCGATGCGGCTACCGCTGGTGCGGACCATCGTGACCGGCTCTTTCTCGCTGTTGCGCTGCACCTGGAAGGAGCGTCCACCGTCATGCGAGTAGAGCAGTTCGGTAGTGGTGCCGGCGAACAAGTTCTCGCCTTCGATGTGCAGGTCGGTTACATATGGATGCCACGCGGCTGTGGTGAAGATGCTGTTCCACGTCCGGGTTGCAGGCTCCATGCGGAAGATTCCGTTGTTGGTTCCGGCAACCAGCTGGTTGTTCGAATCCTGCGCCAGCGCGAATACATCGTTGCCGTTGAGCCCTTTGTTGATCATTGACCAGTGCGAACCACCGTCAGCGGAGACGAAGGCGCCACCGAATGACTTGTCGTTTACGACACCGGCATACATGGTTTCAGATTGGGACTTGTCGAGCAGGAGCGCGCGAATCTCACGATGCGCAAATCCGTAGTTCGACGAAGCGAAGGTGAGGCCGGCGTCGTTGCTGGTCATAACACCGCTGCGATCGGTCGCCAGGAGCACACGCTTCGAGTTGCGGGGATCGATCATCAAGTCATTGATGATCAGGTTAGCTGCGGAGACGCGACGCCACTTGAATCCGCCGTCAACGCTCTTCCACAGGCCGGTGGTGCTGCCCGCGTAGATTACGCTGCGGTTGTTCGGATCCTGCTTGATGACGCGAACACGGCGCGAATTCACAGGGATCGCTTCGACTTTCTTAAAGAGCTGTCCGCCGTTGATGCTCTTGTAGACGCCGGTGCAGGCGCTGGCATAAACCGTGGATGGAGTCTTCGAATCGATTGCGATCGAGAAGACATCGGAGTCTTCGTCCATGCCGCGATCGAGCTTCTGCCAGCTCTCTCCGCCGTTGCTGGTCTTGTAGGCAAGACGCCAGGTTCCGGCGTAGATCACGTTCGCGTCCTTCGGGTCAACTGCGAGCGACTGAACGTTATGGATGTTGTCAGGAGAGATGCGGGCAAATTTCTTGCCGCCATCATCGCTACGGTAAACGCCATCGAGCGCGCCGGCGACGATCATATTCGGATTCGACGGGGCGATGGTCAGCGAACGAATCGATTTCCCCTTCATATCCTTCAGAGAAGACCAGCTGCGGCCACCGTCTTCGGTGCGGAACAGTTCGCCGTTCTCACTGTTTACGCTCCAGGCGGCAACGTAGATGATGCGGGAATCGGTGGGATGAAAATAGATGTGGTCAAGAACGTACTCGCTGCTTTCGCCAATGTGAGCGAAGCGCGACCAGGTCTTGCCATTGTCGTTGGATGAAAACATCTGTCCAGCGCTGGTGCTGAGCAGGATGTGATCAGGGTTTTGAGGATCGTAGGCGAAGGTGCGGACATCGCCACCTTCCGGTCCCATGGTTGGTTGCGCGGCATACATCGAGCTCACTGTGAGTAGGGTCACTACCCCGAGAGCCCACACTGTGAGCATTAACCTTCTTTTAGACTGGAAATTCATTCTCCCCTCGGTGGCTTGCGAATTGCGGTGTATTGCAAGTGCCGAATGTGCCACGGTTCCCACGGGAAAAATAGATGACGAAAGTGCTGACTCTCTGGGTTGGAGCCGGTGAGTGGGTCTTAAGGCAGTATTTTCGCGAGTCGCGGTGCACCGGAGGAGGTGCGGCGGGAACCACGTTATACAACAGCGCTGCTAGCGAGGAGCCATTGACGATTGCTCGTCGAGATCCAGATTCAGTTCGAGCACGTTGACGCGCGCTTCTCCCAAAAAACCGAGCTGGCGTCCTTCTGAATGTCTGGCGATGAACGTTCGTAACTGCTGTTCACTCATGCCGCGCGCCTTTGCCACTCGCGGAATCTGAAACTCCGCTGCCGCCGGCGTGATGTGGGGATCGAGTCCGGAGCCGGAGCTGGTAACGAGATCGACAGGAATCGGATTTTGCGGATTCTCTGCCCTAAGTTGCGCGACGGTCGCATTCACTCGGTCGATCAGCACGTGATTTGTGGGGCCAAGATTCGACGCGCTCGAGTTTGCGGCATCATATCCGTTACCTGCGTAAGAAGGACGCGAGTGGAAGTAGGCATCGGAGGTGAACGGTTGTCCGATGATGCGCGAGCCAACGAGCTTGCCATTGTGGGAGATCAGCTGGCCGTTGGCTTTGTCGTGAAACATGACCTGCGCCAGGGCTGTTACGACCAGCGGATAGATGATGCCGAGCAATACTGTCGTGACGATCGTCATCAGCACGGCTGTAATTAAGTTCTTCTTCATTGCGTTCTCCTAGGCTAGCCCGATCCGCGTGATGATCATGTCGATTGCCTTGATTCCGATGAAAGGGATAATCACGCCGCCCACTCCATAGATCCAGAGATTCCTTCGCAGCAGGGCTGCCGCTCCCATCGGGCGATACTTCACACCGCGCAGGGCGAGGGGAATGAGCGCGATGATGATCAGCGCATTGAAGATCACCGCAGAAAGAATTGCCGACTGCGGCGTTTGCAAATGCATGATGTTCAGCGCGTTCAGAACTGGGAATGTCGCCGCGAACATGGCGGGAATGATGGCGAAA
>QIBC01000316.1 GCA_003225215.1 Acidobacteriota bacterium
TTCCGCAACAGGCATCAATACAACTGCCGCGCCACCATCGACGATGCCACTTGCATTCCCCGCGGTGACAGTACCTTCCTTGCCGAACGAAGGCTTCAGCTTGGCGAGTCCCTCAAGCGTGCTGTCGGAGCGTAAGTGATCGTCCTTTTCGAACATCTCGCCTGTGGGATTTCCGCGACGATCTTTGAGCGCGACCGGCGTGATCTCCTCACCGAGGCGGCATGATTTCTGCGCTTCGGCAGCGCGCTGCTGGGAACGCAGGGCGAATTCGTCCTGCAGCTCGCGCGTGATACCTTGCTGCGCGCCGTACTTCTCGGCTGTCTGCGCCATGTAGAGTCCGCAGTACGTGTCGAGTAGCGCGACCATGAGCGAATCTTCCATCTTGCCTTCGCCCAGACCGAGGCCCCAACGGGCGCCACGAATCACGTGCGGCGCTTGCGACATCGATTCCATTCCGCCTGCGAGCGCAATTTTCGATTCTCCGAGCTGAATCATTTGCGCCGCGGTCACGATCGACTGCATGCCCGATCCACATAAGCGGTTTACCGTGAGCGCTGGAACTTCGATGGGCAAGCCGGCACGAAGCGCTACATGGCGGGCTCCGTACAGTGCGTCGCCAGAGGTCTGCTGCGCGTTTCCGAATACGGCATGATCAATTTCCCCGGGCTCAACACCAGAGCGTCGAATGGCTTCTTTGCCGGCGACCGCCGCGAGTTCCATGGCGGTAAAGTCGCGGAGCTTGCCGCAGTAGCGGCCCATAGGCGTACGAGCGCCATTCACAATGGCGATATCTGAAGGTTGAAGCATGAATCCAATCCGTTGATGAACATGGATGCCGAGTCGACCAAGGATGACTTCAGCCGACTACGAGCAAACCTTTGAGTTTATCAGGGCTAGAGATTTTGGACAGGATCAACCTTAACGACTGCTAAGCCACTTCCGCCGACTCGACGATCGGCGCCATGGCATGAGCGGAGTTCGGTCCTTTTGAGTGCGCAACTTCCAGAGCCTGTTCGGCGCGATTGATCACTTCAGTCACAATATCGACAGGATCATATTCCTTTTGAATTACAGCGCCCGCGATGCCTACAGTCATAGTGACCGGGTTCTCCGTTCCGGGCACCTTCACTCCTGCTATGACCTTACGAAATTTATCGATTACGAACAGCGAATTGGTATCTTTGGTGTCGCCGAGGATGAGGGCGATGGTGGTCCGGTCATAACGGATGGCGATATCCGTCTGGCGAATGTTGGCCGCGATGCTCTGCCCAAGACTTTGCATCAGGCCTTCGAGAGCGCCCTCTCCCGCCTCTCGCGACAAGGCACTGACTTTTCCGAAGTTGAGCAGCATGAGCGTCATCGGGACAGTCTGCTGTAGCGAGCGTTTCACTTCTGCCATCATCACGTCGATGTATGACGCGCGTTTGAGCAACCCCGATTTTTCGTCGGTCACAGCCAGCGTCTTCATCAGATTGCGGAGCTTGACATTGTTGACGGCCAGGACCATCTGGTCGGCAATCGTCTTCAGGACCACAACGTCGGTGGAGCGCCAGGCTCGGCGTTTGTTGGTCTGTTCCAAAATAAGAATTCCGACATGTTGATCGCCGTCTGTAAGCGGGCAGGCGAGCACCGATTTGAGATCAAGCGTTTTTAGATGCTGGTCGATCGCCCGCAGTTCCGGCGCCTGCGCAGCATCTTCAATTACGACCGATCCGTGCTGCACGGCGACGTTCTGCAGCACGCCGATGAGGCGAACGATCGCCATCACGTCCGACTGCTTTACCCCAGGTGCGCAGTATTCCAGCGCTGCCGAAGGCGGCTTGCCCGGACTGCACAGGCCCGCGACGCAGCGGCTCGCATTCCAGTGACGGCCGACGTCATTGACCGCGGCAAACAACACACCCTTTACGTTCGATTGCCGATAAATATTGCGCGTAATCTCAGTCACACGCGCGAAGTTATCGATCGAATCCTCTGCACCCGAAACGGGAGCCGAACCTGCGGGAGCGGAGATCGATTCAACGGTAGGCTCTGCCGTCACATCGGCTTCGCTTGAGCTTTCCCCATACTTCGGAACAATGCCCGCGCTCACGTAGAGCTGGCGCAGCTTTTCGTTCTTCTTCTCTTCCTGGGGAAACAGTTTTTGAATGCGTTCCAGGCGCTCCAGGGCTTTCGAACGCATGGAGTACTGCATGAAGATCTCGGTTTGCAGCATCAGATCTTCGAGGACGGTGGGCTCCCCTTCGGCCTCAACAAGAGCCTTGCCCTCCTGCTCCGGCTCTTGAGTCTCGTCCATTACCGGCTCTGCTCCAGCTTTCTGGAGACGGCCTGCAATATTTCGATAGCGATTGGAGTCGATCTTGCCGCGCAGTAACTCTAATCGTCGTTCAGCGCCCTCCAGATAGGGATCGGCATCAGTGGCGCGATCCAGAGCATCAGCCGCGCGGTTGAAATCGCCGGCGGCATACCGTAATTGGAATAACTGAATGAGAGCGTCGCAATAGTCATGCTCGCGGTTGGTTGCGTTGAACAGCTCGCTCAGATAAACGAGGAAGTCGGCGTCGGGAGGATGAGACTCTGTAATGTCCAGCAGAAAGGCCGAGAACTCCTTTCGCGTTCCCAGCCGCTGCTGCTGCGTGTCGATCTTGCGCGCCAGATCCAGCGCCTCTTTGTAGTGTTGCTGGCTCAACAGCTCGCCGAGGAGCGCACCCATCTCATCAAGCCGTGCAGGAGTTTTGAGAAAGAGCGCCCACAGAACGGGAGTTGCCTCTTTGGGACGATGGGCCTCTAGCAATGCAATCCCATATGCTTTCCGATGTTCGGGCAGGCTGCTCTGCCCTGCCGCTGCAGTTCCCAATATTTGCAGCGCGCGTTCGATCTCTTTCTTATCGAGCAGCGCCTTCCCGAACTGGAACGCAATGTTCGGATTTTCGGGATCCTGGTGATGAGCGCGCTCAAACCATTGAAAGGCTGAACGTCCCTGACTCTCTTCCTCGATCCCCATCCTGAGGAGAGCCTCGCCGGCGGTCTGCCGATCGTTCAACTTCGAGGCAAGCTCAGCCAGCCGTCTGATGTTTCGCGGCTCGGGATCCAGCGCCACCATCCGGCGCATCGCTGACAAAGCCTCATTTTCCCGGCGTTCCTGCAGGAAGCCGTTGACGGCTGAGCTGTAGGCTTCGATCGCCTCCCGCCGGCTGCCGTTGCGTTCGGCAACCTGCGCGAAACGAAGTACCTGCCCCAATTTAGGAGGAGCTACGCGAGTGAGTTTCTTGTAGGTAACGAGTGCCCGGGCGTTGTCGCCCATCGCAAGCTCTCGATCAAAGAGCTCGCTCAGAAGCGGCGCAGGAACGAGAGCCAGTTTGATTGTAAGCGGTGCTCTGGGAAAGCCAAAAGGCTTGTGTTCACGCGGAAGGCACGGAAGTCACAGAAGAATCGGGTGATCGGGCCATCGGATGATCGGGTGATCGGTCGCATCGAGATTTCCGTAAAGACGCAGCATGCTGCGTCTCTACCGGGCAGGCCGAAGAGCGATGCAGCTGACGACGCGGGTTTATTTCACCCGATCGCCCGATGGCCCGATCACCCGATTATCGACACTCTCTCGGGCTAGAATGCTCTCATGCCCGATGGTCTTCTTCGCTTTCGCCCGGAGTTCCCCATCCTGGCGAACTCCACTTATCTGATCAGCAATTCGCTCGGAGCAATGCCGCGCGCGACGCAGCAGGCTATGAATGAGTACGCCGAAGTCTGGGCTACTCGCGGAGTACGCGCATGGGAAGAAACCTGGTGGATGCTTGGGCATGAAGTCGGCGGGTTAATTGAAGGATTGATGAATGCCGAGCCCAACACAATCTCGCTTCATCAGAACGTGACGCAGTGCGAAGCGGTGGTCGCCTCGTGCTTCGATTTCTCCGGCAAGCGCAACAAGGTCGTATATACAGACATGAATTTTCCGTCGGTGATGTACTTCTGGGAAGCGCAACGCTCATTCGGAGCGCGCGTGCACATGGTGCCCACCGACGACGGAATCCATATTCCTACTGAGCGCCTGCTGGCGGCAATCGACGAAGAAACTCTGCTGGTGCCCGTGTCGCACGTCATCTTTCGCAGCGCTTACATTAATGATGCAAAGGCGATCGTCGCGCGCGCGCATCGCGTCGGCGCACATGTTGTACTCGATACCTTCCAGTCCCTCGGCACAGTGCCGGTGGATGTGCGCGCGCTTAATGTGGACTTTGCTTGTGGTGGAGTCCTGAAGTGGCTGTGCGGTGGACCGGGGACCGCTTATCTCTACGTGCGGCCAGATCTTGGAAAGAAGCTGCAACCTCGTTTTACCGGTTGGGTAGCGCATGACAAACCCTTTCACTTTGAGATCGGCCCCATAAAGTACGCTGAACCTCCATACAAATTCATGAACGGCACCCCAAATGTTCCTGCGCTCTACGCGGCCCGGCCGGGGTTGAAAATCATCGGCGCCGCCGGGCTCGACAACATTCGTGCCAAGTCGAAGCGCCAGGTTGCAAAGTTGATTGAACTCGCCGACGCCCGCGGATGGAAGGTAAACACTCCCCGCGATCCGGAAAAGCGCGGGGGAACTGTTTCGATCGACATGCCGAATTCAAAGGAAGTCTGCGCTGAGCTGTTGAAGCGCGATGTGCTGGTGGACTGGCGTCCGAAGGCGGGTGTACGCATGTCGCCGCACTTCTATACGTCGGACCAGGAGATCGAGACTGCGATCGCTGCGGTCGAGGAAATCCTCAGCGGCATGGCGGTTGCAAGATAAGCAAACCGCAACACCTCAAACCAACAGCAACTGCTCACGCAGATAACCGCAGATTAACGGATACACGCAGATTAAAGAACACCAATGTCAGAATCCGTCCCCATTCATCCGCTCTAAGAAATCCGCGTTAATCCTTAAATCAGCGTTCATCTGCGCGAGTATTTGCTTTTGCTTCTCGGGAGCGATGTCAAGCTTGGTTCGGGACGAGCCCAGCTTTGCAAACTTTTCGTTGACAATTCGCCTTTTCTTCGCGACACTTATGCGCGTATGGCCCTCACAAAGCGGCAGCGCGAAATCTACGACTTCATTTCCAATTTCGTCCAGAGCAAAGGATACTCGCCATCTTTCGATGAGATCGGGTCGGGAATGGGCTTGCGCTCTCTGGCGACCGTGCACAAGCACATCACGAACCTGGAGCGAAAGGGACTGCTCAAGCGCGACTACAATCGCAGCCGCTCGATCGATCTGCTGCCAGTGCGAGGAATGCGAGCGCGACAGAAGCAGGCTGAATCGCTTCGCTTGCCTTTGCTTGGACGCATCGCTGCCGGCCGTCCAGTGGAAACCTTCGAGAATCCCGAGACCATTGGGCTCGACGACATCACGCGGTCAAAAGAAGTCTTCGTGCTCGAGGTTCGAGGCGACTCCATGCAGGATGAGCATATCGTCGACGGCGACTACGTGATGGTCGAGCGAGTGAAGAACGCGCAGAACGGCGAGATCGTTGTGGCCCTCATCGAGGGGATTGAAACCACACTCAAGCGTTTTTATCGCGAGGGACCCAAGGTCAGGTTGCAACCAGCCAACACGACCATGGCGCCGATCATGGTTGCCGCCAACGCGGTGCAGATTCAAGGCAGAGTGATTGGTGTGCTGCGGAAGTATTAGGAAGCTGCTGGCTTCTAGCGACTGGCTGCTCGCATTGCATGGTTAGCGCACGTAGGTTTTGGAATTTTTTGAACGCAGCAATCGCAGTGCAATCCGTGAGCCTCGTTAACGCATTTTCAACACCTCTCCACAAGAAAGACCTCTTCTTCACAGTTCGAGGAACGAACCCAGCGTGAACCTCGAATATCTCCGCTTACAATCCGCTCTCGGGACCTTGGCTACTGCGGAACTAAATCTCGAACGAGGGATGCCGGCGAGCATCGAGGCGGAGAAGTCAATTCTCGGCGCCATTCTTCTGGACAACCTCGCCTACAACGAAGCGGCTGAGACGCTGAAGGCGGACGATTTTTATCTCGATTCGCA
>QIBC01000128.1 GCA_003225215.1 Acidobacteriota bacterium
CTGTTCGAGTAGGCAAAGACGTTTTCGTTTACCGATCCTGACTCGTTGTAGAAATCATAGAGCAGGAAATTGCGAACTTCGGCGAACAGCGGACGCCGGTGCAGCAGCGGAGCAATTTGCCTTTCATGCCTTGAGACCAGCCAGGGATCTGCCGATTCATCGTGATAGGCGCGACGATATTCCATTCCATAGCGCTCGGTGAAGCCTTCCACCTGTCCGTGCCCAAACATGGGCAATCCCGGCAGCGTGGCCATTAGTGTGCACGCTCCGAAATACTTGTCTCCTTTCCCAAATTGATCCACGGCAGTGCGCTCGTCCGGATTATTCATGAAGTTGACATAGCGCTTGAGGATTTCCGGATCGAATTCGAGCGTATTCTTGATCACACTCCGGTAATTCGCGTTCTCTTCGTCGCGCAGCATGTTCATGAAGGCGCTGTTGTAGACGCGATGCATGCCCAGCGTGCGCACGAAGTATCCCTCGAGCAGCCAAAAAGCTTCGGCGAGCAGCAAAGTTCCCGGCGCTTCTGCAGCGCATCGATCCACTACCTCGCGCCAGAATTCGTTCGGCATCGCCGCATCAAACTCCGGCTTGGTAAGTCCGTGCTCAGCGCGTGAAGGAATCGCGCCTCCAGTGCCCGGCACTGGATACCACAGGCGCTGGTAATGCTGCTTCGCCAGAGTCATGGCGGCATCAAAGCGGATCACGGGAGACAGACGAGCGACATAGAGAATCTTCTGGATCACTGCCTCGCGAACCTCGAGGTTCAGGTAATTCAACTGCGCAGTGTCGTTCCACGGATAGCTGGTCCCATCGTTGCCGTGATAGATATACCTCGTCTCGCCGCTCCAGCGATCGCGACGGCGGAAGACAACTGCGGCATCAGTTTTGTTGTAGTAATGATCTTCGATCTTGATCTCGACGCGTCCATCAGTTGAGAGATCCGGTTCATCGAAGCGATATGCGGGAAAAGGCGGATACGGAAGCGAGATGAACCAGTCCGGGTGCTCGGTCACCCAGCGCGAGTCGATCCCGGTGTGATTCGGAACCATATCGGTGCCCATACGAATGCCGCGAGCGGCAGCGCGATCCTTCAAATTGAGGTATGAACCCTCGCCTCCGAGCTCGTCGGCGATCGTGTAGTCAAAGAGCGAATACGCCGAAGCTGCGGCTTCCGGATTTCCAGTGAGTTGTTTAACTCTCTGTGAAGCCTTGCTTCGCTCCCAAACGCCGATCAGCCAAAGCACATTGAATCCTCGCCGCGCGAGCGTATCGAGTTCTTCATTCGGAACTTGGTCGAGACGTTGGATGTGACGCTGGTAGATCCTTGATAGCTGATCGAGCCACACGAAGGTGCTCTTGGCGATCATCACCGTGCGCGGCATCCAGTCCACGTCTGGACTGAAGCGCTCGTACTCGGGCTCTTTGAGGTTGTAATGCGGAACGGCGGCAGCGCTGGAGTCCCCGCGGCCCTGCGGTAGACCGAAGTGGTCGGTGTGTCCGGCGTCCGGATGGAAGCGCATCCAGATCGCGAGCTCTTCCTCTTTGAAAATATCCAAAGCCACCAGAATGCGGCGGATCATGTCGCCAAGTTCCTGCTGCCAGGCCTCACGCATGAAGGCCAGCTGCCCCTCCAGAGAATCAGGCGACGCCATTGCCGGTGCCCGCAGCAAATCGACGAGGTTCTGATTCGCGGGACCGAAGAGCGGACGAGTCTTGAAATATTCTTTGAGGTTCGACGTGATCTTTGGATAGGCCGTGCTCTTCTTCAGCTCCGAATCGTCGAATAGTTCCTTGAAGCCCAGAAACGCTGGATTGGAGTTCGCCAACCAGAGCATCATCATTTCTTCCAAAGCGACGGCGCGATGGGGCATGTCTCCGCTCGAACCGTTCAGCCACTGACTCGCAGACTGCTTTCCCGCGTATACATCGCGAGGCGGAAATTGCTCGCTAAAAGCAAGCAATGTACTGTGAACTGAGTCGCGGCCGACCTGCACCTCGAACCACGCAAGCGCGTCAATCATGACCTTGGCATCGCGGCGCTGGCGGTACTGCGCGAGCAGCGCATGCAGCAACTCGTCAATTAACGCCATTGCGTTCAGCGCGCCGGCATGGACGGTTCGCTCAGGATGGCGTTCCACGTCGCGCTGCCGATTCATCTTTTCAGCGAAACGGCGGCTGGCGGCAACGTTGGCAAACATCACGTTGCCGTTCCACGAGAACAGCTCCTCCTCAAAGCCGTATCGTTCACGAGCGGCGCGAGAGACGTGGAACTCGAATCTGAGAGAAATATCCATAATCCGTCGGCACTCTATTAGAACAGAACCGAAAAAAGTGTGATTGTCAGCCAAGCTATGCGGCTGCCTGACCGTCGCGCAGAGACCGAACTTCAGTAGCGGATGATGAGTCAAATCTCAGGGATCGTCATAGACATGAAGATTGTGGTCAGCGGAAGCTGAGCAGCAGATCCGTTAATCCAGTGAAAGCATTCTCTTGCTTCAAGTGCTTGCTCAGAAAACGGAATGTAGATGTGAGGGCGTCGATTTGAGCAAAGCCCTTAAAGCTGTGTCCCTGCCCGGGATAGACCTTCAGCTCGTGCTTAGTTCCGAGTCGTTTGAGCAAAGATTCGACGGCAAACGCTTCGCTTACGGGCACTACCGAATCAGCTTCTCCATGGAGCAGCAATGTCGGGGGCATGTACTGGGCTTCCGCGATGATTTCGGGCGGCATTCCACCCATGAGACTCGCGACAGTCGTAACTCGCCGGTCATTGGAGGCGAGGGAAAGCGACAGGTATCCACCTAAGGAGACTCCGAGCATTCCAATGCGTCGTGGATCAACCTTGGAATGTCGTACCGCAAAGGTAATGGCATCTGCCAATGCTCTTAGCCAGGTCATGAAGTGCGTGCGGATTCCAGAGAAGCTCGCCCATGTTGTGCCGGTCGCCTCGAAGTAATGCACAAAGAATACGACGTAACCAAGATTCGCGAGCTGCTGGGCATATCCGCCAACAAACGAGCTAACCGGGCCAGAAGAACCATGTATTACAAGCAACGCCGGAAAAGTTCCGGGACGCTGAGGCTCATAGACGACAACGCCTATGTCTTTGTTTTGAGAGTTGTAATAGCGCACTACTCATTAGACGAGAGGCTCAGGCCCGCAGATACAAATTGTGACCGCACTCTTGGCTGCGCGATTCCTGCCGACCTTACCGACTGCCATCATCATCTACGCAGCAGATAGTCTTGCAATTCGACGATTCTAACGATCACAAAAATCACTCCACATCACCGTTGCAAATTGAGAGTCAAAAACACTGGCAGAGGGAGGCTGGAGCGACGTAGATAACAATTACTCTACGGTCACCGACTTGGCCAAATTCCTGGGCTGGTCCACATCGCAGCCGCGGCGCACAGCTATGTGATACGCCAGTAGCTGAAGTGGGACGACTTCCAGAATGGGAAGCAGGAGCTCAGGCGCTTTGGGAACATAAAGGACGTGATCTGCGGACTCGTGTATCTCCTCATCGCCTTCCGTGGCTATGGCGATAACCTTGCCCGAACGCGCGGTAACTTCTTTAATGTTCGAAGTAGTCTTTTCGTAGCGCAGTACCGAATCGGGATCGTCCGGATCTTTCGTTGCCAGAACTACCACGGGAAGATTCTCGTCAATTAACGCATTGGGGCCGTGTTTCATTTCCCCAGCTGGATAGCCTTCGGCGTGAATGTAGCTGATCTCTTTGAGCTTGAGAGCGCCCTCGAGAGCGATGGGATAGTGAATTCCGCGTCCGAGAAAGAGGAAGCCCTGAACTTTTTGATACTGGCGCGCCAGGCTGTCGCAGGCCTCATCGTGATTCAGGATCGACTCTAGTTTGCCGGGGAGCTTGGTGAGCTCCTGCACCAGCTTGATCGATTGCTGCTCGCTCAACTGATTGCGCTTCTGGGCGAGAAACATCGCCAACAGGAAGAGCGCCGTAAGCTGAGCTGTAAATGCTTTCGTAGAAGCCACGCCGATCTCAGGTCCGGCGTGCGTGTAAATCGTGCCTGAAGCCTCGCGAGCAATCATCGCACCGACCACATTGCAGATTGCGAGCGTCTTCGAGCCCTTGGCTTTGGATTCGCGTTGCGCAGCGATTGTGTCGGCGGTTTCGCCTGACTGGGTAATCAACACCGTGAGTGCATCCGGTCCCGTTATGGGATCGCGATAGCGATACTCGCTGGCATAGTCCACCTCCACCGGTACGCGCGCGAGGCGCTCGATCATGAATTTGCCGGCCAATCCAGCATGCCAACTGGTTCCGCAAGCGGCGATGTTCACTTTGTTGGCTTTGCGGAACTCTTCCTCACTGATTTCCATCTCCTCCAGGAAGACCTTGCCAGAATCCTGCGAGATGCGTCCCAAAGTGGTATCGCGGACTGCGCGCGGCTGCTCATAGATTTCCTTGAGCATGAAGTGCTTGAAGCCGCCCTTTTCTGCCTGGATGGGATCCCACGTCACGCGCTGCGCCTGGCGCTGGATCGGCTTGCCGTCGAAATCGGTGAGTTGGACTCCGGAAGGTGTGATCACCGCGAGGTCACCATCGGCCAGGAAGAACAGATCGCGGGTGTGATGGAGAATGGCGGGAATGTCGGACGCCACGAAGTACTCATTCTGGCCAAGTCCAACAACCGCCGGAGGGCCGTTGCGAGCAGCCACGATCTTGTTCGGCTCATCGGCGCTGATGACCACCAGCGCGAAAACCCCGGTGAGCTGCTTGACGGTCTTGCGCACCGCGTCCTCAAGCGAAGGACGCGTACCATTGCCGCTCTTCAGCGCGTTTTCAATCAGGTGCGCGATTACTTCTGTATCAGTTTCAGTAGAAAACTTGTGGCCCTCTTCAATCAGCCTCTTCTTGAGCGATAAGTAGTTTTCGACGATGCCGTTATGAACTACGACGACCCGGCCAGTGCAATCGCGATGCGGATGAGCATTCTCCTCAGTGGGACGTCCGTGCGTAGCCCAGCGCGTGTGACCGATGCCATAGGAGCCCTCAAGAGGCTTGTGGCGAATAACCTCTTCCAGATTCCTCAGCTTGCCTTCAGCCCGGCGGACCTGAAGTCCATCGCCGTTCCCGGCTACAGCAATGCCTGCGGAGTCGTATCCGCGATATTCGAGCTTTCGCAGCCCCTCGATAATCACGGGCACTACGCTCTTTGGACCTACATAGCCAACGATGCCACACATACGCGGATGTTCCTCAGTTCCGAACGGCCTTCTGCGGCCAAAGAGATTCTATTCTCATGGATGCGAGTTGCTGCTCAGGAGCTTTCCTGATTCATTGCTGGGGGATAACCGCGGGGACAGGAGCTGGCCACTCAAAGCTAGTCTTCGAGCTTGTAAGCAAACTCCTCGATTACCGGATTCGTGAGCACTTCACGGGCAATGCGTTCAACTTCCGCTTTCACTTTGTCTTTCTCAAGGTTCGGTTCCAGCGTCAGAAGAAAATATTTGCCTTGGCGAACGTCTTCCACTCCCTTGTAGTTCATCTTTTTGAGAGCACCCTGAATGGTCTTCCCTTGGGGATCGAGAACCGTGGTCTTCAGCGTGACGTAAACGTGAGCCTTCATCGAATCTGTGTCGATTATACGGGACTGGGAACGATAGACTTAGCGCATGATCGATTACGGCGCGCTGCCGCTCGGGGATAAAGCCCCGGAAGTTGTAAACGTAGTGGTGGAGATCCCGCTCCAGTCCATCAACAAATACGAATACGACAAGAAGCTTCACGTGTTTCGGCTGGATCGGAACCTTTATTCTCCCGTGCATTTTCCCGGCGATTATGGCTTCCTACCGAGCACGCTGAGCCATGATGGCGATCCCCTGGACGTCCTCGTACTAGTCGATAGCCCGAGCTTTACCGGATGTGTGATGGAAGTACGCCCGATCGGCGTTCTCGACATGCTCGATCAGGGTGTCCATGACGAGAAACTGCTGGCCGTAGGAAAGAGCAATCCGCGCTATAAGGACGTTTGGAACTATTCAGAGATTTATCCCCACATCCTTCGGGAGATTACTCACTTCTTCTCGATCTACAAGGACCTGGAAGGCAAGCGCGTAGAAACGAAGGGATGGCAAGATGCGTCGGCAGCCCGAGCCCTTATAGCCGAGAGTCAGAAGGCCTTTATTGAGCAGCCAAAGCGGGCGGCGGGAAAGACAAGTTAATCGGCGGCGGGAAATCCACCGGCACAAAGCAAAGAACAGCGAAATAAACAGGGGGATTTTCGAATTCGACGCCAAAATCGCCGAATTCTGCCCAAAATCCGCAAATTTCGCTTAAAGCCAGGGAATTAACAGGGAATTCTGTGGATTTCTTCGCAAGCCATTGTCGAACAAGCGCTTAGTGCTAATACGCGCGGGATTCAAGAAAATAACAGGGATTGCTCAGGGAATTTCTGCTGGCCTCATCACACTTTCCCGCGCCTGGTAAAGAGAAATTCCCAACCGAGTCACAAGCCAAATAACTCTCTTAGCCGTTTGGTCTGCGCCCTGCTCACGGGCAGTTCCGTATGCTTTCGATCATCCATACGGAGCTGGTAGGAGCTCTTGAACCAGGGCAAAACCTCTTTGATGCGGTTGATATTCACAACGTGGGAGCGGTGAGCCCGCCAGAAGACGTTGGGATCAAGGCTCTCCAGCAGCTCTTCCAACGTCCGGCAGTTGGAGTGTCCTTCCATGCTGGGGGTCGCGACGGTAATCACTCCTTCGTCGATCGTCGCGAAGCAGACATCTTTTTGGTCAACCAGGATCAACCGGCCGGCCGAACGCAGGAGGATTTTCTGTTGCTGCGGTTTTTGCTGCTGCTCCAGCAGGTTGATCAGTGATTCGAGCCGCTCGCTCGAAGTCGGGGCTGTCGTGAGCTTTTGTTTAGCCTTCTCTACTGACTGGACAACACGCTTCTTATCGAACGGCTTAAGCAGATAGTCCACCGCGTTGACTTCGAAGGCGCGCACGGCATACTGATCGAATGCGGTGGCAAAGACAATCTGCGGGAGCGGATGCTTCTTGTCGACCAGCTTCTTGATTACGCCAAAGCCGTCAAGACCTGGCATCTGGACATCGAGGAAGACCAACTCAGGATTGTGCTCGCGAATGAGCTGAATGGCTTCCACACCATTGCTCCCCTGCGCCACTACCTCCACGTCCCCGACGCTCTTTAGCAGATAGGTCAGTTCCTCACGCGAAAGCTGCTCGTCGTCAACGATGATGGTTGAAATGGGCATGTCTGGACTGAAAAGTATAACCGTTAAGGCCAGGACCGACGCGCGCCCTCGCGTGGGTTTTCGAGTGATCACGGCAGTATCGGCGGCGGTAGCCGCCGGGTGCGTCAGTAAATATTCCCTCGCGGACGTTGAGGCACAGGCAAGATTGACCCAGCGGCTACCGCCGCCGGTTCTGATCCTCATCGTGATAAACGTGATCTGCCGCGAGGTTCTCGCCGCAATTGCCGCAGAAGGCGTCGGTAATACGTACGGTGCGCTGGCATTGCGGACAGGTAGGAGCCAGTTGAAAGCGGCATTGTGGACAGAAGTTCATTCCGGGCACGACGCTGACAGAGCATTGCGGGCAACTAGAAAGCAAAGGCTGCCGCAGCAGGAAGTAAAGCACCAGCCCGATGGCGCCGGGCATAAAGATCACGAGTGGAGTCCAGAGCGCGAGGTTCATACCGCGACGCTTAGCATCGCGCGTGACATAACCCACCATGAGCGTGTAGACAGCGAGCACGGTGCCCCACGCAACGCTCCAGAAGATAAGAAACCCGCGCGGCGGAAGGTTGTGATCGTGTTTCACGAGATAGAGGTGAACCGTAGCCTGCACCGCGGCAAAGATCGCAACAGCCAGAGCCACCGACCACTTCGGAATCAGACGGATCTCATCGGCAATCTGCGGCTTCTGTTCTTCTATGCTGGCGTAATCCATAAGCTACTCAATACTTCTCGTAGAGACGCAGCATGCTGCGTCTCCTGCATGCTGCGTCGAAATACCTATTCGTATCTTGTTCATCATCTCTTGTTCATCATCGGCATCGTGAAGACGCAGCATGCTGCGTCTCTACGCACTGGCTCTCGCCATTTGCCCTGACGCGGTCCCCGTGAGTTGTGGGCGCAGCCACACAGCTACTGCCGCACCGGTAAGGGCAGGTGTAAACCATGTCACTAGGAAGGCCATCTGCCAAAGCAAATCGGGAATGTGTAACCAGTGTCCGGTCACGTCGAACGACTGCCAAACGTAAGGCGTGGTACATGCCATCCAGACCGAAGCGAATGCCGACGAAATCCAAATAGGGCGCATCCTCCGCTGCCGCGCTGCAGTCTGCAAACATAGGGCGCGAATCCGCCGCTGTGTGCCCTGTACCAGATCATTGCCGGCACTAATGGAAACCGTCTTCAGGGCAATGATCGCGGCATGCAACTGCTCATGCTGCGCTTTGCAGTCGGAGCAGCTCTCGAGATGCTGGTTCAACCAATCTTGCTCACGCTCGCTGAGCGAGTCGGCAAAAGCCCTGCTCGAGAGTTCCAGAGCACGCGCGTGATCGTAGCGGCTCATAACTGTTCCTCGGCGAATGCGGGCTTCAACGCAGCAAGGCCCCGATAGAGGCGCGACTTCACGGTTGAGAGCGGAGCGCCGGTCACGGTGGCAATCTCGTCGAGCGAGAGTTCCTCGTGGAAGCGCAGCACCAGCACTTCACGGTGCAGTGAGTCCAGACGCCCCAGGGCGGTCTGCACGCTCTCACGATTCTCGCGCGTAGTCACTGCATCGAAGGGTGACGGCCCCGCGAAAGGAACATCGAATGCGTGCTCGTTCCCGAATTGTTCCTGCAGAGCTTCGAGGCTTGTCGTGGTCTTCTTGCGCGACCAGTCAATGACCAGATGGCGCGCGATCGCGAAAAGCCAGGTATCGAACTTTGCTCTTCCGTTGTACTGCTTCCCGCGTTCCATGACGCGGATCCAGGTCTCTTGAAAGATGTCTTCGGCGAGTTCGCGATTGCCGGTGAGGAAAACGAGATAACGCAGCAGCCGATGTTGATAGCGCTCGATGAGGCGGTCGAGCAGTTCCGGGTCACGACGACGTAGACCACGGGCGATCTCAACGTTCTCTCGTAGAGTCCACTCCACCGCGCGCGCTGCTGCTCTAAACATTCGACTCTTAATACGAGGGATTGTAAGCAAAAGTCGCATGAATCCCGCGATTTCTAAGTAGATGATTCGGAAGCCGGTTGCGTTTCTTTGCGCATGAGCCTGCGCAGGATACCGGCTCTTTACGCATGAGCCTGCGCAGGCAGTACCGGCGGCGGTAGCCGCTGGGTGCGTGCACATCCATCCCTGCTATAGCAGAGACATGACTGACCCAGCGGCTACCGCCGCCGGTACTGCCTCCGACTCAGCGCCCCTGGCTCAACTAGTCTAGGCAGCGTTCTCTATTGCCATGGCAATCCCCATCCCACCGCTGACGCACAGAGTGGCAATCCCAAGCCTGGACTTGCGCTTGAGCATTTCGTGTAGCAACGTAACCGTGATTCGTGCTCCAGTGCAGCCTATAGGGTGTCCTAATGCAATCGATCCGCCGTTGACGTTGAGCTTGTCGCGATCGAAATGAAGCTCGCGATCGCAGGCGAGTACCTGCGCCGCGAAAGCTTCGTTGAGTTCGATGAGATCTGCATTGGAAACTTTGACCGCGTACTTCTCTTCCAGCTTCTTTAACGCCGGCACAGGACCGATGCCCATGCGCTTCGGATCGACTCCTGCGGTCGTAGCGCCCACAATTCTCACCAGCGGATTCAGACCGTGTTTCTTCGCATAGGCCTCGCTGCCGAGAACGACAGCGGCGGCTCCATCGGTAATTCCGGAAGCATTGCCCGCCGTCACCGTTCCGTCTGCGGCAAAAACGGGCTTGAGTTTTGCCATCTTTTCCAGCGACGCCTGGGGCAACGGATGTTCATCGCGTGCGAATACCTGCGTTCCCTTCTTGCTCTCGATCATGACTGGAACGATCTCTGCGTCAAAGCGTCCGCCGTGGATTGCGCGCTCAGCGCGCTGCTGTGAGCACAATGCGTACTGATCCTGCTCTTCCCTGGAAATATGGAATTCTCGGGCCAGGACCTCAGCAGTCTCTCCCATTACCATCTGAGCCATTGGGCAGAAGAAGCCGTCGCGATACATGCCATCGACCAGTTCCTGATTCCCAAGACGGTACCCCCAGCGCGCGCCGTCGAGGTAATAAGGCAAGCGCGACATCGATTCCGTGCCGCCGGCAAGCACGCATTCCAAGTTGCCGTTTGCGATTTCCTGAAATCCCAGAGAGATTGCTTTGAGTCCGGAGGCGCATGCCTGGTTCACCGTGTACGCAGGTACAGTTTCGGGAACGCCGCTGCGGATGGAGATCTGGCGCGCGACGTTTGGGCCGCCTCCAGCCTGTCGCGCGTTGCCGATGATCGTCTCCTCGATATCGTCTGC
>QIBC01000129.1 GCA_003225215.1 Acidobacteriota bacterium
TGAACGGCGAAGCCATTCGCGCCGGAGCGGTCGACCAAGTTTTGCCCATCGACGATATCTTTGCGGCCATCGAAAAAAGAATCCTGCAGATTGATAATGCAGCGCGTGTAGGGGCGGTATGAGCGTTCATCGATCCAGCGATAACGAGAGATTCAGGCGGCGTGCCGGGGAGACGGTGATCCTGTTCTCTGTAGGAGGCGCGAAGTTTGCGATCGCTGCAAGTGCTGTCGATGAAATCCGTGACCTGGCCGGACTGCAGAAGCTCGTTTTAGGAACGCTTGGGCAGAAATTCGCCAAGGTAAAGCAGATGCTCGAGCGACAAGGGCAGCGTTATTTCGTCGTCGACGCCTGCGAGCACTTTCATCTTGCAATGGCGCGACCGACAAGACTACTGGTTTTGCGGCACGCGCCGGCGGCCGTGACTGTCAATGCCATCGATTGCATGCTCGAGCTCAATGCTATGCAAGCGTTGCCGCGAGCCTTTTCCGGTGAAGAGCGAGATTGGTATCGCGGTCTCGCCCTGATAAATGGAAGAGTGATTCCGGTTGTTCGGCCGGAAGCATTTTTGAGCAAGGCTGAGGTTATCCTGATAGAAGCGTCTCTGCGCGGTCGGGAAGCTGGTGCGAGAGCGGTGGCCGGGGCATGACAAAAAGGAGCAAAGCAGGGGAGAACTTTGTCCTCTTTCCCCTGGGGAGGAAGCGCTTTGCTCTGTGTGCTGAGCAGGTAAGCGAGTTGTCGCGTCCACGAGAGCACGGCGAAGAGGAACAGCAGACGTTTCCTCACACAACGCGATTCCTTACCGGAGTTCTGCTGCGCCGAAATCAGATTGTCCCAGTGGCCGACATAGCTCCTGCATTGATTGGGCCTGAAGTTCCAGAGCGGAAGTTCTATCTCATTGTGCATCTCAGTGACAGGAGCAAGGTGACTCGCGCCGCAGTGCCAGTGACGGGAGAGTGCGAGCTCGCTGAAGCCGAGCGCCTTCCAGCAAATGGCAAACTGCCACCATACGTGTCGGGATTACTGTCGTTGAATGATGAGATCGTGGAAGTGCTCGACCTCGAACGTCTGATGGCGGCGGAGGTGCGAGCATGAGTCCGCAAAATTCTCCGAAGATTCTTCTGATCGACAGCAACGTGTTTTTTGCGAAACGCTTGACGGATGCTATGAAACAGGAAGGTATGGAAGTAACGCACAGCACCCAGGCTGCATATGCATTGACCATGCTGGAATGGGATGCTCCCTCCGCGATTCTGTGCGCCACCAATTTGCGAGAAATGAATGCGTTCGATTTGCCGCGAATCGTTCATGGTGACACCAAGACGGCAAGCATTCCCATTGTGGCACTCGGCGAAGGCGGAGACCAAGCCTTGATGGCGGCTTTCCGCGCCGGATGCGACGACTACGTGGATCGCAAGCTTGGTCCTGAGCATATCGCGTCACACATGCGAGCGTTTCTGAAGAGTCACGAAGAGGGCTTCCAGCCAACACAGATGTTGGGCGGTTCCGACACTGCCTTGAGCGGCAGCCTGTCGCATCTGGATCTTCTCGGCGTCATACAAATGTTGTTGCACTCGAGGCAGTCGGGGGCGTTGCATATCAATGCCGCGGATCTTGATGGAGTGCTGTTCTTTGAGGCAGGTGACATCTCTCATGCCGAAGCCGGAGAGCGCATCGGCGACGATGCTGTACTGGAGATTGTGAAGCGCACGAACGGGATTGAGAACGGAGTCTACAAGTTCGTTCCCGGGGCAACTGCGGCAACCCGCACAGTACTGCGATCCGCGACGGAACTCATGCTTGACGCTCTGCGTGAGCTCGACGAAGGCGCGAGCTTACTCGACGGGGAGGTTTAGGTGGCTAGCACTCCTACAGTAGTTTTTATCGATGACAGTGCAACCATGCGCGAAGTCATCAAGATCGCGTTCCGGCGCGAAAACATTGAAGTTGTTGCTTATGCAGATGCTGCGAGCGCGCTGCCGAACATCGAGCAAGGCAATCCCGACGTGGTAATCACCGATGTGATCATGCCCGACAAGGATGGCTACGAAGTCTGCCAGCACATCAAGCAGCATCCTCGGCTAGGCAACACGCCGGTAATTCTCATGTCGGGAGTTGTGAACCGCGCCGTCGCAGAGAAGGCTTTTTCGGTGAAGGCCGACGAACTCATCCGCAAGCCATTTCAGCCGCAGGATCTGATTACCCGTGTCAAGCATCTGCTTAAGTCGGAGGCAAGTCCTGTTCCCGGGCAACCGCAGGGTAATGCCGCCGCTGCTCTCAGCAGCATCTTCTCAGCGGCTCCTGCGAGTGGCGCGGCGAAACCCCGACCGGCGCCGTCAGCTGGAACGCAGCCTCCGATGGTTGCAGCGCCTCCTGGTCAGGAAACCAGTCCTGCAACCGTGACGCCGATGCAGTCCTCGGGCAACGGATCTACGGCTAAGCTAGCCATAAATGCCTCGGGAGACGTGGGCAAGTTGAAAGTGGAAATCGCACGTCTTGAAGGGCTGGTGAAGAAGTTGCAATCGGAACTGGCTGCGGAGCGCGAATATGTTCGCTCGTTGGAGGAGCACTTCAAGACCGCTCAGCAGGGCTAGCGCCTCGGCGCCAAGGATGCAGAAGGTCGTAAACAAAACGTCCGCGATTCCAAAATGGTCGCTCAGAAGGTTATGTAATCAGGATCTCTTTCGATCGTAGATCCTTGATCGCGTCCCGCAGCTTCGCTGCCTTCTCAAAGTCAAACTTCTTGGCTGCCTCGCGCATCTGTTCTTCGAGCCGCGCAATGTACCCGTCCAAATCCTGTTGAGATCCAAATTCGGGAACCGATTCGATTGCTTCTGTGAGCTCGGTAGCATCCGGATCGATGATTCGCGCCAGCGAGTACTCAAGGGGACGGACAATCGACTCCGGTATAATTCCGTTCTCCTCGTTGTACGCGCGCTGAATGGCGCGACGACGTTCAGTTTCGTCCATAGCACGCCGCATGGAGTCGGTCATCACATCGGCATACAGAATCGAGCGCCCATGCAGATGCCGGGCGCAGCGGCCGATGGTTTGTATGAGCGAGCCGCTGGAGCGAAGAAACCCTTCTTTATCGGCGTCCAGCACGGCGACTAGCGATACCTCGGGCAAATCCAGGCCTTCACGGAGTAGATTGATTCCGATTAAGACGTCGAACTCGCCGCGGCGCAGATCACGCAGAATTTTGATGCGCTCGAGTGTCTCGATCTCCGAGTGCATGTAACGACAACGCACGCCGACTTCGCTGTAGTACTCCGCCAGGTCCTCGGACATGCGCTTAGTCAGGGTGGTGACAAGCACACGCTCTTTGCGTTCAACACGCAATCGAATCTCGTGCAACAGGTCGTCGATCTGGCCTTTTACAGGTCGAATCTCAACCTCAGGATCAACCAGTCCCGTGGGCCTGATGATCTGCTCGACCACGACGCCTGCTGATTTGGTTAGCTCGTATGGGCCCGGAGTTGCGGAGACGTAGATTGCCTGATTCACGCGTGTCTCGAATTCTTCGAATTGCAGCGGGCGGTTGTCCATCGCTGATGGCAAACGAAAACCGTACTCAACCAGGTTAGCTTTACGCGAGCGATCTCCGTGCCACATGCCGTGGAGTTGAGGAACCGTTTGATGGGACTCGTCGATGAAAAGCAAGAAATCACGCGGGACATAGTCGAGCAGAGTCGGGGGAGCCTCGCCGGGCAGGCGTCCGGAGAAATGCCGCGAGTAGTTCTCAATACCATGGCAGTAGCCTACTGATTTGATCATTTCAAGATCGAAACGGGTGCGCTGATGAACTCTCTGCGCTTCGACCAGTCGGCCCTGCTGCTCCAGTTCCTTCTCCCACCACGCCAGCTCTTCCAGAATGGAATCAATCGCACGCTTCTTGCGATCCGGCTGCAGGACGTAATGGCTCTTCGGATAGATCGGCAGCCGTGCGTACTTTTGCTTCACCGTCCCAAACAACGGATCGATCTGCGAGAGCGACTCGATCTCGTCGCCGAACAGCTCAATCCGGTAGGCCATGTCGTCGTAGGTGGGGAATAGTTCGATTACGTCGCCACGTACTCGAAAGGTGCCGCGCCGAAAGTCTGATTCGTTGCGGTCGTAAAGAATCTCGACCAGCCGCCGCGTGATGTCTTCGCGCTTGATCTTCTGTCCCTTTTCCAGGAAGAGCAGCATGCCGTAATAGGCATCAGGAGAGCCAAGACCGTAGATGCAGCTGACAGAAGCGACGATGATGCAATCGCGGCGTTCAAACAGCGACTTGGTCGCCGAAAGCCGCAGTTTGTCGAGCTCATCATTGATTGTCGCCTCCTTCTCGATGTAGATGTCTCCGGAAGGAATGTAAGCTTCGGGCTGGTAGTAGTCGTAATAGGAAACGAAGTACTCGACGGCATTGTTGGGGAAGAACTGTTTGAACTCGTGGTAGAGCTGTGCCGCCAGAGTCTTGTTGTGAGCAAGCACCAACGCCGGCCGATTGAACCTCTCGATGACCTTGGCCATGGTGTAGGTTTTCCCAGAGCCTGTCACGCCAAGCAAGACCTGATGCTTTTCGCTTGCGTAAAGACCTCGCGACAACTCCTCGATCGCGCGGCCCTGATCACCTGCCGGCTTGTAATCACTGATCAGCTTGAAATCCATAAACAGAGGGCCCACAGAGCCAAAAATGGGCGGGTGGGTATCTCTCTATTGTGGCATAGCCAATCAGCGAGGCGTGTTCAATTCTGTGACGGAGTCCTGTGGCACAGCCGCCCCCGGGCTGTGAGCATCTGTCGGCAACCTAAATGAGTGCGCGGAACACCTCAGCGCTCCGAATCAAGATTTTGTGAATCCAAAGAGCTTCCTCCAGTGCGGTATTTCCTGTCGCAGAATAGCTTTTGGCACCGAGCAGTCCTGTGACCTGTTCGAGCAAGTCTCCATTGAGCATAAGAGCTATCCGTTTGATTCGCATAGGTCCGCATCGAGGCCACAATACTATTTGAGGCTTTGCGCAGCTTTCTTGCCCTTAAACAACTTAATCCAATCTCGGGGATGGTCAACGAGCACATCCGGCGGAGCCGTCTCCAAAGTGTGAGGCGCCAGGCCATAGGAGCACCCAACCGAATAGACCCCAGCGTTTTGGGCCGTCACTACATCCACATCGGAATCCCCGATCAACACCGCTTCCGAGGCTTCGCAGTTCGCTTCACGAATCAGCTTGCGCACGCCAAACGGATCAGGTTTTTTAGTCTCGAAGCTGTTGCCGCCGTACACCTGGAAGAAGAATTCATTCATGCCTAGGGCATCGACGATAGCGCGCGAGGGCCCAACCGGCTTATTGCTCAGCACCGCCATCTTGCGTGGGAGGGTGTCCGTAAAGCAAAGTGCCTTCAGCGCATCGATTACACCGTCATAGACATATGTGTGGTCGAGCTTGTGCTTGCGGTAGTAGTCAAGGAAGAACTGCAGGGCGACATGCAAGAAATGTTCGTCCTTAGGATCGCCCAGCGCCCGGCGAACCAGCATGGGGGCTCCATCGCCGATATAGGTCGCGATTACTTCAAGAGGCAGTTCGTGCCTCCCAAAGTGGCGCAGCATCGCGTTTACAGAATTTCCAAGGTCCTGGCGGGAATCAACCAAGGTGCCATCAAGATCGAAGATCAACAGCCTCAACTGGCGAACGGGAATCTCACGATTAATCTTCATTGGCACCAGTGTATCTGTGGTGACTGCGAGTGGTAAGTCAGACTCCTGGACTGCGACTATGATGTCTCGCGACTTCTTTTGTAGACCATGAACACACCACGCCCGTTCCTCGCAATTCTGCTGCTCTCTTCGGCTGTCTCCGCTCAAACCCCAGACTCTGGAATTCTCGCAGAGGCCCTTCATATCAAGGCAATAGACAACCACTCGCATCCACCGAAGCTGGTCGCGCCGGGAGAGAAAGACGATGACTTCGACGCTTTGCCATGCGATCCGATCAGCCAGATGGACCCGCCATTCCAGACTCGTCCGGAGAATCCTCAGGTTCTGAAAGCGTGGAAAGCGCTATGGGCGTATTCATACGACGACATCGATCCCGAGCACGTCAAAGCGGTGGTTGCAGCGAAGCAAAAGATCAAGCAAGCACACGGAGACAACTATTCAAACTGGGTTCTCGATCAGCTAGGCATCCAAACTCAATTTGCGAATCGAGTCGCGATGGGCCGGGGACTGCAGACGCCGCGATTTCATTGGGTGCCGTTTGATGACCCAGTGCTATTTCCCGGCAAAGGCCTGGCGCCTGGTTCTCCCGACCGCGAATACTTTTATCCTCGCGAGCGCCAGTTGCTGAAGCGCTACATGGATGAGCTCGGTGTGGCAGCGATACCGTCAACTCTCGACGAATACAAAACTCGGGTGGTCACTCCCGAATTGGAAAAGCAAAAGAAGGCCGGCGCGGTTGCCATCAAGTTTGAAGCTGCGTATCTGCGATCGCTCGACTTTGGTCCACCGATCAGCCAGATTGCCGACGCTGATTCAATTTATCGCGCTGCGGTCTCCGGCAGAGTTCCTTCTGACCAGGAATATTTGCGACTGCAGAATTATTTGCTTCGATATGTGGCGTCGGAAGCCGGCCGCCTCGGCATGGCCGTGCACTTTCATACAGGTGGCGGGTGTGGAAGCTATTTCGACCTTCCCGGCTCGAATCCCACGCTTCTCAGTTCGTTGATTGACGATCCGGCTCTTCGGAAGACAACGTTTGTCCTCGTTCACGGCGGTGCGCAGACCTTCAGCAGGGAAGTTTCGTACTTGCTCAGTAAGCCGAACGTATATGCGGATTTGTCGGAACAGACATGGCTGCTTCCGCCGCGAGCGCTCAGCGTTGTAGTGCGGGATTGGCTCGAGTGGTACCCCGACAAGGTTCTTTACGGCACCGATCTTGCTCCCGGGACTCCCGAGCTCGATTGGGAAGAGGTTGGATGGATCGAGAATCAGACGGCACGCCAGGCGCTGGCCATCGCGCTCACTGGAATGATGAGCGACGGAGAAATCAACCGGCAGCAGGCCTCCAACATCTTGCACATGGTGCTGCACGATACCGCGGCGAAGTTATACGGATTGCAATGAGCTATCGCTTGGCGCGTCGAACCAGGAAGTACCCAATCGTGAGCACCAATAAATAAAACGGGCCGCTCACAACGGTGATCCGCGTTTCCGGCACGAGCCAGGTTGAACCAACCGCGGCCATTAGTGCGATAAATCCAAATATCGAGAGGGCCGGTCCGCCTGGTGCATGCAGCGGCAATTGCGCGAGTTGATCGGCAGGGAAGCGCCTTCGAAAGTTGATGTGCGCCGCTAGTGTAATCCACCAAGCCAGCATGCCTCCAAACAGCGAGGCCCCAATGATGTAAAGGTAAGCTCCTTCGGGGGCGTATGTCTGAGTCACAACTGCCACCAAGATCCCGAATGCGGAAAGACTGAGTGCGACGTGCGGAGAGCCAGCCGCGGTGAGTTTGCCGAGAGATGCAGGCGCGTATCCGCTGCGCGCCAGAGAGAAGAGCATCCGTCCGGCGGCGAAGATGTTCGCGTTGGCTCCCGACAGCGCGGCCGTCAGCACGACAATGTTCATCAGCAACGATGCGGCAGGTATGCCTGCTATGCGGAAGACAGTTACGAATGGACTTTGCGCCACGCCGGCCTGCGTCCATGGCATTACGCCGACCAATACTCCAGTCGCTCCGATGTACAGCACGGAAAGCAGAGCGAACATGATGCGTGTTGCGCGAGCCACCGCCGCAGGCGATTTTGCTTCTCCGGATGCAATCGCTACAAATTCGAGTCCCAGAAAACTGAACAGAGCAAACGAGGCGGCGAGAAGTGGCGAACTTGTGCCATGAGGGAAGAATCCGCCGTAGACGTTATACTGCGCGGGTACCCGTCTCGAAAGAAGCAGTGACGCTCCAACAACGATGAATGCCGCAATGGTGATTACCTTCACCATCGCAAACCAGTACTCAAATGTTCCGTAATCCTTAACTGGACGCAGATTAATGAGCAAGAGCAATATGGCGAACACAGCGATCCATACGAGCGGAGCCGTATGGGGAAACCAGACCCGCATGTAAGTCGCCGCAGCCACTAGTTCGCCGCCAACCGCGATCACGACGGCAAACCAATAACCGTAGCGCGCAACGAATCCCGCCCAGTCATTCAGATAAAGCTCGGCGTAGACGCCGAACGATCCTGCCGCCGGATGCGCGCTGGCCATCTCTCCCAGAGCCATAGTGACGGTGAAGGCGATCGCAGCACCGATTACATAGCTGAGCACCACCGCCGGCCCGGCGATTTTGATGGCGGCTCCCGAGCCGAGCAGCAAACCGGTGCCGATCGAGCCTCCGACAGCAAGCATTGCCATCTGGCCGGAGGAAAGCTGTCGACGGAGCCCCGCCTCATTGCCGGCCAAAGCGGCTGTGGTAGAGGCTTGTTGGAGGGAGCTCAAGTGGATTGAGTGTAACGAAAGGTGGGCCGGTGTCGAAGCTTCAGTACCTGGTTGTTAAATCCTGAGCAGTTGTTCTGGGTCCGCGTCTGTGGGGCGAAGGCCTCTCCGAGAGGCAAAGGTAGAGACGCAGCATGCTGCGTCTTGACTATGCAGACAAGAGGACCGAGAGCGCGTCGGAGTGCCGATATGCATGGCGGAGACGCAGCCTGCTGCGTCTCTACCGCCCTACGGGCGTGGGATCTCGTCGATCTTCGCAGCAAGAATGAAATCGCTCTCGGTAAGCCCGTCGATCTTGTGCGTCCAGATGGTTACGGTGACCTTGCCCCAGCGTAGAAGGATGTCAGGATGGTGTCCCTGTTCCTCGGCTACAGCGCCGATGGACTTCACAAACTCAAGCGCGCTGACGAAATCGGAGAAGTCATAACTTTTCTCGACATGGTGTTCCTCTATAACCTTCCATCCCTTTACCTGGCGTGCTAAGCCGGCCAACTCCTTGCCTTTGAGCGGTGGAACCCCGCCTTTACAGGGAACGCATGTGCGCTTTGCGAGTTCACTCATGGTTCAGCAATATAGCGCAAACTGATGGGCATTTATAATCCGGTACTTGCGAGCAAATGCTTCATTCCGAGAAGTTTTGAAAGAAGCAGCTGAGAATCTGGTCACGACGATTGAATCGACGGAAGGGAATCTAATTAGAGTAGGACGCGAGCAAGCTGAACAAATGCGATCATCAGCGACAAGGAGAGGAATGAGCGAAATTCGGGAGATTCGTGCGCGAGAGATTCTTGACTCGCGCGGCAATCCAACGGTGGAGTGCGATGTTTTTTTAACCAGCGGAACTATGGGACGTGCTGCGGTTCCCAGTGGAGCCTCCACTGGAGAGCACGAGGCGGTAGAACTGCGCGACGACGATCCGCAACATTATCTCGGCAAGGGAGTACTGAAGGCGGTTGAGAACATCGAGAGCGCGATCGCGCCGGCACTAGGTGGCATCGATCCTGCCGACCAGCGCCTGATTGACGGGACGATGATCGAGCTCGATGGCACGCCGAACAAAGGACAACTCGGAGCCAACGCCATTCTTGCGGTTTCTATGGCCTGCGCTCGCGCGGCCGCCAATGACTTGAAGCTGCCGCTCTACCGTTACTTAGGCGGTGTGAATGCCAACATCCTCCCGGTACCGATGATGAACATCATCAACGGAGGCGCTCACGCTGACAACAATGTCGACTTCCAGGAATTTATGGCGATGCCTATCGGCGCCGAGAACTTCGCGGACGCGCTGCGCTGGGGCGCCGAGGTCTTTCATACCCTTAAGGGCGTATTAAAGAAGCGAGGCTACAGTACAGCGGTTGGCGATGAAGGCGGCTTTGCGCCTTCTCTGAAATCGAATGTCGAAGCCATTGAAGTAATACTTGAGGCCATTGAAAAGGCGGGCTATAAGGCAGGCGAGCAGATCGCTATCGCGCTCGATCCGGCGGTGAGCGAGTTGTACAACGATGGCAAATACATCTTCAAGAAGTCAGATAAAAGTACGAAGGATTCCCAGCAGATGGTGCGCTTCTGGTCAGACTGGGTGAGGAAGTATCCGATCGTTTCGATCGAAGATGCGCTCGCAGAGGACGATTGGGAAGGCTGGAAGATGCTGACGAGTGAGATCGGGAGCACGATCCAGCTCGTGGGTGACGACCTGTTCGTAACCAATACGGAACGGCTCCGTCGCGGAATCGAAGAGGGTTGCGCGAACAGCATTCTGATCAAGGTGAACCAGATCGGAACAGTGACCGAAACGCTGGAGGCAATCGAACTGGCGCGTCGCAATGGCTACACGGCAATCATCAGCCATCGCTCTGGCGAGACCGAAGATACGTTTATCGCCGACCTTGCCGTTGGCACCGGGACTGGCCAGATCAAGACCGGCTCAGCTTCGCGCACGGACCGCGTTGCCAAGTACAACCAGTTG
>QIBC01000305.1 GCA_003225215.1 Acidobacteriota bacterium
CAGCAGGCTCTTCAAGCCATCGATGTCCATGGCTTCGGTAAGGACATCTTTCATGACTTCGCGAACCAGGGGGTGATCCGGAATCTTGATGTCGCCCTCGATATTTTCCTGGCAAGCCGCAACATCGGGGAAGACCGAAGCCAGAAGATCGTCGGAGCGGATGCGCAGAATCTGCGGAGGGACCTTCTTCCCATTACGGTAACGCAACAATGCCAGCGCCCGGCCGGCGTCCCAGCGCCAGCGCGTCTTGAAGATCGGGGAATCGAGCGCTGCCTGTTCCAGTACCTCCTGCACGGTTTCTTCGCGCAGGAACTCAAAGACGTCGGCCAAGGGAAAGCTGTGCTGCTCGGCGAGAGCAATGTTCAGGCCATTCTCGGTGGCCGAAGCCTGCAATTCGAAATTGAACGAGCGGCAGAAACGCTTGCGCAGCGCCAATCCCCAGGCTTTGTTGATGCGCGCGCCCAGGGGAGCATGAATCACGAGCTGCATGCCGCCGCCTTCGTCGAAGAAGCGTTCGGCGATGAGCGTCGTTTGCGTAGGAACCGCTCCCAGGACTGCCCGGCCGGTAACGATGTATTCCACGATCTGCTCGGCCGCAGAGTCGTCCATGTGGCATTCGGTTTTCAACCATGCGACCGCCGATGCCACTTCGGGAATGTTCTGCGAGATTCCGACCGGAGTCACGTTAGGCGTGAGCTGGTCTACCTTGGTGCGGATGGCTGCGACCTGATGCGACAGCTCGGGAGTGCGGGCCGGAGCCTCACCACGCCAGAAAGGAATCGTGGGCGCCGCGCCTTGCGCGTCTTCCACCAGCACACGTCCTGCGGACTCAACGCGATGAATCCGCCAGCTGGTGCTGCCCAGCAGCATGACGTCGCCCCGCTGGCTTTCCACGGCAAAGTCTTCATCCAGCGTGCCGACGACTGCCTCTTCCGGCAGCGCGACAACTGTGTAGAGCGAGTTGTCCGGAATCGCGCCACCGTTGGTGACGGCGATCATGCGGCTGCCGCGCCGGGCCTTGAGCAAGCCATTCACGCGATCGCGATGCAGGTACGCTCCATACCGTCCGCGGCTGGCGGCGATGCCGTCGGAGAGCACGGTCACGATCTCCTCAAAGTCGCTCTCCGCCAGGTTGCGATAGGGATAAGCGCGGCGCAGTACGTGGAAGAGGTCCTTCTCGCCCCAGTCATCGGCGGCGCAGCTGGCGACGATCTGTTGCGCCAGAACGTCCAGCGGAGCTTCGGGAACCATGAGTGCGTCGAGCTCGCCGGCTTCGATGGCGCGCACCAGGGCAGCGCATTCGATGAGCTCGTCGCGTGTAGTGGCGAAGATGCGGCCTTTGGGAATGGCCCCGCGCCAGTGTCCGGCGCGCCCGACACGCTGCAGCATCACGGCGATGGAGCGCGGCGAGCCGATGTGGCAGACAAGATCGATGTGGCCGACGTCGATACCGAGTTCGAGCGAAGCAGTGGCTACCAGAGCGCGCAGTTCACCTTTCCGCAAACGGGACTCGGCATGCAATCGCAGCTTGCGCGAGAGGCTGCCATGGTGCGCCGCGACCGCGTCTTCTCCGAGTCGATCAGCCAGACAGTGCGCAAGACGCTCTGCCAAAGAGCGCGTGTTGACGAAGATCAGCGTGGAGCGATGTTGCTCGGTGAGCTGTGCCAGACGGTCATAGACCTCATCCCACATCTCGTGTGTCATCACCGCCGAGAGCGGACTTGGAGGAACCTCTACCGCGAAGTCGAGCCGCCGTTTGTGGCCGATATTCACGACCTCCGGTTCTCCCGATGCGCCGGCGAGGAATTTAGCAACCAGTTCGATGGGCTTCTGCGTAGCCGAGAGCCCGATGCGCACCGGCTTGCGATGTGCCAGTACGTCAAGACGCTCGAGCGAGATGGCAAGATGCGCGCCGCGCTTGTCGTCGGCGATGGCGTGGATTTCGTCCACAATCACGGTCTCAACATCGCGCAGCAGCTCGCGGCTCTTCTCGGCCGTCAGCAGGATGTAGAGAGACTCGGGCGTGGTAACCAGAATGTGCGGCGGCGACTTCAGCATGCGCTGCCGGTCGGCAGGAGGGGTATCACCGGTGCGCACGAAGGTGCGGATCTGCGGCATGAGCAATCCGCGTTCGCCGGCGAGTTGCGTAATTTCCGCCAGCGGTCGCTCCAGGTTCGTCTGGATGTCGTTTCCCAGCGCCTTCAGCGGCGAAACGTAAACGACCTCAATCTTGTTCTCAAGCTGGCCGGTAACGGCCTTGCGCACCAGGCGATCGATGCAGGCCAGGAATGCGGCAAGAGTCTTGCCGGATCCGGTAGGCGCGGCGATGAGAGTGGAGCGTCCAGAGAGGATGTGCGGCCAACCCTCCTCTTGCGGTTCGGTGGGCGTGCCGAACTTCTCGACAAACCAATCCTGAACAAGCGGATGTGCCCAGGCAAGCGCAG
Source organism: Acidobacteriota bacterium (assembly GCA_003225215.1). Taxonomy (GTDB): domain Bacteria; phylum Acidobacteriota; class Terriglobia; order Terriglobales; family Acidobacteriaceae; genus Gp1-AA112. Next base: position 2,445 of record QIBC01000305.1, read on the forward strand.
CCGGAATACTCTGCTGTCCCCCACCCCCCTCTTTTTGCGTAAGATCTGTCATCTAAAGCAGTTAGATTCAGAACCAATCAAGATTTCTACAATTTCAAACACAACATCTTCGATTGCGCGACATCAGCAATCGAACATCTTGTAGTTACTCGAGGATTCGGAAAGGATTTTTTGACCCAATCGATTCAGCATTTCCGCATATCTCTGGGTCGACTTCAACGCCAAATGAACCCCGGGGTAACGCCGAACTTTCCACAGCGTAACGCCGAAATCTCCACGGCGTTACCCCGAAACTTCCTCAGCCTTACCCCAATCCGGTGATGCACTTCGCACTTTCAAGTTTCGCCAAGCCTCCAGTTCGAATTGCCCTGGAGGCACTGCCCTCCATTTGCTGAACATCGCGAAGTCCCTTTTAGTCAAATCAGGTCCCTTGGGGATCCCTAGGGATTTCCCATTTCTGATCCCCCGGGATCTCGTGCGGTACCGCATCGATCCAGCGCAGAATTCAGCCAAGCCAAGTGTCCGAACCGGCTGACGACAGGGGACTAATGATTCCGGTGTGAAACTCAGAGAACGAGACGGAATGCCAGCAACTTGCACCCGCCTATTATAGGCGAACAAAAGGCAAAATGTCAAGGCCGCCGTCGAAGTGGTAGTGGTGCCGTTCCAAATCCACAGGGACGGTGCCGAGTGACGCGCTATTTCTTCGTGCTAGCGCTGATCTTAGCCTTTGCTTCGCGTTCGGCTTGGAGTTTGTACTCTCCCTGTGGCCCTATCGGTCTCGGGCCTACGTCCACTTTTACCTGTGACATCGGAAGTTTTTCAGGAGTTCCAACTCTTGCGTCGAACCCCCGATCAGTCAACTCCTTCGAGATTGATAGTGCTAAGCGGTTGGAAGGTTTGTCTCCTGTCGGCACAACTAACACACCTGTTTCCATTCTCGGAATTATGTCGCCCTTGCGGGTCGTTGGGGTCTCAG
>QIBC01000306.1 GCA_003225215.1 Acidobacteriota bacterium
TTTGAGATTTACGAGCTTTGCCGCCACCCATCATGGGCGAAGCTAGCAGTGCTAGCGCTCAATGCGCTGATTCTTGGATATCTGATGCGCAGGCTGAGAAAAGGTCGATGATGCGCTCACACGCAGATTCAGAGTGGTCACTCAGCAGGTGAGAAAGACCGAGTAAAGATGATTTGTGCAACATCTCTACTCGGTTTCCCATTTTGCAACTCAGAAAACGATTTTTGCCGCCAGTTGCATATTGAAGGCTTCACCCGGTCCGATTCCCGGCGCGCCGTTGAAGTCACCGATCGTGTCGTTCACCAAACCTGACGAGTAATCCACCGACCCGGGGCCAGAGGCAAGATTGATCCGATTAAAGAGATTAAACATCTCTGCTCGGAGCTGTACTTTCAACCGTTCCCGAACCGGAATCGTCTTGAGTACCGAAAGATCGACGCTTCCATAGCCCGGGCCGTGGAATTTATTGCGGCCAACGGGTTTACCTCCAGCGCAGGAATTCGTAGCGCTACGAACACAGAACGCCGCGGGATTAATCCACACAGTTCCTCCGTTTGCCGCCGAGAACTTGTGATCAAGTCCAGCAAATGGATCCTTCAGCAGGTAATAGAACTGCGTAGTCGCATCAAACGGGGATGAGGAATCTCCGAGCGGCAATGTTTGGTCGAAGGGCTGCCCAGTGTGGAAGTTGGTCAAGCTGCTCACCTCCCAGCCGTGCGTCAGAATCCTTGGGCCATGTGAAGAGCCAGGAATCTGATAGTCGAAGTTCAACGAAAAAAGATGCCGCGTATCAAAATCACCGTTGCCGTAATCGACTTTGATACTGCGCAAATCATCCGCAATCGTTGCGCGATATTCGCTGATCTCGTCGAGTGCGTGTGACCAGGTGTAGCTCGCTTGAGAGCTTAGGCCATGAAAGTTGCGAAGTCTGACTGTGGTCTGAAGTGCATTATAGTTGGATGTGCCGACGCTGTTGAGCTGAATAATGGAGCCGAAATTCGGGAACGCATTGTATTGGTTGATGTTGGAGACAATATTCAGCTTTCGTGCCTGACTGCCAACATACCCAACCTGCACAACTGCTGTCTGGCCAAGTCCTTTCTCGAGTTGCAGATTGTAATTAGCGAAGTGGGGCACACGGAAGTTCTGGTTTACCGAAAAGACATTCTGTCCTGGAGCGTTCGTGCACAAAGGATCGCCACACACCTTTACTCCGGGAAAGATGGAGGCTCCACCGGCCAACGCAGCATCCCAGTTGTAGGCATTTCTGGCGTACGTCGAAACAGCGGACGGTCCGATAGGATTTCCTTGCAAACCCTGCGCGGCAGTGATCGGTGGACGGAAATCCAGGAATGGATTCATGTTGATCTGATCGAAGAAGATGCCAACTCCCCCACGCACGACGAAGTCGCTCGTACCCGTGGGCTGATACGCAAAGCCCAGCCTCGGCGCAAAGTCGTTGTGGCTCGGCGGAAAAATGGAATCGATCCCAGCTCCCTGGATGAGTAACCCTTTCCCCGGAACGAATACGGCGAGATCCTTTCTGTCGCTGTGCAACGGACCGAAGTATTCGTATCGGAGACCCAGATTCACGTTCAGATTGGGGGTGAGCTGCCAGGCATCCTGCACGAAGAAGTTAAAGGCATTTACAACAACAAATCGCTCCGGATTACCCACCGCTATGGTCGACTTCACTACATTGCCGGCCATAAAGTCGGCCAATGCCTTGGTCGTGGAATCAAACGCCGCGTCTGCACTCCATGGCCCCTGAGTTCCATCGAACTTAAATTGTCCTGTCCCACGACGATGATAGAACTCATTCACGTGCGCCTGACGGACTTCTCCCCCGAATCGGAATTGGTGCCGGCCAGCGACATAGGAAACAATGTCCGTTAAGTGTCCCGTCTGATCGCTACGGCCTTCCGGAGGAGTAAGCCCGATCTGCTCAAATCCAGAGATGACAACGTTCGGAGCTCCCAGAATGGGTTGCCCGTGATCGGTTGCGTCAGGACTTAGGAACAGGCCAAGGGCCTTCGTATTGAAGCTGTTGTTGAAGTCGTGGAAGAGCTGGTTGAAGTAGTTAACCCCAAAGAGCACCTGATTGGTGAGATGCGAGGTCAAGACTGAATTCAGCACTAGCGAATAGTTGTGGACATGGATCGGAGCGACTTCGAAGTAATCTTTCAGGTTTGAGCTCGCCGTTCCCAAAGCTGTACTACTGCCGAGCGGTGCGGTCTGGCTGCCCTGTCCGCCGAACCAACGGGCAGAGAGGCGGTGCTTCTCGTTAAAGTTATGGTCCAGCTTTATCACCCCGTTATAGCTGTAACCAGTGGAAGCAATCGGGCTGAAAAAGTTATTAGGCGTCGCCGGCAAGCCGCCGATCAGATCCCGGGGCCAGAAGCCACCTGGACCAATCAGCTTTGTGGAGAGCGGACTGGCCGTCACATTGTATTTCTTCAGAACAGCCAGGGCATTATTCACATAGGCATCCGAAGGTTCGGTAGCCAAACCTGAGAGCCCAATGATGTACTGCTGCTTCTCATAGGCTACAAAGAAAAATGTCTTGTTCTTGATGACTGGCCCACCGACCGAAAGCCCGTAGTTCTGGTTGCGAAGCTTCGGAGCTCGAGGATTGCTCGTCGTGGGAATAAAGAATGGCGAATGAGCTCCGTAGAACTCATTTCTGTTGTAATAGTAAGCCGAGCCATGCAGGCTGTTTGTTCCCGATTTGAGAACGAGGTTAACCGTCCCCCCTGCATTGCGTCCGGCTTCAGCGCCCGATTGCGTTTGTGACGAAAATTCGTCGATCGAATCGATAGGAAGGACGACGCCAGCGATGCCAGAGACACCACCCTGGTTGACGGCAGGAATGTTGTGCCAGAAATCATTGTTGTCGACACCATCTATCTGCCAGTTCATCTGGTTAGGACGAGTCCCGTTAAGCGAACCAAAGCCGCCCACAGCGTAGCCCCCATAGCCTGGAGCTACCGCAATCAACTGCGTGAAGTCCCGTCCGTTCAGCGGAGTATCCTGTACGACATCGGAGGAGATCGTCATGTTTTGCGTCGGGGTCGTTGTGTCAAGAGCGAGCGCCGCAGCGGAAACCTCGACAATTTGCGTTTCCTGTCCCAGGGCAAGCTTGATTGACAACGTGTAGATATTGCCAGCGGTTACCTCCACTTTATCTATAGTGCGTCCGGCGAAACCTGGAGCGATAACGCTCACCTTGTAGAAGCCGAGCGGAATATCCTGGAAGGCAAACTGACCCTCAGCCGTCGTCACCGTGCTGTGTTCCACGCCAGTTGCAACCTCCGTTGCCTTCACCTGGGCTCTCGGGACTACGGCTCCGCTCGGGTCAGTGACGGTGCCGTTAATTGCCCCACGAAAAGTCTGTGAATCTGCCGCCATCGCAACAAAGAGCACAATCACCGTGGCCAAGATAAAACGTCGCATAACTCACTTCCTAGGTTGGAATTGAAAACAAAATGGCGCGAATGCGCAGAGACAAGTTCGGCGACTCGGAAAATGAGCTGTGTACCGCATTCAGAGTCCCA
>QIBC01000130.1 GCA_003225215.1 Acidobacteriota bacterium
AGATCCCGGAACTTCGGAACTTTAGACATAGTGATTAATTTCTTTTTCCAGCGATTTGTTTTTATTGGCGGCTCGTCCGCTGGCGACTCGCCACGCTCGAAGTAGAGCGAGCATGATTCCCCGGCTCATCAAGGTGGAGCGCCGAAGACAGATACTTTGATTCTTTAATGTTGAAGACCTTGAGGAGACTGGGTGCTCGCTACACTGCGTAAGGAGCGAGGAGCTAAAGATTTTAGTGACGGATCAGGAGTACGTTGACCGCTTTGACCACAACTTCAACCTCGTCTCCTTTCTTGAGACCAAGTTCTTCGAGAGACTCCAGCGTCATCACTGAAGCCATTTGAGAGGGCTTCGGCACTTCGACTTTCACGAGGCACATAACGCTGCCCTTCGAAATGTTCGTCACTTTGCCAACGGTGCGATTGCGTGCTCCGACTTTCACGATGTGCTCCTTCCAATTCTTAAGGTCAAGGATTTGTGCGACGGAGTATACGCCCCGGCTTTAGCTCCACCGTGCGGAGCAAAAAGAAGAGCCCGAACAAGGAAGCTTCTTGCGATAGAATGCGCTCCACTGTGTGGTGGCGAACATGGACCTTCTGGCTCACGATTGATCCCTCTGAAATCCTGTCTGGACGGTGGTGTCGGCGCAGATTTCCCCGCACGAATAAATACCGCTCCGAAACGCGTTCAAACACATGAACAGGAGGGGGCATGGCAGCTACGCCGGCGCTGGCTCCATTAGAGTTTGAGAGTAGAGCGACACACAAAGTATGGACGCGGATCATTCCTTCGTTTTTATTCTGTTTGTGATTAACTTCATCGACCGCGTCAACATTGGCTTCGCCGCGCGACATGCGCTCTGTACATCGAAGCAGAGCTATGACAATTGCAAACCCTGAGCAGCACAAAGACCTTCGCCGCAGTACCCGCGTACCGATTCGGGTTCGGATTGACGTGGAGGCCACGGGATCATCGTGCGAGGGGGAAACTATCGTCGTCAACCTCCATGGAGCTTTGGTGAAAACATCTAGCCAGCTGGAACTCGGAGCCCGAATCACGGTATATGTACAGCTGACAGGTAAGTCCTCAGGGGCACGGGTAGTATTTGCCAGTCGCGAGCGCCCACTGGAATTCGGGATCGGCCTCGATCAGCCGAAAAATATCTGGGGTATTTCTTTACCTCCCGCAGACTGGCGAGAAGAGCCCGAATAACTCCTTCTTGCCCGCGTGCAGTTAATTACTTGTTTCCGGCGCAACCACTCGGCAGAATGCAATTGTGGCTGCAATTATCCTTCTGAGTGTAATCTCGCCTTCGAAGCTCGCGGATGAGACTCGAACTTTTTGGACATTCAGGTTTGGGAAGCGCTCGATGTCAGCCAAGTGCTTTTTCTTTGTGAGCAGCATCGTGTTGATGCAATCGTCATTGCCGCTGAGATCGAAAGTGGGGAGCTGATTGAAAAGCAGCTGCGGGAACGGTGATGCGGTTGAAGCCGAATACCGATGCGGCCTATGTGGACTGGGACTTGTCGCAGCTCTTCCCGAAAAAGAACATAACGATTCAGTGATCTTCCGGCTGAACACGAACCTTTAACCACACAATTAAACCCCGGCGGCGGCTCGTCTCTCCCTCTTCCTGTCCGGACAAAAGGAAGAGTCACGCGGCACGGGGCTACAGCCAAGAGGGCACTTGGTTGCTCAAGGGTTGCGGTCATGAATCATGACGGGTATGTGTCGTTATTGGCGCGACATCATCGGAAGCCCGAAAAACGCGAAGATGTAGCCTAGTACAGAGTACAGAACATTCAAGAGCTGTTGAATAGGACCCCTCTACTTCGGAGGGGTTTATTTTGCTTAGCCAAGCGCGAATCATCCAATAATGGCCCCGAAGGATGGAGGACATATGTCCAAGTTGCGAGCCGATGTCATGATTCTGATTTGCGCAGTATGCATGCAGCCTCCTGGTGTGCACGGGCAGCTTGACTCAGAGAGTACGCGCTCCTCCGACGCTACGAACATCGTAGAGAAGATCACGCAACTCGAACAAGAACGCAGCAAAGCTCAAGTGCAAAGCGACGTAAGCAAGCTGAACCAACTGCTCGCGCCCGAGTTCGTGGAGGTTAATGCCGCTGGCCAAATCAGGACCAAGGCAGAGAACATTGAGGGACACAGAAACGGACAGACACATTGGCAGGCATTTGACCTCAACGAGTTGAAAGTCAAAGTCTACGGAAATACTGCTGTAGTTACAGGACGCTTGACCAGAACGGGAACCTTTGCTGGTCGTGACCTCAGCGGGCGCTCACGCTATACGAGGTATTACGTCAATCGGCAGGGACATTGGCAGGCGATTTTCCAGCACAGCATTCCCGATCCAGAGTGACGCCCCGACATGGCGGCAGCCGGGGCAACGGGCGAAGAGAAGAAGCCCCAAAAAACGCGAAGATGTCGCCTAGTACAGGACATTCAAGTTAACAAATGAAACCCCTCTACGTCAGAGGGTTTATTTTTGCGTGGATTATCGGGAACCGGTGTTAACGGAACGCAGGTGGCTTTGCGTTGATAGGGATGGCTCTGAACCAAAACAAAACCGCTCAGGTTGCCCCGTGGCTTTCACTACTGAGACGCTTTTCCCTTTTTGCAACGGATGCTGGCGAGTTGCGTGACAGTATCTAAGAAACTCGCTGGCGTAGTCTCCGCCACCCTGAGGTGAACATCAGCCGTGTCGAGATCGGGTTTAATTGCGTCGTGAAATTCCAGAATCCTTATGCCTGTGCAGTGCTTCCGCAACGTGTCGCTGACCCGCAGCTTTTCCATTTGTGGCAGAGCTTGGCCGATGATGCCAACATCAAAGCTACCCGCTTTGCAGGCCGAGATGACCTCGCGTAGGTCGCGGGCAAGAATCACGTTGTGGCCTGCTTTTTTGAGAATGGTTTTTCTTGTCGCGAGGACGGCTTCGTTGATACCGACATGGATAACGTTTGCCATTTGGCTGTCGAGAGTCAGGGCTGATTCTACGCTTCGCCGTTCGCTGGTCGCTTCGAAGCCGAGCGGCGCAGGACAGCAAGGTGGACAAAAAGCGGACAAAACGAGCGCGTGGCGATTAGAGTTGCTGAAATTAAAGAAGATCCGCCCACACATTCAAGGTCTGCAAAACCTTTATGTGTCGGTTCGATTCCGACCCGCGCCTCCATCATTTCAATCACTTGCAAGGCATCAATATAACCTGCCAAAGCTGCTGTAGGGATTACTGTCGGGACTGCCGGCATTTTTCGTCATTTTGTTGGCTGCGGCGATTTGCTGCGCCACTACGTCCTGCACCATTTTCTTTGCCGCTTCTTGAAGATGGGATGAAGATTGGATTACTTGGTATCTCGGGACTGTTAACGCACGCGCAACCCTTGGGCTGGCACTTCAACTGCCCCTTCAAAGCTAAGTAAGCATTCCTGAAGCACTTCCTCAACCGATTTTCCACTAGTATCCACGGCAATATCAGCTCTTCCGTACAGCTCCTCACGCTCTTTCAGAATGCGCTCGAGATCTGCCATTGCTTCGGGATTGTGCGCCATCGGCCGCATGTCTCCCTGCGCGATCACGCGAGTCATGTGTTCTTCGGGAATAGCTCGCAGCCAGATCGTGCAGCAGCTCGCTAGTAGCCGCTCATAAGTAGAAGGTTCAGAAACGAGACTTCCGCCGGTTGCCACCACAAACCTCTTTTGTGTGCTGAGCAGATCGTCCAGACAACGACGCTCAAATCGTCGAAATCCGCTTTGGCCGTAAAGATCGAAGATCATGCCCAGGGAGACGCCGCTGGTTTGTTCGATGAGACCATCGAGTTCCACAAAGGGAAGATCCAATTTCCTGGCCAGGAGTTTGCCGATCGTAGACTTCCCAGCCCCGCGAAGGCCGATAAGCGCAATGCGCTGACGTCGATCGTTCTCCTTGTTCTTCACGCCGAACTGCTGGAACAAGAGTTCCCGAGCCTGAGCCAATTCAACCGGTTCGAGCCGCTGTAGAAGTTCCACAGCGTGTTCTAGCGGGCTCGATCGCTCATGGATGGGGCGCAGCAGAGCCTCAAGTGGAAGATTAAGAGCTTGTGAAATCTGCCGCAGGATCAGCACAGACGCATTTCCCGTGCCGCTCTCGAGCTGCGCAAGGAATCGTTCTGACACTCCAGAATGGTGCGCGAGCATCTTTCGAGTCATGCCACGCCGCGCACGCACCGCGCGAACATTCTCGCCTAGCAGGCGCAGATATTCAGCGTCGCCCTGTCCAGTCCGGTCAGCCGGAGCAGTTTGTTGCTTAAGGTTTGGCTCCGTTCCGTTGTGGGACACCTTACTCATTGCAGCAGCTCAAACCGAAAGTTGACGATGATGTCGCGCATAGAAATGCTTTTTGCCTCGCAAAGACTTGAGATTGCAGCGAGGGCGTTCCAACCCGAGGCGCAAGGCAGAATCTTCACGTCTTCAAATGGATACGGATCCTGGACAGCTATGAATCGCGCAGCCTGCAGCTCCTTTAACAGCGCGTACATGGATTCCACATCCAGCCCTGTGGATTCGTACAGCTCGGGCAAATACGCGACGTCGGCCGCGCGGTCCTGACCGCGCCCGTGATATGCCATCTCTGCGATGTGCACGAGAAGCTTGCGAGCCCGTTCTGAAACGGAACGAAGACGAACATCGAAGTCGCGTAGATCGTTGGCATGAGCCTCTTCCGATAGCGCGGTGCCTGCAATATTACTTTTAGTACACTTCATCATCGCGTAGTTGCTAGTTTGCCGGGCGAGGGCGCCACGGCGCTCCGTTCCTCTGCTAGCAGGGAGCAGCCAGTAGCCAGCGGCGACTCGCTAGTTAAACCTCACATACTCGAAATCCATCGGCTTGCCATTGATCCCGCGAGCCGGCGGGGCGATCCAATTGGCGAATGTGCCCGGCTCAATCACCTGGCCCATGAGCGACTCGATGTACTGATGGTCGCTCTCGGAAGGCATCCAGTTGTCGCGCTGGCGGTTCCACTCCGCTTCGGTCATGATCTGGCCATCTGGACTTATAAATTGACCGGCGAAATTTCCGATCTTACGATGGAAGCCCAGGTGCGGCAGCTTGAACCGAAATGGAATTCCAAGCTGTTCAGGAATACGGTTCCAGCGATTGAGCCCGCCCTGAATCTCTTCTATGTAGTCGTCGCGCAGCCGCGCATTCAGCGCGGTAAGCGCGGGGACGCTCCTCTCGACGATCCGTCCGTTCTCCACGTCGAGCATCTTGTATTCGTCGGAAGAGAGCCTGTGGTCGTCGCCGCGCTTTGCTTCCTCGTACCGGCCCTTCAGGCCCGTCGTGTAGTAGGTCGCCGCATTCGAGGAAATGTCGGAACCGAACAGGTCGAGGGTTACGCTGTAGTGGAAATTCACAAACTTTTGCAGCGTGTGCAGATCGATCACGCCGAACTGGCGTCCCTCTTTGGGATCGGTTAACCCGTGTTCCTTCATTACTTCACAGGTGCGCTGCACGGTGCGCGCCACTCCAGACTCTCCGACGAACATATGGTGCGCTTCTTCGGTGAGCATGAAGCGGCAGGTACGCGAGAGCGGATCAAAGGCCGATTCCGCCAGTGACGAGAGCTGGAACTTGCCGTCGCGATCGGTAAAGAAGGCGAACATGAAGAACGCGAGCCAGTGCCGCGTCTGCTCATTAAAGGCAGTCAGGATGCGCGGATTGTTGGTGTCGCCAGAACGTCGCTCAAGCAAATATTCGGCCTCTTCGCGCCCGTCTTTCCCGAAGTAGCGATGGAGGAGGTAGACCATCGCCCATAAGTGACGTCCTTCCTCAACGTTCACCTGGAAGAGATTGCGCATGTCATAAAGCGATGGAGCGGTCTTTCCTAAGAGGCGCTGTTGCTCGACCGACGCAGGTTCCGTGTCACCTTGCGTGACAATAATGCGGCGCAACGTCGAACGATATTCGCCGGGAACGTCTTGCCATGCTGCTTCGCCTTGATGGTCGCCAAAATGAATCTTGCGATTCTCGTCTCCGGGTACAAGGAAAATACCCCAGCGATACTCCGGCATGCGCACGTAGCCGAAGTTGGCCCAGCCGTCCTTTTCCACGCTGATTGCGGTGCGCAGATAGACCTGAAGGTCCGAGGTGCTGGCTGGTCCAGTGTCGTTCCACCAGCCAAGGAACGCAGGCTGCCAGCGCTCCAGCGCCCGTTGTAGGGTGCGATCACTGGACAGGTCAACGTTGTTGGGAATGAGTTGCGAGTAATCGATGTTCATCTTGACATCTCCGGCGTGGATGCGGCCGCCCTCGGCCGGGTTTTTGTTCCATTACTAGATCCGCAAGTTGCATGCATCCTGAACACCCGGGCGAGGGCGCCCGGGTTCACGTTTTACACGCGCTCCCAATTAAACTTCGCCTTGTTTCCACTGCCATACACCTTCAGCGCTCCAGTCTGCCCGACCGCGTTCGGCCGGATAAAGATCCAGTTTTGCCATGCCGAGAGACGACCGAAGATGCGCGTCAGCATCGATTCCGGCTGAGCAAAGCGAAGGTTGGCCTCAAGGCCGGTGAGTGCGTCGGGGGAGAGCGCCACCCGCGATTCGATGGCGAGACGAAGCTCGTCAGCCCAGTCCAGCTCGTCGGGAGCGGCGGTCACCAAACCAGCCTCGGCCGCATCTTCGGCGGAGAGTTTCTTGCCGATCAAAGTACGCATGGACCGAATTTTCTTGTCGTCGCCGTAGAATCGCGAAACGAGTCGCGGCACTCCGCTGACTGATTCCAGCAGGCACGATGGTAGAGACGTAGCGTGCTGCGTCTCTAGGTCAGGGTGTAAGTCGAAATTGATCTCCGAGAGAGCGACGAACGTTGCTTTGGGATTATCAGGGTTGTTCAGCATGTAGCTGCGATCGGCGGCCAATGCCAACTCGAACAGCGTTCCGGCAAAACACGAACTCTCCTCAACGACGGCATACATCGAACGCGAAGCAACGTCGAGCCGTGCGAAGGTGCGACGCAGCATATTGATCACTTCGCGAACGAACCAGTTCGCGCGGTGTTCGACAAGTTGACGATCGATCTCGAGAACCGCGTCGGCGTTGCCGCTGGTTTTCAAGATCCACAAGCCAAGCTCAAGCTCGTTTGTGCGCAGGCTGAGAACGGCGTCGTCGAGCTCGCGTGCCATTTGCAGCGGCCACCAGGTCATTCCCGCCGCTCTAATTTCAGAAAGGGATTTCGCAGTGACCGATTGCGGAGCCCGCACGCTCATAGTCGCGGTGCGTCCCTCGCGGTCGAAGCTTACATCCACGTACTCGTAGTGATAGCCGTGCTTGTCGACGCTGCGCTTGAGCGGCGTTAGTTCCACTCCAGCTTCATCTTGAGGGCGATCGCTTTGCTTCGCCAGCTCCTGAGCGCGCTTCTGGATGTACTCATTCCACTGCGTCGGCTTCACAACCTCATCTACCAACTGCCAATCCTTTGCCCGCTGCCCTTGAATGCCTTCCGGAACCGTGCAGAAAATGTCGGCCAAATCGCGTCGGACTTTCCGCTTGTCGGTAACGCGAGTCAGCCCTCCGGTTCCGGGAAGCACGCCAAGCAGCGGAACCTCAGGCAGGCTCACGGCCGAGGAGCGGTCATCGATCAGCATGATTTCGTCGCAGGCGAGAGCGAGTTCATATCCTCCACCTGCCGTGGTGCCGTTGCATGCAGCCAGGAACTTGATGCCGGAGTTGCGGCTGGCATCTTCCATGCCATTTCGGGTCTCGTTGGTGAACTTGCAAAAGTTCACCTTCCAGGCGTGCGACGAGCTGCCGAGCATATAAATGTTCGCGCCGGAGCAAAAAACGCGTTGTTTCGCGCTGGCAAGGACCATGGAGCGAACTTCCGGATGTTCGAAGCGGATGCGCTGCAGGGCGTCGTGCAATTCGATATCGACGCCCAGATCGTAGGAGTTCAGCTTCAACTTGTACCCGGGCCGGATACCCCCATCCTCTTTTGTATCCATAATCAAGGTGGCGACCGCTCCATCGAACCTGAGCTGCCAGTGTTGGTAGCGCGAAGGATGAGTCTGAAAATCAACGAACTGGGCCTGCTTCTCCTGATCGATTACGAGCGCAGCGTCCATTTGAGAAACTCCTGCTCTTAAAGTAAAGATGCAATATATAGCATGTCAAGTTAGGTAAATGTAGAACAGCGATGCACTATGGTGCGCTTTCAAAGGGACCCCTAAGATTCTCTTGAGTCAGGCAGATCATCAGGTTACAAGCGGCGGGACTATTATTTCTATCCGTCGTTCTAAGAGAATGCTTCGATCGGAGGAAAATGAAATTGCCGATTCTTATCCCTCAACCAACGCGGATCCAGGCGGCAGGAAGCAAACCCAAGCTAATCGACGAGTACATCGGTCGCGTGAACAGCAGAACGCAAGCCGCGAGCGTCGCCCACATGCGCAGTCCTGCCGGGTGGGAAGAGCCGGGCCAGCGTCCGGAATTCGACGAATTTACCCTCGTGCTTAAGGGCACACTGCGGGTGAAGCACGAGAAGGGATCGCTCGACATTCGAGTTGGACAAGCCGTCATTGCTCACAAGGGAGAATGGATTCAGTACTCGACCCCCGATGGCGCCGAATACATCGCTGTTTGCCTGCCCGCATTCTCTCCCGAAACGGTACACCGCGATCAATGAGCGTGGACCGGAACCATCTCGATTTTGAGAATTGTTGAGCCGAAGCGAATCCACACTTAGGTCTTGACAAAGAATACTGACTTCGAACAGTATGCTCGCCGCCGATTTGCGGAATACGATACGTTATCCCGCAATGTGGTACAGCAGGAACGCAAAGCGTGGTCACCCCTCTCTCACGCACTTGAAAATCTGATCCCAAACTAGCGTGAGGGCACCGCCATATTCGGCGGGTTTGCGTCTTCTGCTATCACGAGCCAAGAGAGAGAGGGCGAAATGTCAGCAATCGATTTGAACATCAGAACGCCTCGTGGCGTTCTCGCGTGCGTGTTCGTGGCTGTCATGTGGACGGTATTTCTGTCATCCGCACTCGCACAAATGACCATTACCGGCCGTTTTTCCGGAACAGTGCTAGACACTTCCGGAGCCGCAATTCCTGGAGTCACCGTGGCGGTCGTGAACCTGGGAACGGGGCTTACGCGGACTGTCACGACCGATGCCAGAGGTTTTTATGTAGTGACCGACCTTCCCGTTGGTAACTACAGTCTCACAGCCGAGCAAAAGAGCTTCGGCAGAGAAATACGGACTGGGTACCACATCGATCCGGATGCACGGGTGACGGTGGATTTTACGCTGAGGCCTGGGGCGGTGACCGAGACCGTCGAAGTAACAGGAACCGGCGAGACGGTGAACACAACTTCCGGTGAAATCTCCCGAGTTGTGGACGCAAAACAAGTGGAAACTCTGCCGCTGAATGGCCGCAACTACGGGCAGCTGGTTACGCTGATGCCGGGTGTGGCTGTGACCGACGAGGATGAGATGGCGGTCACCACCGGCTTGAGTGCGAGCCCATTTTCTGTGAATGGCATCCGCAGCGATCAGAACCTTCACACGGTCGACGGTGGTTTCAATTTGGATTCCGGTTCAAATGGCAGCCTGATCAATAACATTGGTCTGGATTTCGTCCAGGAGGTCAGCGTAAAGACTTCAAACTTCTCCGCCGAATACGGACGCGCAGCCGGCGCTGCAGTGAACGTAGTCACTAAGAGCGGAAGCAACCGTTTTCACGGCGGGATTTCCGAATACTTTCGAAACGATTATTTGGACGCGGTCAATTATTTCTCCCGCGATCAAGTCACCGGAGCCGCCATCAAACCGCCATTACGCTTCAACAATCCTGCCTGGCAGCTTGGCGGTCCAATTAAGCGCGACAAACTCTTCTTCTATGTCGGTGAGCAATGGAAGTACCTGCGCTCGTCGACCCTTCCAGTGAAGGTCACAATGCCTACTACGGCCGAGCTCTCCGGAGATTTCCGAGACTGGAAATACAACACTCTAAAATTAACCAAGCCGACAAGCGCGCCCGCGGGCTGCACGATCACCAACAACGTATTGAGCCCGCAGTGCATCACCGCAGATGGGGCTGCGATCGCGAAGCTTTATGGCGCGATGGAGCAACAGGCGGCCTCGTTCACAAACACCGGCACCGGGAGCAACACCATTTATCAGAATGCTCAGCCATTCGACTCACGCGAGGACTTCGCGCGCGTCGATCTCTCGCTGACGCAGAAGCAGAACATTTACTTGCGATACATTCATGACGAGTTCAGCATTCTGCTGCCCAGCGGGTTTTCCTGCGCTACCGATGTGCCGAGCTGTCCTGAAGACCGCAGGCGTCCGGGTACCAGTTATCAGGTGGCGCATACGTGGACGATTACCCCGACACTGGTGAACGAAGCGAAGGTTAATGCTTCCTGGAATGGGCAGCGCCTGAATCCGGTGGGTGATTCGTGGAAGCGCAGCACCTACGGCTTTGTCTTCCCACAGTTGTTTCCCAATGGCGGCGGACGCTTTCGCAACAGCATTCCCGACATCATGATGTCCACCTTTCAGACTCTCAAAGGCCAGTCACACGCGTTGCTCTCTCCGACAACCGACATAGCGCCAGGCGACAACCTCACTTGGAGCCATGGCGCGCACACGCTCAAGACGGGCGTCCTTATTATTCGGAACCGTAAAGACCAGAACGCGCGTTCGCTCTACGCAGGAGCGATCACCTTTACCGGCACTGGCTCCAATTCATCCGGGAATGCCCTCGCGGATGCCTTGATGGGTAACTTCAACAAATATGAAGAAGCCTCGGACGATCC
>QIBC01000131.1 GCA_003225215.1 Acidobacteriota bacterium
CGCGGCCTGCAACTTGATCGATTAGCGGAATATTGGATTCGAGTTCCTCCAGAACAGGATTCTCGACGATCTCTGCATTGATCATCTCCTTGAGCTCGAGCTTGTTCAGCGCAAGGACGCTGACCATCTGCACGAGCCCCGGTGTGAGAATCTGCTTCTGCGAGACCTTGAGATTAAGTTTGTTCTGAAGTAGGACCATTAGCCTTGAACGACTGCTCCCGATCTGAATCTACGTGCTCTGCCCATTCGCTCTACTGTTGTCCTGAGTCGAGGGGCTCAGGATGACAGTCTTTTGGGACTTGCAACAAAGTCGATACACCTCAGACCAGAGAGAAGCTCTCTCCCAGATAGATTCTTTTCACCTCAGGATCGTTACCCAACTGCTCTGGCGTCCCAGACCGGAAGATCTTTCCTTGATTAATGATGTAAGCGCGATCGGTTACCGACAGTGTCTCTCGCACGTTGTGATCCGTGATCAGCACTCCGATTCCGCTCGCTTTCAGATCAAAAATGATCTTCTGCAAATCCAGCACGGCGATCGGATCAATTCCCGAAAACGGCTCGTCCAGCAAAATGAACGTTGGACGAATGCACAAACAGCGGGCGATCTCCACACGGCGTCTTTCGCCGCCTGATAGCGCATATCCACGAGTTTTTCGGATATGCCCAAGTCCGAGCTGTTCGATCAGGGTCTCCATGCGGCTGCGCCGGTTCTCCCAGGAGAGCGGCTGGGCCTCAAGGATGGCCATAATGTTTTCCTCGACCGTCAGCTTGCGAAAAACTGATGGCTCCTGCGGAAGGTAGCTGATGCCATAGTTCCGTGCCCGCAGGTACATCGGGACGTCGCTTATGTCCGCGCCGTCGATCGCAATGCGCCCTGTATCTGGCGCTATCAGACCAACGATCATGTAAAAACTCGTGGTTTTGCCTGCCCCATTGGGGCCCAGCAAACCCACTACTTCGCCCTGATTGATGTGGAGAGTGACCCCGTTCACTACCCTTCGACCCCTATAGGCTTTGCCTATCTGGTCGGTCGAAAGCGTCTGTTGCATCATTTTTTGAACCGGGTCTGTGTTATGGACGTTGAATTGCTACTATCCACGAGAACTCTACCATCGCGGTTAAAGAAGGTCAACGAAACTCCCGTAACTTGACCGTGTTCGGCATCAAAAATGCTAGGCGGGATGCCAGGCAATCCGGTCAGAACGAATTTTCCGTCATCGGCGACATATAGAAGATGAGCACCCAAGGCCTTTCGACCGGGTTGCTCGAGTTGGATATCGCCCGTGGCATCAATTGTTTGCACTTCGCTTGGAGCACCTTGCTCTGGTGGTTGAGGTGCTTGGGTCTTAGCCTGTTGACCGGCAGTCTGAGGCTTTAATGCAATCACCGCTCTATTTGCGTGCAGCGTCGAATCGGCACTGCGGACGAGAATAGAACCTTCGAAGACTGCCCTTCGTTGGGCGTCTTCGTAATGCAGGTGATCGGCCGTGACCTCAACCGGCGCGTCTTTTCCATTCTTGTCCGGCTGTACAAAAACTGTGGAAACCCGGCGGCTACCCTCCGCCCTGGCGTCCAGGGTGCGCCCATTTCGGTTGAACTCGATAACCGGAGCTTGAACGATATTGCCGCCCTGCCACAGGCGTGAGTGTCCTGAGTAGCGAGCCGCGCCGGTAGAGTTCTTCGCCACCATTTGCTCGGCTGTTACGTGGACGGCCTGTGCGGCCGAAAGCACTCCGCCGGAAGCTTGTGCTTTTTGCTCGGCGTATGTCGTTTTTACGCCTCCACTGGCGGATGTTTCTCCGGTCGCTCGATTTAGTATCAGGCTGCTGCTGGTAAGTGCGGAGCCGGTCGCGTCGTCCTTGTAGCGGACATTTCCGTTCAGGGCCATGGAGTCGCTCGGCTGATCAAACGCAGCTCTGTCGGCTGTTGCGGATCGCTTCGCTTCCTGAATCTGCACATTCCCGCTTTGCACCACCTCTTCAAGAGCCTGGGTCTTGCCTTTCGTGAACGTTGCTAAGAGATCCTGGCTCTGGCTGACGCGATCGGGCTGCCCAGGCGTGGCAGACACTATCTTCACGGGAGAACTTCCAGCCAGGGTGGAAATTCGATTGTCCTCGGAAAACTTTGCTTCGAATCGACTGGCTGTTATCACCGTCTTCCCATCCTGGGCCTGAGAGCCGGTTTGCCCAGGTTTCTGCGGTGTGGCGAGCGCGATCTGGGCGGCTCCTACGCTGGTCGCTGTCTGGAGCCGGCTACCGTTAACGACGACCAAATCGAGTCCGTCGCCACGGAACTCGGTTCCCTGGGCTTGTTGCACGGCTGGTCGATTTGGCGCAGCCGGTTGTGGAACAACCGCTCTCGGCTGTGATGTCTCTCCTGTCCATGCGAGATTAGTCTTTGCCTGAGGTGATTGTTTCCCGTTTTGGATAGCAGGAAGCTGAAGGAGAGTAACATTCTCCCTGAGCTGGGCCGATTTGATTTGATTGTCAGCTCCGAAGCCGAGAATTATGCGGGCCGCGCTCCCTCGCGAAGCTGTCGAGCCACTGGTCTCCCATGTGACGCCACCGCCGAGCCGTCCGCTGGTTGCCTGATTCTGCGGTCCGAACGTGAAACTCGCCTCAGCGGCATGAAGCTGAGCTCGTTTTACACCCTGCAGAAGCGCATTCACTCCATCGCTGGCCTCCGCGCGTTCTACCGTGTTGTCGTCGCGCAGATGCAACACCACCCGCTGGGCCTGCAACCTGCGCATCCCTGACTCCGCCCGCAAGTCTGTAAGTGTTAGCTGCTGAGATTCCTGCTCAAAGAGAGCGCTGCCAGCTTGCAGGTTCGTTGGCTTTGGCCCGTTCGTCAGCAGTTGAATGTCGGAGTGAAGCTGAAAGATATTTTTCTTCGAGTCGTACGTGGCGCCAATCGCTGCGCCCGTCCCTTGTGGCAACGCAAAAGTGATTTTCTCCACCGTGTTCGCGATGCCTGTGTTCTTGTTGAATCTGAGGCCGCTGGTTTCGAGGTGCAGCGGGCTCCCAACCTTTTTGGGATTTGAACCCGGAGCGGCGGTCGCCGGCTGTACGGCCTGGAGTACGATCGCAACTTTTCCCTTTGCCGTGATGTCTCCGCTCTGCGCGTCATACTCAAAGTCGTCGCCCGAAATCTCATCCATCCGATCCGATTGGCGACCGTAAGAGACGATTTTGACCCTGTGCAGCTCGGCCTTGCCGCCCTGTTTGTAACGGATGGCGTTTGCAGCGCTGATGGAAAAAATCGTGTGGCCACCAGCCGCCTGTGAGTAGGTAAACCCTTCGGTGTTCTGCTGAATATCCGCGCCTAGTTTCGTAGGAAGCTGATGGATTGCTCGCTGCACCCGATAGCGCGCGTAGATGTAGAACCCAGCCACGACTGCCACCATGAGCAGGGCCGAGAATCCTGCCCAAAATCGTAGACGGGAGAAAACCGAGGCCACAAGATCAGGTTACAGGTTACTAGGCGGAGGGTACAGCCAGGGGCATCCGCTGCGCAACGACCAGCCACAATCCCCTCAATGGGCTGCCGCTTGCTGTGCAATTTTCATGTGACCTTCGCCGCGACGAAAATCGCAAATTCGCAACTCGATCCCCCCGAACTCCGGATGCGTGTTTTCGTCCAGCGTGAAAGCGACATCGACACAATCGTTAGCGAGGATGCCTTCAGATACGACTCGTTCGGCCATGCGCCAGGCCATGGCGTCGAAGCGCATGGTTTTGCCGTTGGTTTGCTCTAATCGCAGCTTTGCGTGTTTCTCTTTCAACACTTTTGGAGGAAGCAGTACGCGTAGATTGCGTGAGATGAACATTGGTTCACGGTTGCCAACGCCGAACGGCTCCATGTGTTGAACCGTGCGAATCAACTCGGGAGTGATGCCGTTTAGTTCGATTTCCGATTCGGCTTCGAGTACCGGGATCATATCTTCCGCCGTGAGGCGCGCGCGGGCGTAGTCGTCGAGATGCTTGCGGAGATCGTCGATGCGCTCGCAGGGGAGTGAGAAGCCTACCGCGTGCGAGTGTCCACCGAAGCGGGTAAAGAGTTCGTGGCAGCTCTCGAGCGCCGCCAGCAGATGAAATGCAGGAATGGAACGTCCGGAGCCGTGGCCTTCGCCATTTTCTCGGCTAATCACAAGAGCTGGGCGATATGTACGCTCGACTACTCGTGTCGCTGCAATACCGATTACTCCGCGGTGCCAGCCCTCGCCGTCGAGAACGATGCAACGTGCATCCGCAAACTGGGGCTCGGTCAGGCGCTGTTCGAGAGACTGCACGATCTGTTGTTCGCTTTGCTGGCGATCGGAGTTTAGTTGATTCAGGCGTGCCGCCAGATCGCGGGCTTGCTCTTCTTCCTTGGCCTCGAACAGTTCGATGACGGTTTGTGCTACATCCATGCGGCCAGCGGCGTTCATGCGCGGAGCGATGCGAAAGGCGACATCGGAGGCCGAGAGCTGGCGTTGTTTGTCAGCGAGTTGTGCGACCGTCATGAGTGCGCGCAGTCCCGGATTGCGAGGATCGCGCAGTCCTGCGAGTCCCAATTTGGCAATTACGCGATTTTCGCCCACTAGAGGCACGGCATCGGCGATGGTCGCAATGGCTGCCATCTTCACGAAGGACGGCAGGAGTCGCCGTCGAGCGTCGGCTTCATCTCTCGCTTCAAGCAGCGCTTGCGCGATCTTAAACGCGATGCCCGCTCCGCAGAGCGACTTGCAGGGATAATCGCAGTCCGGCTGATTGGGATTCAGGACTGCCAGCGCGTGGGGAAGCTGTCCAGTTTCGGGAAGATGATGATCGGTTACGATCAGATCGAGTCCCACGCGCCGGGCGGCTTCTGCCGCAGCGAACGCGCGGATACCGGTATCCACACTGATTACAAGGCGCACGCCTTCGGCCGCTGCGCGTTCGATCACATCATCTTTCATGCCGTAGCCATCGCGAACGCGATGGGGCACGTGGAATCCGGCCGTCCCGCCGAGGATCTCGATGGCGCGCTTCAGGATGACAATCGCGGTTGTGCCGTCAACGTCGTAGTCTCCATAAATAAGGATGCGCTCGCGAGCGCCAATCGCCTGCTGAATGCGCGAGATGGCTTCGCGCATTCCCTTCATTAAGTAAGGTGAGTGCAGATGGTCGAGCTTGGGATCCAAAAAGCGGACCGCAGCATCGGCTGTTGTTACTCCGCGAGAAACTAGGAGGCAGGCTACTAAGGGCGACAGTCGGGCTTCGCGCTCGATTTGCTTTGTGAGGTCTTGATCGGCAGATCTGATTGTCCAGCGCAAGGCTTCCTCGGCCTGCAGTAGCAGGCGGCTACAACGGGTTGACCCATCCGCTACGGCGGATGGTACTGACTGAACTCCTGAGCTTTGAGCCTGTTAACTTCCTGATTAAGTATCCCTCACGACTGTCATCCTGAGCCAACTTTTTGGCGAAGGATCTCCCGACAATATGTCGATCTTGTTACATTTTCACGGCTCTCTTATGAGAACTCTCGTGTAAGAGCTGCGACACAGCAAATATCGTTCAATCATCGCGGGAGATCCTTCGCCAGAAGATGGCTCAGGATGAGAGTCATGAAGAGTAAATATTGCGGGCATTGCGGAGGCGCAACACCTTTCATCTGACTCTCGCCAACACCAGCGTGACATCGTCGGGCTGTTCGTTCTCGCCAATCCAGTCCTGCACCGCAGCGATCACGAGATCCGAAATGCGTTCGAGCGGCAGATGACGATTGCTGCGGACGAGATCGAGCAGGCGCTCCTCTCCAAATTCTCCAAAATCATTTTCGGGCTCGGTTACGCCGTCGCTGAACGCAACGAACATGTCGCCCTTTGAGAGTTTTACCTCTTCTTCTTCGAGCACAATTTCCGGAAAGAGCCCAACCACCAGTCCACCGGTTTCGAGTTTCCTGGAAGCGCCGGAATCGTGGATTACAAATGGAGGCAAGTGGCCGCCATTTGAGTAGGTGAGCTTCCGCGACGCGCCGTCGAAGATTCCTAAGAAAAGTGTGGCGTACTTCTCCGGTGTGGTGCTGTTGTAGAGATGGCGGTTTAATAAGGTCAGAACATCGGCAGGTGATTGCATTTGCTGTGCGGCCACTGACCAGCGCGGCGCTCGGGTGTTTGCGGCGGAAGCGAAGGCTGCGGCCCCAGCGGCCACCAGTTGGCCGCGCTCTGGCTCGGCGCCAAGCTCGAAAACGCGCACTGCCGAATGAATTGTCGCCATTAACAACGCCGCAGAAATGCCCTTTCCGCTGATGTCGCCCACGGCGATTCCCAAACGCTCGTCGCCAAGCGAGACAAAGTCGTAGTAATCGCCGCTCACCGTACGCGCCGGCTTGCAAACCCCGTGGAGTTCCAGCGAATCCAAAGTCTTCGGATCGCGGGGAAAGAGTTGCGCCTGCACCTCGGCGCCGATGGCCAATTCGTTTTCGAGACGCTGCTTTTCCTTCTGTTCCTGGAGCAGACGCTCCAGGGATTCGGTCATGGAGTTAAACGATGTCTCCAGGGAAGCCAGTTGATCGTTGGACGCGACTTTGATGCGGTGCGTCAGGTCACCTCGATTGACATACTGTGTGGCTCGATACAGTTGCGCGATCGATCCCGTAATGGTCCTCGTGAGTCTGACGCCGATCACGAGCGCGATCAGCTCGATGATCCCGAAAGCGACTGCCACCGCGGTGAGCGCGATCAGAACCGCGGATCCGACAGTGCCGAGATCTGTGAAGACGCGGTGATTCAGGACTGACGGACGAGTGTTTACCTGGACCAACGCCGGAGTACTGCTGCCGGTCTCCCACTCGCTTGCCGGAATAACCGAGCCAAAGTGAAGTTGTGGATCGAATCTGTACTCAGGAATCGGTTCCGAACCGGCCCTTACTGCCGGAACAGGTTTGAAGTTCTTGTTCGCATCCGCGTTCTTGTCGCTGAAAGTAACCGAAACCTGGCCTCCCGTCTTGCTCTCCACCGGCTCCAGAGCGTATAGAGTGACTTGTCCCAAGTCGGGAACAGCCCTGGAAAGCAATGCTTCGCTGATTGGCACCACCATTATGACCTGCAACGTCCCGACCGCTGATTTGTGCTCCTGGAAGCTGCGAATCAGCAATCCGGCCTTGTAAGACACCACGCCCCGTAATGGGCGCGACGGCTCCGCCAACTCCGCGCGCGGCGAACCTGCGTTGACGATTTCAAGTCGTTTGCCGTTCAGCCAGGCAGCAATGGTCCATTGCGGGAAATGCGCAGTGGCGCCACCAGGCGCCAGTGTCGAGAGCTGGAGGGCGCGGATCGATTTTTTCTCGAGCTGGCCCGCAATTTCCTGCGAGACAGTGGACGTGAGAGTATCCAGATTCTGAACTTCGGCCATCAAATCGCGGTGCACGAGCAAAGTCGTGAGCTGATTCCCCAACAAGTATCCGGAGATTACGAACATCGTGAGGATCAGGACCACCGGGATCACACCGATGAAGACGTAGGTCACGATCAGGCGATTGCGCAGTCGCCATAGCAGCTTGCGCCGCACCCAGCGAAAGAGAAGAAAAACCGCGCAGACGATCAGGACAAATTCGAAGAAGCCGGCCCATCCAGCAAAAATTCCGGCCCATTTTGAGGACGCGGGTATGGCAAGAGCCAGGAGTTCGGAGATTACGTACAGAGCTGCAACCCAGATCGTGAAGCGTGCCAGCCCACTGCGAGGGTAGTAACTCGTAGTGCGAAGACGCAGCTTTAGATTGCGCCAGAACTGAGTCATTGGGAACCTGAGCCCGATTATATGTGGCTAGTGGACATCCGGTTGGAGCGCAGGGCGCTGAATTGTGCTCCCGCAAGCAGCAACATCCCAGACAAAAACGCCCAAAACATGAGCGTTACCGACAGCGCGAAGGGACCATATACGTCTTGAAAATCGAGCCAGCGCAGCGAAAGAATGTACACGTACTTGCTCAGATCCCAGACTAATCCGGTGAGAATTGCCCCGGGAAGCACTGCCAGCGGCCTCACTTTTCCGTTCGGTAGTAGCCAGTACACAATGAAAAACATGGCGATACTGGTCACAATCGCGAACATTTTCATCACTAGAAATGCCGCGATGCGGAAGATAAGGTGATCCCGAGAGCCGAATAACCACAGCAACCAAGTTTGATTTTTGGCGGTTAGTGCGACAGAAATCAGCGCCAGTGTGCCGCAAGCCAGCGCAATAACGAGTGCCATCGTCTGATTTCCGAGATAGTTTCGGTTGCGGGTGAATCCCCAAACCCGGTTTAGCGCGACTTCCAATGGCACGAACACGCCTGTGGAAGAGATCAGCAGCATCGCTAACGAGAAAATTTTCATACCACGATGTGGTGTGAGCGCGACCACGCTGCGAATCACAAAATCCTGTCCTGCCGGCAGGTAGCTGCGAAGCAACTGAAGCACCACGTCGTACATGGCTTGGGAATGAAAGACCTGGTGCGTGAGCGTCAACAGCAGCACGATGAAAGGAAAAAACGACAAAACCGCGTTGGCAGCGACACTGAATGCAAAAGTATGCACCTCAGTTTGCATGAGATATCTCGCAAGCGGCGGCAAATAATCTTTCTTCGTGCCGCCTTTAAGCACGATATCGACAGCCTTTCGCCTCACAGATGTAGGCGATTGCGGGCTCTTCGCTATGGATATCTCAGTGTCGGGCGTCAAGGACATGCTGTGGAAATCCTAGCAGAGCACCACATCGGCGTCGCTCAGGTGTTCGACGGGTAAAACTTACTTTTCACCACGGAGACACGGAGTGCACGGAGAACGAATATGAAAGGCCGGCGCTTCTGCTCTTCGTTTGCCTGCGCATTGCAGCCGCACAAAAACACCAAGACACTTTTGTGGTAACTCGCGTGTCGTTACTTACTTTTTCTCGATGTCCTCCGCAGTGAAGCAAACTTTGTGCAATTCCTCTTTACAAAATCGTGAGTCTCTGAATATCATGCCCTCGCTTGCATTCAGCAGCATTGTCGCGTAACGACTTCTTCTAAACGGAACGGAGATCCTGCACGACATTTTTGAGGTTGAGGTTCTTGTTCGCCGTCGAGTTTGTAGAAAGAGAACGCATGCCGGTTTTTGCTGTGACACCATCGCAGCGAAATCGGCTTTTCTTTTTGCAGCCGATTGCAGCGGACCAGATTCTCATCGCGTTCACTCACTTCAATGGAAGTCTGGGACAACCAGCCTGGTGACCATTCGGGGGAGACTTTTTGATTCGAGGTGAAAGGAGTTTTCGTGAATAAAGAGAAGGGTACAGTGAAGTGGTTTAACGGAGCCAAGGGATATGGTTTCATCCAGCGCTCCACAGGCGAGGACGTGTTCGTCCATTTCTCAGTCATCCAGGAAAATGGATATCGCACGCTCAATGAAGGCGAAGTTGTGGAGTTCGAGCTGCTCAAGGGTCCCAAGGGGCTTCAGGCGTCGAACGTTGTGCGCGGCAACGCTTAACCCACCCCACCCCCAAAATCTTCCCTTCCAGCTTTTCTGTCTTCCAAGTTGCACGAGACAGAAATGCTGGAAGGGATTTCACGTTTTAGCCTCTAAGCTGCTCAGCTTCTAAGCTGCTGAGCTGTGAGCTATCGTCTACTCGGATCGAGCCACCGAAGGGGCGATTTCGGCGAGTAGAGAAAGTTGCGCTTGGTTTTTCTTGGCGTTCAGGTGATTGATTGCCCACTTGGCGTGGTCGGAGACAACCGGATCTTCGCTCGCGGCAAGCTCTTCCAGATCCGCAACGTATTCTGAGCGGTTGCTGTTGGCCATCGCGATCGCGACGTTGCGCAGAAATCCTGCATACTTTGCGCGCGACATAGGCGATCCGCGAAATCGATGACGAAATTCCTGCTCAGAAATTCGAGCGAGTTGCGCAAGATCCGGATTCACTAACGAAGAATCCGGCAGGAAGTCCGGATTCGTTGTAATCGGAGACTTGCGATTCCAGGGGCAGACATCCTGGCAAATATCGCAGCCAAAAACGTGACGTCCGACTTTCTCCCGCATCTCCGTAGGAATCGCGCCTCGCTTCTCGATAGTGAAATAAGCGATGCAGCGTGAGGCATCGAGTTGGCGCGGAGCAACGATTGCTTCCGTCGGGCAAGCGTCGATACAGCGCGTGCAACTGCCGCAACGATCTGCCGCAATCGCAAGCTTTTCTTCGGCGACGAAGGCCGAGTGCTCAAGCGACGTAACGATCACGCCGAGAAAAACCCAGGATCCAAGCTGCTGATTAATGATGCAGGTATTTTTTCCTACCCAGCCGATGCCGGCATATTTCGCGTACACGCGCTCAAGAACTGGGCCAGTATCGACGTATGAACGAGTCATTACTTCAACGCCTGCGGTGCGCAGATCTTCGAGCAGCGCAGATTCAATACGGCGCAGCTTATGCAGCACCGTGTTGTGGTAGTCGCCGGGACTGAGCGCATATCGCGAGATCCACCCCTGAGTTGCAGCAGCAGGTTCAGTGGACTTGGGCGCCGGGGGATTGTAGTTTATCGCGACTACCACAACCGACTTAGCCCAAGGTAGAGCCTGTTCCAGCGAAGTGCGTTTGTACTCGCCGGAATCGCTGCGCCGCTTCAGGTAGCCCATCTCGCCCGCATAACCGGCGTCGATCCACTCGGAAAAGTATTCCAACTCACGCATCTCCGGATGAGAGGCGGGAGCCACGCCAATGCGTTCAAAACCCGCGTCAGTAGCGGCACGTTGCGCGAGTTGGAAGAGCGGCGTGTGCACATAAGTATTTTCGTACTCTCAATCCTGGCAATTTTTTTCCAAGCGGCAGGAAGCCCATGGGCAGCAGCTTGGAATCTAACTCTCTTACACTATCGAAAGCCGAGGTGTCCTTATTTATGCGTTGCGAGCGGTGTGGCTATTCCAGTCCGGAGAATCACAAATTCTGTGGTATGTGTGGCTCAAGGCTTGGGCCATCTGCCAATGCAGTGTTAATCGACGATAACGATCCACTCGACATCGAGACTGCTTCTTATCGCCTCGACGATCGCTCAGCGTCGGCGCGCGAACCAATCCAATTTCGCGGGCGAGATCGCCGGCGCGAGTTTGCACGCGATGCTACTCGGTCATCGGGATCCAATGGGCGAGCGAACTATTCGTCAGCCACGATTGCAAACCTTCCGTCTGAGACGCCGCAGGAAGAGGCGGCAGAAGAAGTTCGCACTCCCAAGTCGACGAATCGCTCCACCGGCATCGGGGGACCTTCATTTCTCGGGCTCGGGTACGAAGGAAGCAACGACGGTTTTGTCTACGACAAGCCGCGTGACGGCGCCTTTGTGTATGACACCGATGTAGCGCCTCCTGAGTATCTTCTTGAGGAAGTTCCCCGAGGTGTATCTTGGCGGGCGTGGGCGCTGTTTCTATTGCTGCTCATTGGAGCGGGCCTGGGTTACATTCAGTGGCGTGCCAGTCATCATCAAGGCTTTCCCGATGTCGCCTCCATACTCGCGCGCAACGGACCGACAGTTGACCCGAGCGGTCCGGATATGAGGGACAACAATAGAAAAGCCGCCCCAAAGGCACAGGCTCCCGCTCCCGATTCGTCGGCCCCAGATTCAGCAAAGGACACGCCCGAACAGGCCTCTACCTCTGATGCAGGCGCAGTGAAGACATCTTCGGAATCCGGGGACTCCACTTCGAAGCAATCCGCTGAAGCGAAGAACGCCAGCGCGACAGACAAGCCAGCTAGAACAGATAAAACAGCTAAAGCGGACGAAGATGCCGCGGATGAAGCCTCACACAGCAAGTCCGCAAAAGCTAGTGCCGCTAAATTATCTGACGATGACCGCGCCGAATCGGCAAAGCCAGAATCTGACGGACCCGTGGCTAAGGCGACGAAATCGAAGCGCGCTCGACCGGCTCCCGTGGAAGAAGAAGCTCCGCAGGCGAAGTCGCTCGGAGAAAAGGATCCGCTTATAGTTCAGGCTAACAAGTACCTTCACGCAAGAGGCGCAGGCAAGAACTGCTCCGCGGCAGTAAATCTGCTGCGACAATCTTCGAGCGCCGGGAATCCATCAGCCGATGTGAAGTTGGGAGCGCTCTACTGGAGCGGTACGTGCGTTACACAAAGCAATGCCACCGCATACCAGTGGTTCGCGCGTGCTCACTCGCTCGAACCCCAGAACCGATGGATCGAGCGCAGCCGAAGTTCACTTTGGGCAAGCTTGAGTTCGGCGGAGAGACGGAGGGTGGGGTACTGAAGAAGCTGCTAGCTGCTGGCTACTAGCTAATTCAAGAACAGTCCGCAGCATGGGACTGCCGTTGTAGGACCTTCTACACGTTGATTCAGTGCAAGAAATAATTGGCCAGCAAGTAAAAAGGCTAGCAGCCAGCAGCAAGTAGCCAGCAGCTAAATTCCCAGCTTCTTAACTTCCTCGTTGTAGTACTTGCGATACAGGATGTCCCACTCCTGCGTGCCTTCGGTAATGATGCGCTTCTGGCTCTCGATCTTCTGGCGCGCGGAGGCGTCGATGCGCTCTTCTGCTTTGAGTAGTTCTTCGAGAATTCTGCGTGCCTCGGTGCGGATGGTGTTGCGATCCTCGATGAATTCGACGTCGTCGAGCGTAGCCAACGTGTCGGCCACAGTGTGAGCCAGCTTATTGACCTTGTCGCGCGAGATCCTCACAGCACCGCCTTATACTTCTGCACGAGCTGTTGCTTTACCTTCTTGAACATCTCCTGATAGCTCGCGCCGGTAGTGCGCATCTCGTCCTGGTAAGCCTCGAGGATCAGTCGAACCTCGTCATTGATGCGGTCTTCAAGTTGCATCTCCTCGAGCACGGCGGCATGCACCCGCTCGATGGTGGCGGTCAGGTTCTTGGTTTCGATGAACTCGCCTTCGATCAGTTTTTTTGTGACTTGGCGGGCTAAATAGCCCATATATTCTTTGGAAACCAGCATGTTCCGTCTGTGAGTGTGGGGTAAACATTCGAGTTTAGCACGAGAAGAATCTTGAAGAATCGGGTGATCGGGCCATCGGGTGATCGGGCGAAGTAAAAACCAAGTGGACCATATTCCTGTCATCCTGAGCCCTTCAGTTGGGCGAAGGATCTCCCGGAATATTTCGAACTGATTTGCTGCATCGCGGCTCTCACCCGAGAATCTCGTGAAAGAGGCTGGACGCGACACTTGATACTGACGCATCGCGGGAGATCCTTCGCCAAAAGCGGCTCAGGATGACAATTCATTCGTGACGGCTTTTAGGATGCGTTTGGTTTTCACTTCACCCGATGACCCGATCACCCGATCACCCGATTCTTGATCACCCGATCACCCGATTCTTGATCACCATCTTTTTGTGCTCGCAACTCGCCGTATTGATGCACTCATCTTTCATCCGCAGCCGCTGTACCGGAATTCCGCCGACGATGTGCGATTCGACGATCTCCGCCACGTCTTCCGGTTTCACCCCGCCGTACCAGACCGCCTCCGGATACACCACAACATTTGGCCCATGCTCACATTGATCGAGGCATCCGGCTTTGTTTGCGCGAACCATCGTCTTCAGACCGCGCGCCGCCACAGCTTCTTTGAAAGCTTTGTGCAGCTCTCCGTTGCCGTCGGGATTGCAGCAGCCGCGCGGACTCCCGGGCTCGCGCTGATTGGTGCAAACAAAGATGTGGTGTTTAAATCCCGGCATTGTTAGCAGCCTAGCAGAAGTGGGCATCATCCAGAATTTGGTGTATTGTCGAATTTCTGCCGGTAGCTAGTAGCCAGAAGCCAGCAGCCAGAAGCTCTGCTTAATGCTCAGCGACGATCTCCATCACGTGAAAGACGACATGACCGCCTTCATCGAAGGACACGGCATGCGCCGTTTTCCCGGCTATGTCGGCGACGAGATGCCTAGCGTGCTCTGGAAGGACGGCGGCAATCCCGAAGCCTGGAAAGATTTCGTCGAACTGGCCAAGGCCTCAGGCGCTCCATTTCTCACGATGGAAGATTTTGTCCTCACCAAAGAGGACCTCGAGTTCCTGATCGATCGCCTGAAGGACGAGGTCTACAGCGAAGATCTCGACGACGCCCGCTGGCTCCGCACCTACGTCGGCAAGACTGGATTCCTGCAGCTAGGCTTCGCCTACCAGGGCACGCTCTTTCTCTACGAAGTCTCCACCGAGTGGCACGAGCGCTACCAGCGTGTCCTCGAAACTGCGGAAGCCATCGGCGGCCTGCTCATCGAAGACGATGACGAGGACGAGTAGCTGATCGTGCTTCGCCGGCGTGCGAAGCACTAAATTCCCTGCTTTTCCCTGCAAGCCCCGGGAGCAGGGAAAAGAACAGGGAAATCGGCAGGGAATTTTTTTTCTGAACCTCAAACCCGCATGGATACAGGGGAAAACGGAAGGGACCAGGGAACCAGCAGGGAATTAGCAGGGAATCCCGTTCTGCGCGAATTTCCCGACTTCTTCGCCTTGCATCTGCCCGCGATGGACAATCGCATCACGAGAGCCAATACCATCAGCTAATCTCCTAAGGTTCGTCAAAAAAAACCATTTTTGATCGAATCCCCAAATCTAAA
>QIBC01000307.1 GCA_003225215.1 Acidobacteriota bacterium
AAGGTGTAAGGACGCCGCAGCGCTAAGGAAACAATCCACATTGATGAGAAACTCCCGGCTAGCTATGGATTCCGCAGCCAAATCTGAAGATTCGGATTTTAATTCCGAAACAGAACGTATCGGATTTATTTTATGTTAACTTGTTCGTATGCCGCAAACCTACGCTTCTGTCGAGAGTGCGGAAGAGAAGCCCAGCAATGGTAAGCGGACTCCGGGCAGACCGCGGAGTGAGGACGCGCGCAAGGCAATTCACCGCAGCACGCTGAGACTTCTCCAGGAGACCGGATTCCCCGACCTGTCCATCGAAGCCATCGCTGCTGACGCCGACGTCGGAAAGGCAACTGTCTATCGCTGGTGGCCGAACAAAGCGTCGCTGGTGGCCGAAGCGTTCTCACGCAGCGCCGATGAAGAGCTGCGTTTTCCCAATACGGGATCAGTTCGCGACGATGTCGGCATCCAGATGAAGCACCTGGTGCGCGTTCTACGTGGCCGCCGGGGGCGAATCGTCGCCGCCCTGATCGGCGGAGGACAGTCCGATCCCGAACTGATCCAGGCCTTCCGCGACCGCTTCATGATGCCCCGTCGGCAGGAGGCTTACCAGACGCTTCGTCGCGGCATCTCGCGCGGAGAGCTACCGGAAGATCTCGACCTTGATCTAACGCTCGACACGCTGTACGGCTCTCTATACATGCGCTTTCTGATTCGGCAAACCGGATTAAGCGACGATTACGTCGATAAAGTTATGGCCCTGGTCTTCGACGGCGCTGCTAAGCGCGAGTAACCTCTGGGGGTTGTAGCGCCACTCGCTCCTCGCAGGAAGGGTAAAAGCTCACACAGATGAATGCGGATTTAAGGATTCACGCGGATTTCTTCGGCGTGAAATTCGCGACTATGCCTTCTAAAGCGTGGATGGACTCGCCAAAGTAAACCGAACCACTCTCAATTCACCAGCGCGCTCTCGAGCTCCATAACGCAGAACCCCTTTAAGAAATCTGCGTCAATCCTTTAAATCTGCATTCATCTGCGTGAGCTTTTGCTTTTGGCGATGGCCGAGACCTTCGATGCATTCAAAATGCAACAGAATAAAAAGGGGCCATCCCGATATGACTCGGAATGGCCCTTCCGGGGCTTCCTCGGGGTGTCGAGGAAGACTTACCGGCTGTTGGGGGCAGCCGGAGTAACGTTTTGTGCAGCGGTGTTTTCCTGCACGTTGGTCATGAGCTGCACGTCGACGCGCCGATTCTGAGCACGGCCGTTGGCGGTGCGGTTAGACGCAGCTTCCTTATCTTTGCCCAATCCCGCCACGTAGACCTTGTACGCGGGCACGTTGTACTGGCTGGCAAGATACTGAACAACCGCCGCAGCACGCATCTCGCTAAGTTTGTAGTTGTACTGTGCGCCGCCAACCGAGTCGGTTCCACCAATCAACTGGACTACGTATCCCTTGGTGTTCGGAATGTCATTGGCGAGCTGATCGAGAGCTTGTTTGGCTTTCTTGCTGAGTACGGCACTGTTGAACGCAAAGTGCACCGAGGTCTCTGCCACGGGACGATAGTTATCGAGGTTGGCTACGGTGTTGGTCAGTGCATCAACTTTGCCCGAAGTCTGAGCGGCCGCCTGGTTCGCCTGGTCGGCTGCCTGACCAGCAGCGAGTGCCTTCTGATCGACGGAAGCGATCCGGTCGTTTACGCCTTGAATTCCCTGCTGCGTGCGGGTATCGACGTCGCGGATATCACGAGTGTTTTTCGCAGTCAGGTCGTCGAGTTCGTTTGTTTTGTTGATTACTGGCGCAGCTTCGTTGCGCACATACTTCTTGGTGGCGCATCCGGCGTTGAAGACCATGGTGGCGCCCGCCACAAGGACTAGCAATGAGCGATTAGCGAGAATCATTTGATCTTGGCTCCTTAACCCCTAACCCCTACACCCCGGAACTTCCAAGCGTGGGACAAGACGGTGGCCAGCCGATCCGCTGGCAATACTTCTTGTCTTCAGCACTAGCAAGGCCGCTGCCAAGTTCGGGGAAGAAATCAAGTAACAGAGGAGTCCTGTTTTCATGGGCTTAGCACCAGCAAGTTAAACGAAGCTTCGGGCAACTCTGGCCCGAGAAGCGCGTAAATGCTTCCGCAATAAAATTTTTACAGAGCTGTCGCCACCAATACTGCATGGGTCTCTCATGGAACAGAGAAGCCGGATAAAGTTTCTAAGAGTGATAAGTCAGACAAGGGATCAAGTTCCAGGGCAGAGCACCTCCGTGAGTCTCTTTCCCGGGGGCCTTAGCCCTCCCAGCGGGTGCACTGCGCATCTTTGAGAATGCACCGCCGGGAGATTCTCCCAGGTGACGCAGCTCCGGAATAGGTTTCGCCTGTTCTGGAACGCGCAACTCAAAAATAATTTAATTTCGGGAGGAGAAACTCGATGCGAATTACCCGCATTCTAGCTTTAGTTACGATATTGGCAGCGGTGTTCACCATCGCCTGCTCACAGCAGAAGGCGAATACGCCGGACGTCACCGACCAGATTAAGGACTCTCTCAAAGCCAACAATCTAGGCGACGTTAAAGTCAGCGAGGATAAGGACAAAGGTGTTGTAACCCTTTCCGGCGACGTGAAGTCCGAGGAAGACAAGGCACAAGCTGAGGACATCGCCCGAAAGAGCGCTGGTGGGCTGATCGTGGCCAACGAACTCGGTGTGCGGCCCGAAGGTAGCGAAGGCGACGCCAAGAAGGTCGACAAGAATCTCGACAAGGGCATTGAAGACAACTTCCGCGCGGCGTTGACCGAGAACGGAATGGAGAATCAGCACATCCGTTTCGATTCAAAGAATGGTGTGATCACGCTGAAGGGCGACGTCGATAACCCAGCCCAGCGTCAGAGCGCAGAGAAGATGGCTGCCAAGATCCCCAACGTCACGCAGGTTGTGAACGAGCTGCAGGTCAAGGGCGCGAAGAAGGCCCGTCGGGCAGCGGGCAAATAACTCCACCGGATGCATGTTCAATGCCGTCCCATGCGGGACGGCATTTTTCCTGCAACAGAATTCCGCTTTACGAGACTGGGCTTACCAAATTCGCGGGTTTTTTGGCGTCTGCTACGACGCGTGGGATTGAGGGCTGAGTGCCACGCTGGCTAGCCAAAGAACATCCGGGGCGCTTGCACCAGAAACGTTCTCCGAGGGGCTGGGAGCAGCCAAAACCTCTGCCGCGACAAGTCCGGCGAGCAGCGAGCAAAAAATCAACATACCTCTGACCGTGATTCTCACAAACCTACTCCTGCCATTGAAGTTGCAATCAAATGTCCACCTGCGCTGTACCAATAAACTGGGCAAAAACCCCAGAAATTACGAAATGCTCGTGCAGGGACGCGATCGGCACTGTGTTTAAACCACTGCAAAACATTGCAGCCGCAGAGACACAGGGCTTCCACTGCTAGAAGTGCCAGTCAGGAGGGACGCCCCCGATCGGCGGGCCTCCTTCCGTAATTTGCCTGAGCTGGGAAACGGGCTC
>QIBC01000308.1 GCA_003225215.1 Acidobacteriota bacterium
CGACAACGCCTTATATCCGAATCAGTTCGTGAATGCGCGCCTGCAGGTATACACGCGCCAGAACGCGATTACGATGCCCGCCGCGGCAGTGCAACGAGGCGCGCAAGGCACGTACGTTTACGTGGTCAAGCAGGACAAGACGGTGGAATCACGGCCCATCAAGGTTGCGCTCACCGAGGGCCTCACCGGGGTCATCGACTCCGGAGTAAATCCCGGTGAGCAAGTAGTGACCGATGGGCAGGAAAAATTGCAGCCCGGCAGCCGCGTTGACCCGCAGATTCCAGGCGAGCAGCCCGGGCAATCCCCTCCTCCCGGTCGCCCATCAGGAGCAGGCCGGCGTGCCGGTCGTGGATCATGAACCCGTCTCGCATTTTCATTCTGCGGCCGGTGGCCACGTCGCTGTTGATGGTTGGGATCCTTCTGGCCGGCATGGTCGCATACCGTCAATTACCGGTATCGGCGCTGCCGCAGGTTGATTACCCCACAATCCAGATTCTGACTTTTTATCCGGGCGCAAGTCCGGACGTAATGACATCTTCTGTGACCGCTCCGATGGAGCGTCAGTTCGGGGAGATTCCCGGATTGAATCAGATGACCTCGGTCAGCTCCTACGGCGGCTCGCTCATTACGTTGCAATTCGACTTGCAGCAGAACATCGACGTCGCCGAACAGGAAGTACAGGCTGCGATCAACGCGTCGGGGACATATCTGCCGCGGGATCTGCCTAATCCGCCGATCTACAGTAAGGTGAATCCCGCCGATTCGCCGATCGTTACTTTGGCACTCACGTCGGATCAGTTGCCGTTGAGCAAGGTCGAAGACTTGGCGGACACAACGTTGGCACAAAAGATCTCGCAGCTTCCCGGAGTGGGACTCGTGACCATCAGTGGCGGGCAGAAACCAGCGGTGCGGATTCAGGCGAACCCTACAGCTCTGGCATCTTATGGTCTAAGCCTTGAAGACGTACGCAGTG
Source organism: Acidobacteriota bacterium (assembly GCA_003225215.1). Lineage (GTDB taxonomy): Bacteria > Acidobacteriota > Terriglobia > Terriglobales > Acidobacteriaceae > Gp1-AA112. The sequence goes on from QIBC01000308.1 coordinate 974, forward strand.
GGCTAGCTGCCGCCAATACCGACCAGGCCAAGGGCAATATCCAAGGTCCGCACCAGTCATTCAGTATCGGGGCAAACGATCAAATTTATTCCGGCGACGAGTACAAGCCGATCATCATCGCCTATCACAACGGCGCGCCTGTTCGTGTGCAGGACGTAGCCAACGTGATTGATGGTGTTGAGAATGTGCAGCAGTCTGCCTGGATGAACAAGACGCCGGCGGTAATCGTCAACGTTCAACGACAACCCGGCGCAAACATCATCAACGTCGTAGATCGTATCGTGAACCTGCTTCCGCAGCTCAATGCTGCGCTGCCGCCTACGGTGAAGGTCACAGTGCTGACCGATCGAACTGTAACGATTCGGGCGTCTGTTCGGGATGTGGAATTTGAGCTGCTTCTAACCATAGCGCTCGTTGTGATGGTGATCTTTGTATTTCTGCGGCACGTTGCAGCCACCATCATTCCCAGCGTGGCCGTGCCGCTATCCATCGTTGGCACGTTTGGCGTGATGTACCTGCTCGGCTATTCGCTCGACAATCTCTCCCTCATGGCGCTGACCATCTCTACCGGATTCGTCGTAGATGATGCCATCGTGATGATCGAGAACATCGATCGCTTCATTGAAGAAGGACATCCCCCGCTTGAAGCCGCGCTGATGGGATCGAAGCAGATCGGTTTCACCATTGTTTCGTTGACGGTTTCGCTTATCGCCGTGCTCATCCCGCTGCTCTTTATGGGAGACATAGTCGGGCGACTCTTCCGTGAATTTGCCGTCACTCTGAGTGTCACGATCCTGGTCTCCGCGTTTGTCTCGCTGACGCTCACGCCGATGATGTCGGCCCGCCTGTTGAAGAAGGCCGACAAACAGCACGAGAGCTGGTTTGCCCGAGGGTCGGAAAACGCCTTCAATTGGCTGCGCGACGCGTACGCTTCTACGCTGCGAATGGTTCTCGAGCACCAGCCGATCACCTTGCTCGTTACCGTCGGTACGCTGGCGTTCACAATTTTCCTCTTCATTATCGTTCCGAAGGGATTCTTCCCAGTTCAGGACACGGGTGTAATTCTCGGAATTACCGAGGCTCCTGAGACCGCTTCTTTCCGTTCAGTGGCGGATCGACAGCAGCAGCTAGCAGATGTGGTGCTGAGGGATGCCGACGTCGAAAGCCTCTCTTCGTTTATCGGGGTTGACGGTACGAACATGACGCCGAACGTAGGTCGCCTTCAGATCAATCTGAAGCCTCGAGACCAGCGCAGCGCCAGCGCGTCGGAGATCATTCGGCGCTTGCAGCCCAATGTGAGCCAGATTCCCGGAATCATCCTGTATATGCAACCCGTACAGGACATCACGGTCGAGAATCGCATCAGCCGAACTCAATACCAGTACACATTAGAAGATGCCAATGCGAAGGAGCTGGCGGATTACGTACCAAAGCTTCTGCAAAGACTGCAACAGATTCCCCAACTTCGAGATGTTGCCAGCGACCAGGGAACCGGCAGTCTTGAAGCAGATTTGGTGGTAGATCGTAATACGGCATCGCGTCTGGGCGTGACGCCGCAGATGATCGACGATACTCTCTACGACGCCTTCGGGCAGCGGCTCATCTCAACCATCTTTACGCAACTGAACCAGTATCATGTCGTGCTCGAGGTCGCTCCGGATCATCAGCTCACTCCGAACGATCTGAACGACATCTATGTGCACGCCTCGCCCGGCGGCGCTCCTCCTGCAGCAAGTGGAGGAGGTGTGGGTGGTCCGTCGGTAGGCGTGGCAGCATCGAGTCAGAATTCGAGCGGATCACCTACAAGCGGCTCGACGCAGGCGACCAGTGGCACCGGAACCGTTCCGGTCGCGAACGTCGCCAGCGGACGATCGCAAATCATTCCGCTCAGCGCATTCGCTCACATCGAAACCACAACTACTCCAGTGGCGATCTACCATCAGGGACAGTTCCCGGTAGCGACTATCTCGTTCAATCTGGCTCCGGGAGCTTCGCTGGGCGAGGCCACAAAGCTGATTGACGCTGCCCGCACAGAGATTGGGATGCCGGCCAGCATTCACCCGAGCTTTCAGGGCACGGCGGCAGTCTTCCAGAGCTCGCTGGCCAACGAACCATATCTTGTTTTGGCCGCGCTCATTACTGTGTATATCGTCCTGGGCGTTCTGTACGAGAGCTACATTCATCCGCTCACAATTCTTTCGACGTTGCCATCGGCTGGTGTTGGAGCACTCCTCGCTCTCTTGCTATTCCGGCTTGAATTCGGAGTGGTTGCACTGATTGGAATCATCCTGCTGATTGGCATCGTGCAGAAGAACGCCATCATGATGATCGACTTTGCGCTCGAAGCCGAGCGCGATCAGGGTAAGCCCCCACGAGAAGCTATTTATCAGGCTTGCTTGCTCCGCCTCCGGCCAATTCTGATGACGACCTTCGCGGCCATGTTCGGCGGACTGCCCCTCGCGCTGGGTTCCGGAACGGGATCGGAATTGCGTCGTCCACTGGGCGTCGCGATTGTTGGCGGACTGCTCGTGAGTCAAGTGCTGACTCTGTACACGACCCCGGTGGTTTATTTGTTTTTTGATCGCATGGCGCGACGTTTGAGCCGCGTCGGGATAAATGAGGTTGTTGAAGAACCTCTGGGAGCGGATTGAGAG
>QIBC01000132.1 GCA_003225215.1 Acidobacteriota bacterium
ACAAAATGCGGATTCCCCGTGGAGATCACCAGCCCGTTTGCATTCCCGCCGGAAACGGCAACGCTCTTCTCTCCCACTACCTCGGCATGACCCATCTCGACCATGAATTCGAATTCGTGCTCTGAGCGGCGCAAAAGCATGCACTCTTTCTCTCCGGCTCCGGTGAGCACTCGAACTTCAGATCCGCCGCGTGTTTCGACTGCCCAGGCGGCAACGCATCGAGTTCCATTTCCGGAGATTTCGGCTTCAGAACCATCAGCATTGAATAGTCGAGCAACGACGCGACCATCTGCATCGATGCTTACCCACTCGACCCCATCAGCTCCGACGCCGCGATGCCGATCGCAGAGTCGTCGCGAGAGGCCTGCTGCGTCGTCACTCATATGTGAGCGATCGACAATGAGGAAGTCATTGCCGCAGGCTTCAGCCTTGAGGAATGGGATCGGATCGGGGCTCATTCCTCGAGAACCGCATTAAACGTGGAGACGCTTTCAAAGTTTGAACGCATTTTGAGATCGGCTTGGAGCTTTTCGTGCTCAGGCAGCGTGCAGGTCACGCTGAATATGACACGCGACAGGTTTTGCGATCTGCCGACCTGGAGTCCTTGCATGAAGAGCCGGCGATCTTCCAGCAACTCATTGATCTCGTCCAGAATCTTGGGAGCGCTCTCACCTTTGATCTCGTAACTCATAGCTATGCGCTTCAACCCGAGCTTCGCCTCGATCGATCCGAGAAGAAGCAGTGCAACCAGAATGATGACAGTCGCGAACGTGGCCAGCAGGTAATGACCCGCGCCTGCTGCAATACCTATCGATGCGACCACCCAAATGGTCGCCGCAGTAGTAAGTCCTGAAACTCCGCCCTTCGCGTGAAGAATTGCTCCGGCGCCAAGAAATCCAACCCCCTGAACGATGTTCGAGGCGATGCGAGTACGATCGCCAATGCTGGGATCGGGAATGATGTCCGAAAGGATCGTAAACAGCGCCGCACCCATGCAGATGAACATGTTGGTGCGGATGCCTGCGCTCTTGCGACGAATCGACCGCTCCAGGCCGATCAATCCACCGAGAACCGCCGCGAGCAGCAGGCGCGCGATGCTCGAGGACAGAAACACCACGTGCTTCCACTCAGGTTGGGAGATGTGCGGCAGCGGCTGCATGGGAGAATCGCGATTCTAGCAAAAGCGCTGGCCCGCGAGCTTGAAGGATGGCGCTGATAGGCTATGCAGGCTGTCATGTAGAGACGCAGCATGCTGCAGGGCTGTCCAGATTAACTCCTGCGAAGAGCGCATCGTCCGAAAACAGTGCCGCGCCTCTTGCGGCGCGGTTGAGAATAGCCCGGCGGTGCAACCCGCGTACAGTTGTTCGGAAATCGAGTCCGGCTTCTAGCCGGACGGCTGAGTTGCCTTTTGCATCGGAAATCAAATCCAGTCGTCCCGCAAATGACGCGGGACTCAAACACAAAATGCGCCAACCCGGAGTTTCACTCCGTGGCTATTCTCAACCGTGCCGCAAAAAGCGCGGTACTTCTCTATGGCAAAACTAATCTGGACAAGCATGCAGCATGCTGCCTCTTTAGCTGCGCTGCGCTACTCGTATCTGAGAGCCACCGTTGGATCCACTCTCATAGCGCGATGTGCAGGAACATAGCACGCTAAGAGCGCGATGGCGCACAAGAGCATGGTGACAGCGAAGAACGTCAGAGGATCGGTTGGCTTCACTCCGAACAACATGTGTGAGAGCAATCTTGTGAGCCCGAGGGCAGCGACCACTCCAATCGCGAGTCCAACCAGCGTCATGCGTGCGCCGTCGTTCAAGACAAGGCGCAATACGTCGAAACGCTGGGCACCCAACGCCATTCGGACCCCGATCTCCTGAGTTCGTTGTCCGACCAGGTAAGAGAGCACGCCATAAATCCCCACGCTTGCGAGCAATAGGGCGATGCCGGCAAAAGCGGCGAGCAATGTCATCGCAAACCGCTTTTGCCCAATCGAATGCGCCACTATCTGCTCGAGCGGCTCCGGGGAAAAAACAACGAGTTCGCCGTTGACCTCCAGCAGGCGCTGGCGCATTTCTTCAAACGACGGCACGCCCGGCCGCATGGTGCGCACGTACACATCGGAAGCCAATCCTCCGCGCTTGAGCGCGCTGTCAGGTACCTGCATGATGGGGTCGTACATCTGCGCATGCAACGGACTCGTCGAATCTGAATCCAGGCCCCATTGGTTCACGTGAGCGACGACGCCGATGATCCGCGGACTCGGAGCTTTGTCAGGATCATTCGGATCAGTATTTACATTAATGAATTGCCCGATCGGTTCCTCGCCGGAGAAATACTTTTCCGCAAAACTCTCATCGATGACCGCCACTCTCGGAGCATGCTCGCTGTCCGCCGCAGTAAAGAACCGGCCGCGTTTGAGCTGTATCTCCATGGCCTTGAGGTAATCCGGTTCAACCTCGTAGTGGAGTGTCATGGGCAATTGGCTCAGTGGAGGCATCGGCCTGCCAACTATCCAGAAGAAACCCTCGTCGTCTCCCTGCATCGGCTGCGCGCCCCAACTGAATGACACTGCTTCGACGCCTGGAAGCGAGACCAGCTTGTCATGAAGCTGCCGTTGGGCCGAGCGAATAAGGTCGGGAGATTTCTCCTTGTACGAAGCCGGTCCCGAAAAGGAAAACGTCATCACATTATGCGGATTAAAGCCGGGGTCAAGCCCCCAAAGGACAAATAACGTCCGGATCATCAGACCGGCTCCAACCAGCAACACCACTGCAAGCGCCATTTCGGAGATGACGAAAATGCCTTGTGTGCGGCTGCGACCGCCTGCCAAAGTGCGGCCGCTTTCCTTCAGCGTGGAGCCAACATCCGAGCGAGAAGTCTTCCAGGCAGGAGCAAGACCGAAAGCGATGCCTGAAACGACTGAGACGACCAGCGTGAACAACAGAACGCGCTGATCGAGTCCAATATCCTCAGCGCGAGGCATGGTTACGGGCATAGCAGCAATAGCGGCTGCCGTCCCGAATTTCGCCAGAACCAGTCCAAGTGCGCCACCCACGAGCGCGAGCAATACACTTTCAGTGAGCAGTTGGCGGATGATGCGCATCTCGCCAGCGCCAAGAGCTATGCGGACCGCGAATTCACGGCTGCGGCCTGTAGCCCGTGCCAGCAGCAAATTCGCCACATTCACGCAGGCGATCAACAATACGAACATCACTGCGCCGAGAATCACCAGAAGCACGGGGCGCATGTCGCCAACGATCTCGTCTTTGAGCGGTAGAAGATAGGCCTTCTTACTTCCATTGATATCGGGGTAGGCAGCCGCCAGCTCGCGAGATACGCGGTCCATATCCTCGTGAGCCTGTTCGAAGGTGACTCCAGGTTTAAGCCGGCCGATTCCGTCCAACCCCCATCCCGCAGCACGATTGCTGTGAAACTGCGGCTCGTTGTATTCCCCAACCGGGACGTACAACTCGTTTGCCGGCCCACCCCGTTGAAAGTTCTGGATATGTAAATGGAAGCTGGACGGGACCACTCCAATGATGGTGCGCCCGACATCATTCAACGCCATGCGTTGACCGATAATGTTGGGATCGGCTCCGTATTTCCGCTTCCACAGGCCCTCAGTAATCATCACCGTCGGATTGGCGCCCAGCCGATCTTCGTCAGTGGAGAAGGTGCGTCCCAAAAGAGGATTCACTCCGAGGATCTCGAAGAAACCTGCGGAGATCATCTCTCCATGCAAATGCTCGGGTTCGCCGTGTCCTGAAAGGTTGAACCCAGCCGAGCGGTACACTGCGATTGAGCTGAAACTGCGATTCATCCGGCGCCAGTCTTCGAAGTTCGGATACGAAATCGAACCGTTCTTGAAGTTGGGCATTTCCGTGAACAGGGAAACGATCTGCTCGGGATGTGGATACGGCAGTGGATTGAGCAACACTCCATTCACGACCGAAAAAATTGCAGTGTTCGCGCCAATGCCCAGACCCAGAGTAAGAATCGCGATAAGCGCAAAACCAGGAGACTTGGCCAGCATGCGTGCTCCGTAACGCAGGTCTTGCCAAAACGCTTCCAGCGAGGCTCCTGACCACATTTCGCGAGTGGCTTCCTTTACTAGCGCAACATTGCCGAAATCCTTGAGAGCGGCGTTCCGCGCGTCGCGCACGCCCTGCCCATTTTGGATTCGCTCTTTAGCTGCCATGTTCAGATGAGAACGAATCTCGTCGTCAAGCTCCGAATCCTTCTCTTCCCTGTGGAATAAAGACATCCGATTCTCCAATCAGGACTGAGTCCGCAGAACAACTACGATTACTGCGCGCGCATCGGCTTCAGCACCGCCGCGATAGCGTCTGACATCTGCGTCCAGCGGGAGCGCTCTTCAGCGAGCTGCTTACGGCCTGCAGCCGTGAGCTGATAGAACTTTGCACGCTGGTTGTTCTCGGTGAGCTTCCACTCCGACTTGATCCACTTCTGCTTTTCAAGACGATGCAGCGCAGGATAGAGGGATCCGGTATCGACCTGGAGAACATCTCCCGATTGAGTTCGGATCACCTGGCTAATTCCATAGCCGTGCTGCTCTCCCCACAGCAAGGTTTGCAGAATCAGCAAATCGAGCGTTCCCTGCAGCAGTTCAATACGATTTTGATAACGAGGATTCAATTCAGCTCCAGGACGTAGCTCCTCTACATCATGGTTGTAGACGGTCTACGTCCCTAGCGGTTAGCACGTTCTGCGCCGATCAACGGTCGTTGAATTTTGAGTCACTTAGCCAGGCCAGGAGGGATAGGCGGATGCAGCGGGAGTGTTCACCGTGGAGGGGAGCTGTTCAAAATTGAACAGCTCCAGCTTTGCCTTCGTGTGTTGTCGGGCAGCTAATCTCTTACAGCTGCCTTGGCTTCTCCGAAATCTTTTCGTACGGCAGAGATGAACTGTTCCGAGCCGGATGGAGGCCGTACGGATCCATTGAGGATGTTTCGGAAGTTGATGTCCCGCCCATAGAACGTCCGCGTGTCCCCGCCGTTCTGCTCAAACCAGCTACCCTTCAGCGACACGCCTGCAAATAGTCCGCGGGACCGCGAATAGGTGAGAATCTCGGAGTGCATGGCGATGTTGGTATCGGCTGCGGCGGTGCGGCCGACCGGTCCGGCAGATGCGGAGGCATCGGCTCCCAGCTTTATCTTGTGGGCCATCAGGGACTCGACGCCGTGGTCATTCATGAAGAGCATTACCACATCTACGGCCTGGCCGCCGATCTGCACTCCAAAGGTTCCTCCGCCAAGCCGGTAAAACGCCGGAGCGCTCCACCCCTTCCCACTCCGGCAGGTGACGACGCCCTGTCCGTACTCACCTCCGATCCCGAAGCCGGCCTTCATCATCGTCGGAATCACTCCGACACACTGTGCGTGCGCCAGGATCTCCTGGGGGACATCCTTGTCCGGAGCTGAAGTGATCTCGTTGAGGATGGTGCCTGCCTTATCCAGTCGCACTCGGAGTTTTTCCCGGTCACTTTCATCTTTGGCAAAACTGCACGTCATGAGAAGGATCAAAGCAGAGGTCAGGGAGATTAGCTGTCTTTTCAAAATACGCTCCTCGTTCAATTTCATTTCGCCTGCACTTGCTGTGCCTTATCAACCACTAAGCACGAAAGATAATGGCCTTACAGGCGATCCAAAGTTTAGGCCGGGAGCCTGTCGAGACTCCACGCCGGTCATCCGACTGCCGTTCCAATGTTCACGTCGTAACTCCGGCCAGTCCTATCAATAGCATGGCGGAATCCTCGACTTGGCACATTCGTCAGTCTCTGGCGTATGCGCGTCGGAATCATCCTGAACAAAAGTACTAGAAATGAACTTCCACGAGGTGCACTACCTTCGTTATCTGACCCATGACAGTAAATAAGGTGTGTAATTCGGGCGGAGATTGACCCGAAACTTCTTGGGACACACAACCAAATGACGCCGCGAAACGACATGGACACAGCCGATCCCCAGGCAGCCGATGCTTTCGAGGCGACCTCTGGCCGCAGCACATTCGACAAAGGCGAAGCAATTTCCTCCCATCCGGCATCTTCCACGCAACGCTCCCGACGTTACACGCGCATCGCTGTATCGCTGCCGGTCGTCGTGCGCGACCAGTTTGGCGGACGTGAAGAAACGCGGACGCAGTTTGTGATGGTTCGCGGCGCGGTGCTGGCGACTGCTTCCAATTTTCGCGTGGGACACAAATTGACCCTGCAGATAGCAAAAACCGGCAGAGCGGCAGAGTGCCATGTTGTCGGCCTTGAGCATGTAGCGAAGGATGTACCTTCGGTTGAGGTCGAGTTCACGCGCGAGCAACAGGATTTCTGGCCGGTTCAGTTCCCACCGGAAGATTTGAAGACCGATTCAGGCTCATACAGATTTAGGACGGGCGCGCCAGCGATGCTCGGGCCGCAGTCATCCGGACACGGTGACCTGCCGAAGCATGCAACGGCTGAATCTCCGTCCATCAAGAGCAGCAGTGAGATCGTGAGCCTCGCCGATTCGATTGCAGGAAATTCCTTTTCCAGCACTTCCTCCAGCACATCCATCAATGCGCCGGAAAAATTTACTTCCAGATCGGCACCCGTTGATTCGGTCGCACAATTCCGTGCAGCCAATCGCGCCGCGCATCGGCGAGAACAGCGCAGGAAGGCATTCTATTCAGCCCTGTCACTGGCAGCTTTGGCAGTAGTTGCCATTGGAGTGCAATATTGGATGCAGCATCGATCGGAAATTGCCCAGGTCAATCTTCCTAGGGTTAGCCTTCCTCAGGTTAACCTTCCGCAGGTGAAGCTTCCGTCGATATCGCAGGTTTTGCCAGCGGCGAAACCGGTAGAAAAACCAGGTTCCAACCCGAGCCGTGATGAGACTTCAGCAGCGACAATAGCGGATACGCCGATTGCGAGCACGCCTGAGGTCGCGCACTCGGCTCCATCGTCAACAGCTTCCGAAGCAGCGGCGCCACCGATCACACCTGAAACAAAACCAGCGGAGACGCAGGTGGCGGTTCGCCACGAAGCCATGTCGGCATCGTCGCGTAAGCCAGTAGAGGACGCCGGAGAGGAGCCATTGGCACCACCTCTGCAAGTCGAGGACAGCGGTTCCACACCGAAGCCCGACGTTCTGAACTCGGTAGTTGCGCAGACTCCGATGAAGGCCGCGTTGTTGGCGCCTCAGCCTGTGCGCAAAGCGGTACCGGCGAAACTGGTCTACTCGGCGCCGGCGCAATACCCTTCCATGGCACGCCAGATTCATCTGGAAGGCGAAGTGATCATAAGCCTCGACGTCGATCCATCGGGCAAGGTCTCGGCGGCGAGAGCGGTTTCCGGACCGCCAATCCTGCGCGCGGCAGCGCTTGATGCAGTAAAGCGCTGGAAGTATCAACCGGCTACGTTGGGCGATAAACCGGTCGTGAGCACAGAAGTTGTGAAACTGCAGTTCAAATTGAAATAGCGCCTTCGATTGAGACTGTTCCAGCACTCCTTCGTTCGGCCTCAAAAAAGCATCCTCGCCGCAGCAGGACGGATCTTCTGCTCACACCCATCTCTTAAGCATTGGTTCTCTTAAAGCATTGATTCAATCTCAAAGCTGCGCGAGAGCAGATTTGAGCGCTCGCGTATTATTGACGGCCATACGAAAACTGTCTGAGGCCGCCAATGAAGAATCGCTGGTTGTGGTTCCTGCTTTTCCTAGCGTTCGTACCTCTATCGTTCGCGCAGAAGCCCGACGCGGCGCAAACGCGAGCAAAAGTTGTTCCAGCTCCAAACTCGGCCACGGTCGGTGGAGAACCGGTGGTTGTGCTCAAGCGTCCCCAGAATACAGACCAGAGCAAGCCCCAATTCCTGACCGCGACTGTGATGCCCGGCAGAGGAATGGCAGTGTTGCAAATCACAGCCTATGTGCCCGGCAAAGGCGAAGTTGAGGTCTTTAACGCGCCATCTCTAGGCGACGCCAAAGACCTGCTCGACAACCACGACGACAAGTTTGGAAATAAGGTCTTCACGATTGGCGGCGCCTTCCTTGTTCCCTACGCGAATCGCATTCGTGGCAAAGTTTCATCGGACGGAAACGACATAACGACGACCGTTGCTGGTCAGACAGTTCATTTGCCGGCGAACTGGAGCGGCAAGAATCCAGGCGCCGAGAAACATTCGATGCATGGGTTAATGCTTACATCGAAATTCGAGAATGTTCGTCAGCACAGTACTCCCCAGGCTTCTACGGTCTCGGGAATCTTTCACGCCGGCGACTGGAATGGGCACTGGCCGTCAAGCACTGACATGAGTGTGCGGGTTGCATTGAGCAACCAGGCAGTCGAATTTACAGTGACGGCGAAAAACGCGGGGAAATATCCTCTGCCTGTGGGAATCGGATGGCATCCGTACTTCGCCATTCCCAGTGGAGATCGCAAGCAAGCCCGCCTGCACCTGCCTGCAAACAAAGTCGCGGGAATGAACAATTACGACGACGTTTTTCCCACCGGCGAAGTTCATCCGGTCACGATGGGAGACGGCAAATATAATTTCGCCGCGCCCGACGGCAAGCCGCTCGACGACATCTATCTCGACGACAACTTCCAAGAGCTCAAGCGCGACGCAACCGGCAGCGCGACTTCCACGGTAATCGATCCAGCTTCGAAGTACGGAATTCGCATTCGTGCTGAGTCGCCCGAGATAAAGTCGATCCAGGTGTATTCTCCGCCCGACAAGAGCTTCGTCGCGATAGAACCGCAGTTCAACTTACCCGATCCATACGGCAGCGAATGGAAGAACACCCAGACCGGCATGGTCGTTCTGAAACCGGGTGAGTCGACTACGTGGCGAGTGCGATTGGAGTTGTTTACGCCGTCGAAATAGAATCCGCTTCGAGTCAAAAGAGGCGAAAGTTCACCTCAACATCAACCGCAACCGCCACTGGCTTGCCATCTTTGCGTGCAGGTTCGAAGCGCCACTGCCGTACAGCCTCGATGGCCTTTTCATCCAGTCCCATGCCTAGCGAGCGTGCAACGCGCAGATCATGTGCTCTTCCATCGGGCGTGACGATCAGCGACAGCACTACCGTGCCCTGATACTTTGCCTGACGAGCTTCGGGCGAGTATTCAGGATCGGGCTTATAGATTGCCCGCGGAGCACTAACTCCGCCGCCAACCCTGAACACGCCGCCAGAGTAGCCTCCGCCTATGCCTGCCCCTAGACCGCTGCCCAGACCGCCACCAATGGCTGAGCCCGCACCAATCCCGATCGACGCACCAGATCCAATTCCATTCGACGGAGGTCCTAAGATCGCAGCCCTCGGATGTCCCAAATTGGGCAAGCGGTTGTCGGCAAGACTTATTTGCGGAGGTACCACAACAGTCGGTTCAACGGTCATCTTCGCGTCGTCGTTCCGAACGACCACCTCCGGTGGTGTGAACTGCTCTAGAGATCTTTCCGGAAGATGGCCGCGCGACGCTTGCAGTCTGTCATGATCGCCACCACCACCACCTCCTCCTGCGGACTTGGTCGCTTTGTCGATAGCCAGGTAGTCCGATACCGAAGGCTCTACGAGCGTCAAAGTCTGGACTTGTTGCTCGTGATGCCGCTCGATCCAAAAACCCGAAGTAACGATCAGAATCAGTGCCACAGCGTGCGCTAGCACGGAGATTGCAAAATTGGATCTGCGTGCGGCGTATGTGCCCACTCCGGCACTGAAGAGCGTCGGAAGTATCTGTTCCTTGCTGGGATAGGCTCGGCTCTGCGGGAACGACCGACTGCCGATCACCGCCGAGGCCATCACCTCAGACTCGTCCAACGTTGAGCTTGCGAGAGCGCTCTCCATTAAGCTGATCCTAAGTTGCGAACGAAAGTCCGGGCGAGGCAGGGTGCGCAATTCCGCGGCGACACCCAGCAATTCAGCCACAGTGCCGTCAACGTGAGTAATCGCTGCATCGGGATTGGTGAACAGAACGTCGACACCGCAATCAAGCTGTTCGA
>QIBC01000338.1 GCA_003225215.1 Acidobacteriota bacterium
AAAGGCGAGCTGGACGGAGAAATCGAGAGCGCTGCAATGCGGCGAGACTGGCGTGAGGTCGAGGCATTGGCTGAAGATCTGGCCGATGAAAAATGGCAATATCGCGCATTGGGACAGTTAGGTTTCGCAGATTTTTATGATGGCGATCTTTCCGCTGCGCAGAAAAATGTCGCCCAAGCGTTGATCGGGGCCATAACGATCAAAGATGTTGGCGGAGAGATCTTCTACTTATCAGCAACAGCGACGGGTCTCGTAACGCAAGGCATGAATGATCAAGGTCTGTTGTATGCCGGGCGAGCTATTGCTCTTGCAGAGGCTACTCCGGATGCAGGGTATCCCATGATCGCGGAGAAGGCACGCCTTATAGCTCTGGTCAACTTAGGACGAACTCAAACAGCACGAGAAGAATTGAAGGACGTCATTGCTCGCGCTCGTTCTGAAAACAGTTATGGACAGATGGCCGACTTGAATGAGACAGCGGCACAAATTGCTAAGCTCCAGAACGATATCCCCGGTGCTACTGGATATCTGATAGAAGCAATCCATGATGCGGCCATTGTTGATGCCAGAAAGGTCATTCCTGAGTACCAAAGCGAACTCTCAGATTTGTATAGGTTGAGTGGAAACCTGCCAAGAGCGGAAGCCCTTGCTCAGGAAGCCGCTAGGTCTGCGCAAAGCTTTGGTTTCATCCCGCAGATTCCGCGATTCCTTCACGTGTTAGCTGAGATTCAGATTGATGAGCGAAAGTATGTTGAGGCCGATTACACATACGACCGTGCCGCAGCCATTCAAGATGTGATGATTGGCAATGCCGACAGCGACCTTGGCAAGACGGCTCTTGTTAAAGGTGCAGGCGAATTATACGCAAAGCATTTCGCTCTAATCGCCGAACACACTCACGATGTGCCGAAGGCCTTTGCTGTCGTTGAGCAGGCTCGTGGGCGCGTAATGACAGATCTTCTGATATCTGGAGCGAGGACATCACCCGATTCTGTCGCCACTGAGAACAAGATCGCTCGGCTGCGTCTGAAGCTCATGGCTGCACATTCCAATACAGAGATCAACCAGCTGCGCGACGCTATCTTCTTAGCTGAGCAATCAAGGTCAATTACGCCTGAGTTCAGCATATTAAAGGCGAAGGAACACCAGGCGGTTACGCTCGCACAGCTCCAGCAGAGCCTCTCTCCTTCAGAGGCTGTACTCGAATATGTTATTGACGATCCCGCGTCTTACTGTCTGATCGTCACCGCAACCGGGCATCGAATTGCAAGCCTGGCTGGGAAGCAGACGATTTCACCTGCTCTCTTCGCGTACTTACGCGAGGTGAAAACCAAGCATTCCGCACGCTCTGAAGCTCGAAATTTGTATAGGCTCCTGCTGGAGTCAATTCCTGAGGCGCAAAGCAAAGAGCAACTTGTTATAGTTCGAGACGGCCCCGTTCACCTAGTTCCGTTTGATGCGCTCATAAATGTCCAGAATGAGTACGTGGTCAGATCCCAAAATGTGGTTTACTCGCCTTCGGTTACCAGTTTTTTCCTGTTGCGCACGGCAACACGATCGAGACCCACGGGTTCGGGAGTTCTCGCGGTCGGCGGTGTTCCTTATGACCACAGTGGCTTGAAACAATCGGCTGTAACTCGTGGTTTCAGTGAAACCGGGTTTTCAGACCTGCCAAGTTCTGAGGATGAAGCACGCGCGGCGATAGAGGGTCTGCCGGACAGACTTAATAGATTGCTCGTTGGCGATGAAGCGACAGAAACCGCATTCAAGAAATCCACTAATCATCAGCTAATTCATCTCGCGGTGCACGCGATTCCGAACACAGTACGGCCCGATCGTGCAGCTCTTGTGCTGCTAAGCGATCCGCCAAATGGTGAAGATGGGTTTCTGGAAGCTTCCGAAATCGTGCAGCTGGCGTTGAGTGCAGATTTAGTGGTCCTGTCGGCGTGCGATACGGCGGTAGGACCAATGGAAGGGGAGGAAGGGATCTCGACACTTTCGCGAGCATTCCTGTTAGCCGGCGCTCGCACCGTTATTTCAACTCTCTGGTCAATCGATGACGACTCGACGTTGTACTTAATGAAAGCCTTCTATGCTGAATTGGCTCGCAAACGACCGGCGCCATACGCACTGAGAGCCGCAAAACAAAAAATGCTGGATACATTTGGGCCAGCTAAGGCAGTTCCTTACTATTGGGCCGGATTTACGATCGAGGGATTTGCACAACCATCGGGTGGACGGTGAAGCAAGTGATTCCACCGAGCGCGCGGCTCAGAATCATTTCCCGAATCAAGACGGCGGTATTGGAGCACCATTTCAGTATCGAAAATCTCGATCTCAATTCGTGGTGTAGAGAAGTTGATCTACAGACTCCCGCCCTGGCGGAATTGCCCGATGACGGAATGTTTGAGGATGGTATCCGCGATTGTTTGTCGAAACTCAAATCGAGCCACACAGATTTTTACCGCAACGGCAGAAATCCGATCAGACCAGAGCACACAATCGGCGCTACTCTGCGTTCGGTGACTTGTTTCGATGGGCAGCTGTGGATGTTTTTGGATGTGTTCGAGGACGGTCCCGCCGCCAGGGCAGGTATAAGCCCAGGGCACCTGCTCGTAAGCGTAAATGGGATATCTGCTAATCCGCCAGACGTTCCCGTTTTTCGTTTCGGAGGGGAATATGAGCTCACCGTAATAACCTCAAAAATAGGGGAAGTCCGAAATGTTGCTGTGATCGTCCCTCAACCGAAATCAACTCGACCACGGCTCCCATTCGTTGAGCCAAAGAGTCTCAGCCATAGGATGCTGACTGAACGCGTTGGCCTACTCAAGATCACGTTCTTTTCTGGGATGCTTGGCATTCGTTTTTCAAGAATTCTCGATAGAGCCTTCGAGTCGCTTAAGGCACAAGGCTGCGACCGACTCATCGTCGACCTGCGCGGGTGCCTAGGTGGCAGTTTGGGATTCGCACGGCTTGTCAGCTATCTCTGTCCCAATCGGGTTCCAATAGGTTATGACATCACTAGAAAACGGCAAAAAGTCGGATACGACCCGGCTGGCCTTCCCAAAGTTAGGATGCCAGCTAGTAAGGTCGGAGTCCTGTTACGCCTCGCCCAGTTCTCGATTCGAGACAAATCGCTCGTGCTCCTGACACAAGGACTAGGTGAACAGGCCTTCCATGGTCATGTGGTTGTGCTGATAAACGAATACACGAGCTCGGCTGGCGAAATGGCTGCTCAGTTTGCAAAGGACACGAAACTTGCAACCCTTGTTGGTCAGAAAACAGCGGGATTGGTGCTCGGTTCGGCAATCTTCGACGTCGGTAACGGTTACATGCTCTACCTACCTGTATTCGGTTGGTATCGTCCGGATGGAAGCCCTATCGAAGGATCAGGTGTTATCCCGGATGTAGTCGTGGATGCCGACCCGAAGTCACTGATTGAAGGGAACGACCTCCA
>QIBC01000133.1 GCA_003225215.1 Acidobacteriota bacterium
TCGATGCCGCAATTCACGCAATAGGTGCGGCCGATGCGCGCAAAGAGCAGGCGCAGATAATCGTAGATTTCCGTAGCTGTAGCCACGGTTGACCGAGGATTGCGGGTGGTGTTCTTCTGTCGAATTGCTATGGCCGGCGATATGCCATCAATGAGATCTACGTCCGGCTTCTCGATTCTTTCCAGAAATTGGCGGGCATAGGCTGAAAGTGACTCCACATAGCGGCGCTGCCCCTCAGCGTATATGGTGTCGAAGGCAAGGGAAGACTTGCCCGACCCGGAGACTCCAGTGACCACAGTGAGGGTATTGTGTGGGATCTCAAAGTCCACATTCTTCAGGTTGTGAACCCGTGCACCCCGCACAACAATGCTCTCGTTTGACATCCCAGAAAAGCTCTCCCGCCGCCTTGGACCGCTTCAGCGAGGCCCAGAAAAGGGTAGGGAATCCTTGATTATAGCGGAGAGTCTGGCTCGCGAGGGACTCTGAGACACGGAGCGGGCATTCTTGTACCACGGGCAATTCCGACCCTCTGGTCCCATGCAAATCTTCCCTAAATAGGAATTTACGCCAAAGCGGGAACGGTCGGTAATACTCGCGTTTAGCCAATCGTGCCTATAACATCAATCCAGGCAGACCCGAACGTTTCCATGCGCCTGTCCCACAATAGTCAGGATATGCCATGGATGTGACCAAAACGGAACCCACATGTTTGTAATCACTTAAGTCCAAGTCATGGCCTTGGAAGCACGTCTGCAATAGCCGGGGGTGAATCACGTCAATCTGCGAGCGAATTTCGGACAAGGCTCCAACCGACCACCCGCTGTGAGCGACAAATGAAACCCAGTGTTCCTCACACCGAGCCGGTTTCTGAATTGCTGGTAGCCGATGCTGATCTGAAATCAGTGGAGTTGTGCCGTGACTTAGTTGGGACTACCGGCCTAACGCTTCGGGCCACGCAAGACTCGGAGATGACACTCGACGTGTTGGAGTCAGGTTTAGTCGATGTCCTTCTGCTGAGCGAGGAGCTTCCAGGGGCATCGGATCTGGAGTTCTTAAGGCACATTCAATACTGGTATCCCGAAACTCAGGTCATCATGATTTCTGACCATCCCAGCTATGCATCTGCGGTGCAAGCGACCAAACTGGGCGCATTCGACTACATACCCAAGCCCTTGGATAGGACACTTCTGGAAGCTACAATCGAGCGCGCTATGGAGCACCGCCGGATGGGCCGTCTAGCCTTAAGAGAGCCAATCGATGCTGAGGCAGCTTACGGCATCGTGGGCAAGACCGCGGTGATGTGGAAGCTCTACAAGGTAATTGAAAAGGTCTCGGCTAACATTCATCCAGTACTCATCTTGGGAGAGAGCGGCACAGGCAAAGAGCTAGTTGCCCGAGCGATTCACTTTAGCGGTGTACGGCGCGAGCGAGCGTTTATACCGGTGGATTGCGGGGCACTGGTTCCCACGCTCCTGGAAAGCGAACTGTTCGGGCACGAGAAAGGAGCTTTCACTGGGGCCGAGCGAGCAAAGGATGGATTGCTGCGAATTGCAGAAGGCGGCACGGTCTTTCTCGACGAGATTGGAGAACTTCCAGTAGAAGTTCAAGGAAAGCTCCTCCGCGCTTTGCAAGAAAAAGAGATCCGGCCTGTAGGGAGCACGAAGAGAATTCGCATTGACGTTCGCGTAATCGCAGCCACAAATCGCGATCTTGAGGTGGAAGTCAGCAATGGCCGTTTTCGTAAAGACCTCTATTTCCGGCTTAATGTAGTTACCCTAAAGCTGCCTCGGCTACGTGATCGCATGGACGATATTGAGGATCTAGTCAATGCATTCCTTGATCGAATCGCAAAAGGCGCTGGCCAGCCCAGGAAGAAGATTTCTCGAGAAGCGGTGAGGATGCTGAAGACATATTCCTGGCCCGGAAATGTCCGGGAGCTGGAGAACTTTATCGAACGTGCCGTAGCGTTGGGCACTGGAGACACGCTGGAACCAATCGATTTTCCGAGTCAGCTTAGCGCTCACATGAATTTGCCTCGACTTTCCACAAGCGAGCCTGCGCGCCGTATGGGTCGAGTGCTTCCGATAGCGGAAGTCGAACGGCACGCGATCTTGAATGCCGTGGCAGAAGCGAAAGGAGACAAGCTTTTGGCTGCGCGGATGCTTGGCATCGGTAAGACCACGCTTTATAGGAAGCTCAGGCAATACGAAAGTCAAAGACTAGGTCATCTGCCGACCCCAATCTCTCCGGCACCCACCGCCTCTTAAAATCGCGTAGTCATCTCGCTGACCCAGGGAATTTCTGGCGTGTTTTGACGCTCAGACTCAGGCATCCGAAATGGTTTGTTGCTGTTCTAACTGCTCACTTCACATTATTGCTGGCCCGAGCGTGCGGCGAGCGTAGATGAATACAAGTCATCAGTTTCGTCTCAGGCCGAAAGGACACCACTGCAAGCTTCAGGTAGCGGAGAGCGAGGAGATCAGCTTTGCAAGCTGAGGAAAGCAGCCAACTACTAGCAGATCTCGGCAGTGTCAGGGATTCACAACAAGAGCTGCAGGCGGAGACTCAGGACGATTCTTCTCAAGCGCAGCTGACCGAACGGATAGTCTCTCTTGGAGATTGGTTTCACAACATCAACCTTAACGGAGTATGGACGGCTCCGCACCATTTTCTCGGTGACTTTCCCAATGTAAAGTGGAAGGACATCTCAAAGTCCTTTCCTGAGGACTTGAATGGGTCCTCTGTTTTAGATATCGGGTGCAACGGGGGCTTCTATTCAGTTGCGCTCAAGAACCGAGGCGCAGGCAGAGTGCTTGGGGTAGACGTCGATGACCGGTACCTTAGGCAGGCTCGGTTCGCGGCTGAGATTCTCGGCTTGGATATCGAATTCCAGAAATGCTCCGTTTACGACGTTGATCAAATTCCCGGACAGTTCGATTATGTCCTCTTCTTGGGCGTTTTTTACCACCTACGCTATCCACTATTTGCGCTCGACAAGATCATTAAGAAAGTTGGGAGAAGGCTCTTCTTTCAAAGCATGATGCGCGGATCGATAGAAGAGCGAAAGTGGAAAGAGAACTATGAGTTCTGGGACATGAAGCCATTTCAAGATCCTGACTTCCCCTGCATGTACTTCATCGAAAACAGCTATGCGAATGATTACACAAACTGGTGGATCCCGAATCGCGGGGCTGTAGAGGGTATGCTGCGCAGTTCCGGTCTGGAAATCGTTAACCGTCCGGAATCGGAAACCTATGTTTGCGAACCCCGCACCGTGCAGCGTGACGGCAAGTATTTGCTTGATCTTGAGCTTTCGGGAACCTTCTAAACATTTTGGACGGCGAATAGAGGAAGGAACGAATGGTCGAAGCGGTAATGCTGTGGAATGAGCCCAACAACCTCTCCCATTGGGATTTCAAGATTGATCCGGATTGGAAGATGTTCGCGGAAATGGCCATCGCCGCAGTCAAGGCAATCCGCAGAGTCAATCCCGAGCTACGCATCGCGCTAGGCGGGATTTCGCCTATTGATCCAAACTTCGTTCGGCTAATGGGCTCGCACGGCGTGCTCAACGCCGTAGATGTCGTAGCTATACACGGGTTCCCTCTCGATTGGAATCACTGGAACGTGACTGAATGGCCCGCCAAAGTCGAGGAAATCAGGGCAGTAACGAAGCTACCGGTCTGGATCTCCGAGATTGGCGCCTCGTCCTTCGGAGCCGAAGAGGTTCAGTTATTCGGACTGCAGAGAATGTCTGAGCTCTTGCTGGGCAATGTTGAGCGGATTCACTGGTACAGCCTCTTCGATCTGCCTGCTTCCTGGACCGCCACGACCCGGCATAAAGAGGCTGAAGGCAGCGCCTATTATCGCCACTACTACATGGGCCTTCTGCGGGAGGACGGTACTCCCAAAATGGCTGCAGCGGAGTTTCCCGAGGGTCTTGGAATTTGCCAGTGGTTTCATTACGAAGACCACCGCCTGGAGTCCGCAATCGAGTGGTTTCGCAGGCTCAAAGTTCGGTACGTAAGGACTGGCGTGAGTTGGGCCGATAGCTTTCGCGAGAACGCCAATGCATGGTTTGACCATCAGATGAAGGCTCTGGAGCCGTTTGATACGACACTCACGTTGTGCTTTACGCCAGAGCACCTCGGCATAGCACCCCATTACACGAGTCCGCCGAAGGATCCAAACACCTTTGCCGAGTTCGCGGAATGGGCCGTAGCCCGATATGCTCCAGCGATGGACAGTCGAGAAGAATTGGAAAGCACAACTCAGGATGATGTTGCCGAACCTTCAGTGATCCGATAACCAAGCAGATTGGAAAGCGAACTGACGCGGATGAAGAACAAGAAAATCTTGATTACCGGGGGCGCAGGTTTCGTTGGATCGCATCTGGCGGATGCGCTCATAGCGCTTGGGCACGATGTGCGAGTCTTTGACAACTTGTCCCCACAGGTTCATGGGAACGGCGTGCCGCCGTATCTTGCGAATGATGCGGAACTCGTCGTCGGCGATATGCGCGACTCGGATGCTGTCCGGACAGCAATTGAGGGGATTGATGTCATCTTCCATCTTGCCGCAGCGGTAGGCGTTGGCCAGTCGATGTACCAGATCTACGATTACATGGGCGCGAATACCCAAGGAACCGCAGTGTTGCTGCAAGCGTTGCTCGATCGCAAAGCACGCGTGGAAAAGCTTGTAGTCGCATCCTCGATGTCCATCTATGGAGAAGGGCAGTACCTATGCGCATATTGCGGCGATTCGATGCCGGGTCCGAGGGGTATTGAGCAATTGGCTGGGAAGCGATGGGAGGTGTCATGTCCGGACTGTGGCGCAGAACTTACTCCAGTGCCCACGGCCGAAAAAAAACCGTTGCAGTGCCCGTCCATTTACGCGCTCTCCAAAAAGGATCAGGAAGAAATCTGTCTCCTTTACGGACGGACGTATGGACTGCCCGTTGTCGCGCTGCGCTACTTCAATATCTACGGGACACGGCAAGCGCTCTCGAACCCATATACCGGAGTTGCTGCCATCTTTGCCTCGCGGTTGCTCCACCTGAAAGCACCTCTCGTCTTTGAAGACGGACGCCAGCTGCGCGACTTCGTGAGCGTTCATGACGCGGTCAATGCAAATCTGCTTGCCATGGAGTCGCCACAGGCAGATGGCCATGCAATCAACATAGGAGCGGGCACGCCGATTTCGATTCGCGAGGTCGCATCGGCGCTTTCGCGCGCCATGGGGTTGCAGATCTTCTGCGAAATCACAGGCAAGTATCGAGCTGGAGATGTTCGCCACTGTTTTGGAGACATTTCCAAAGCGCGAGAACTGCTCGGGTATGCACCAAGTGTGCAGTTTGAGGACGGTGTCGCTGAACTCGTTGATTGGCTGAGAGAGCAGAGGGCGGAGGACAAGGCCGAGCGCATGGTTGCCGAATTGCAAACCTTCGGCCTTAGCGCGTAAGAGTGTTTCGGCATTAAGGGAACCAAGAGATGGACAGCAAGCATTCGCCAAGGCGATCGGTACTGATCTTCGGTGGCGCAGGATTTATCGGCGCGAATCTTGCGCGCCACCTGCTGCTGGAGACTGATGCAAGCGTGCACGTGTTCGACAATCTCTCGCGTCGCGGCGTTCAGCACAATTTGGAATTGCTGCGGAAGGCGGCGGGGCGGTCGGGACGGCTTCGGGTCACAATCGGTGATGTGCGGAATGCATCGGCGGTAGAGCGGGCCTGCAAGGACGCGACCGAGATATATCAATTTGCAGCTCAGGTCGCAGTCACGAGCTCGATCACGAACCCGAGATGTGACTTTGAGACGAATGTCATGGGCACCTTCAATGTCCTCGAGAGCGCTCGCGTTTCCGGCAATCAGCCGTTCATGCTGTTTACGTCTACGAATAAAGTGTACGGTGAGATGATCGATGAGCGCCTGGAACTCAGGGGACGACGTTACAACTACGCAAATCGCACGTGTGTATCGGAAGAGCAGCCACTCGATTTCCATTCACCCTACGGTTGCTCCAAGGGCGCGGCAGATCAATACGTTCGCGAGTACTCCCGAATCTACGGTTTGCCAGCGGTCGTCCTCCGCATGTCCTGCATCGCAGGCGAGATGCAATACGGAAACGAGGATCAGGGTTGGGTAGCGCATTTCCTCTACAGCGCTTTGCATGGCGATCCTCTCGTGATTTATGGAGATGGATGCCAGGTGCGGGATGTACTTCACGTGAAGGATCTGGTACAGGCATTTAATGCTGTCCGGAGTGCATTACCCAGGACGGCGGGGCAGATTTACAACGTGGGCGGTGGCCCCGAGAACACTATTTCACTTCTCGAGCTAATGGACGAAATTGAGACGCTGACAGGTGAGCGCATCGAGTACACAACGAGCTCCCGCCGCCCGGGAGATCAACAGATTTACGTAAGCGATTGCTCGAAGCTGGCTCGTCATACGGGCTGGAGGCCGTGCTCTTCTGTGCGAGAGACGGTAGCCGCGATCTACAGATTCTGGGAAGAGCATCCCGATATCTTTGGCGAAATCCCGGCACGGCAGAAGGTCGAACCGGTTTTGCCGGTTAGCCTGGTCGAGGCAGCCTGATGCGGTACGCCTTCGTCAACCCTAATTGGGACTTCTCAGGTTCAACATATTTTGGCTGTCAGGACCCGCACTACCCGCTGGAGTTACTGTTCGCCTTTGACCAAGTGGTCCAGGCAGGTGGCGAAGCCCTAGTCGTCGATGCCCAGGTTGAGAACCTCACCACAACTGAGGTCGCACCCCGAGTTCGTGATTTCCGTCCTGATTTTCTGGTGATTCCAACCGCGCCTTCGTACCTGTTCTGGCGTTGTCCTCCGCCTGAACTTCGCATACCGCAAGAGTGGTTCTCGGCTTTGCGACAGAGCGGAACACACGTAGCGATTGGCCCACACCCGTCCGCCACTCCAGGCGCCACCATGCGCAAAACGGGCTGTAAAATCGCACTGCGCGGAGAGCCCGACGAAACTCTGCCCCAGCTGGCCCTGAGCCCTTGGCACGAGATTGCGGGCTGCTGCTGGCGTGACGACAAGGGCGAGCACATCAGCTCGAGTTTGGGAGTCACGGATATGAAGGCGCTGGCGGCGCTCGACTTCCACAACTATCCAGTCGAGCTCCATGCCCATCGCCATCATGTTTTCGGCGGACACGGTCGCGGCGCCGAGCTGGAATTTGCGCGCGGCTGCCCGTGGTCGTGTACCTTCTGCAATAAGACTCTCTTCCGCAATAAGTTCCGCGAGCGGCCTGTTGATGCCGTACTCACTGAGATTGATCGCCTGATTGCGCGCGGCGTCGATTACATCTACTTTATCGATGAAATATTTGGCGTCGGTAAGAATGTCTTGCGATTGCTCGAGGGCATCGCCGAACGACCGGTGAAGATTGGCGTCCAAACACGAATCGATCTCTGGACCGAGGAGACACTCGATCTACTTGGTCGCGCCCACTGTATCTCGGTGGAATGCGGTGTGGAATCAATTACTGAACAGGGCAGGGAAGAGCTGAACAAGAATTGCCGGATCGATACCTGCCGCATTAGTGAGCTATTGATCTATGCGCGCCAGCGAATTCCCTGGGTACAGGCGAATCTGATCCTTACGGAGCAGGACGACAGGGTCCAGATTCGCAAGTGGCAGGACGAGTTGAAGTCACACGACGTGTGGGTCAGCGAGCCTGTTCCGATGTTTCCGTTTCCCGGCAGTCCTCTCTACGTGCAAACGTTCGGTGAGTCGCCCGACGACAATGCCTGGGAGCGGGCACATCACTTCTACATGTCCCAATTTCAGGACAAGGGTTTCAGCGATATCCAGGAGCAGCAGCCGGCCGCGATCGAGGACCTTGAATGCACGTATTGATGACTGTGGATACCATCGGCGGCGTCTGGACCTTCGCCCGCGAACTGGTCACGCAGCTCTCTCGCCAGGGGATCCGCATTACTCTGGTGAGCTTTGGGGAGATTCCATCGGCACAGCAATCCAAGTGGCTCGATGACCTTCCATTAGTGTCGTACTACCCAACCGCGTTCCGTCTGGAGTGGATGCAGGACGCGCAATCCGACTTAGAGCAATCTGCCGAACTTCTTCGAGCTCTCATCGCGGAAACGAAGCCCGATCTACTTCATTTCAATCAGTTCTATTATGGGAGCCTTGACTGCGGGCAACCCAAAATCGTGGTCGCCCATAGCGACGTCGTCAGCTGGTGGGTTGCCGTACATGGTGTCGAGCCACCCGCAAACGATTGGATTCGGCAGTACCGCGAGAACGTGGTTCGCGGTTTCGCTCGAGCCGATCTGGTAATCGCTCCTACTCACTGGATGTTGGACCAGGCGTGCCATCACTATGGCGAGCCTGGGAAGAAAGCCGTCGTGTACAACGGTCGCGACCCACGACTCTTCGTCACCAATGCGGCGAAGCAACCTTACGCAGTTTCGATCGGAAGGCTCTGGGATGCTGGTAAACAAGCGAACTTATTGCTTCGTGATGACCTTCCGTTGCAGACAATCCTGGTGGGATCCGAACAGAGTCCCCAAGGAGCCATTGCCTCGGCTCAATCGATGGGTCGCCTCGCCAATCTTCGCGTGATTGGACCTCAATCCGAAGAGCAACTGCGCCAATTGCTTGCGGGAGCGTCCATCTACGTCGCCAGCTCGCGCTACGAACCCTTCGGTCTAGCGCCGTTGGAAGCTGCACTGTCAGGCTGCCCGATCATTGCGAATGACATAGAAACATTCCGCGAGGTCTGGAGCGAAGACGCGATTTATTTCGAGAAAAACAATTCCGACAGCCTGGTACTCACAATTCAGCAACTTGCATCTAACTCCCTGCGGCGTTCGGAATATGGAGATCGTGCCCTGCAGCGAGCACGCAGGCAGTTCAGTTCCGAGAAGATGGCCGAAAGCTATCTAGCCCATTACCGTTCCCTAGTCCATTCGGAGGTTGCGGCCGCTTGAACGGCAAGCTGCGAATTCGGGTCTTCGCACACTCTCTCGTATCTGACTGGAACCATGGCAACGCGCACTTCCTGCGCGGATTGTCGCGCGCATTGGTTCGTCTTGGCCATCAGGTTCGCTCGTACGAGGAGCTGGGCGCATGGTCGCTTGCCAATCTCATTCGCCAGGAAGGTGAGACCGCGATTGAAGCCGTCGACGACTTTCGGCGGATCTACTCCGAGCTCGATATCCACTTCTACAAGAACGACGCGACCTTGGAAGGCTTCCTGGAGGAAGAGCTCAAGGAAGTAGACCTGGTTCTCATCCACGAATGGAATGACCCTTCGGTCGCCAACAAGGTGCTCGCATTCAAGGAAAAGTACGGATTCAAGGCCCTGTTCCACGACACACATCACCGCGCTTACACGAGGCCGGGGGAAATCCTGAAATTTCACCTGCACAAAGTCGACGGGGTACTAGCGTTCGGCGAGGCCATCCGTCGAATCTATGCGGACGGATTCGGTGTGCCCCGGGTTTGGACTTTTCACGAAGCTGCCGATGCCGAGGTTTTTGCTCCGCGACGTGAAAAACAGGAGACCGATGTCCTCTGGATCGGCAACTGGGGTGATGATGAGCGTACGCGTGAGTTGATGGAGTTTCTGCTCCAGCCAGCCAGTGCGTTGCAGGGTCGCCGAATCGTGGCATACGGAGTTCGCTATCCAGAAAACGCGCTCGAGCAATTGCGCCAGTCCGGAATTGAATACCGCGGCTATCTGCCCAACTTGAAGGCCCCACAGGTGTACAGCAGGAGCGCTCTTACGCTGCATGTTCCAAGGCGTCAGTATGCCAACGGCTTAAGCGGGATCCCAACGATCCGCGTCTTTGAGGCGCTCGCTTGCGGAACGCCACTAGTGTGCTCGCCCTGGACGGATACCGAAAATATGTTCCGACCTGGGCAAGACTACCTGTGCGTGCCTGATGGTCCAAGCATGCGCGCGGCGATAGAAGGCCTTCTCGGCGACGATGCCGCACGCGCGCAGCTCGGAGTGAGTGGACGAGAGACGATCGAAAAGCACCACACCTGTGGTCATCGCGCAGAACAGTTGCTGGGCATCTACGAGGAGTGCGCATAGTGAAGATATTCGTCTTCGGTTCCAGCCTTACCTCCTCATACTGGAACGGAGCCGCAACCTACTATCGGGGCATTTACAGTAACCTCGCCCGATTGGGTCATCAGATCACTTTCGCGGAACCCGATGCCTATGGCCGACAGCAGCGGCGCGATCCGGGCGACTACAGCTATGTCGAGAGTCTGGTGTATTCGAGCCCATCAGACCTTTCGAAAATCTTCGAGCAGGCTGCCCGAGCGGACCTCATTATCAAGCACAGCGGCGTAGGAGTTGACGACCCCGAACTGGAATTTGCAGTAGCACGTGAAATCGAAAGCGCCGCCATTCGCGTCTTTTGGGATGTTGATGCTCCCGCAACCCTCTCCCGTATCGAACAGGACCGGAGTGATCCATTTCGGTCACTCATTCCTCAGTACGACATGATTCTGACCTATGGGGGCGGACCACCAGTTGTAAATCATTACCGCCGCCTGGGCGCACGCGACTGTTATCCAATCTACAACGCCCTGGATCCAACCACTCACCATCCGGCGCCAAAGGATTCATCGCTGAAGTGCGACCTCGTATTTGTCGCCAACCGCCTTCCCGATAGGGAACGAA
>QIBC01000134.1 GCA_003225215.1 Acidobacteriota bacterium
TCCTTTCCTTTCAGTGCCTTGCATATGGCCTTCGTGTTGCACCTTCGTTCAACCAGAGCCGCGACGGCAACAATGCAGCAACATCATCGCCGACCGAGCTAAATAAGAGAACGATGACCTTGAGGATCGACCGATCGCTGCGGCACGAGATCGCAGTTTTTACGCTAAGTGGGCACATCAGGGCGGAAGAGGTCACGGAGTTGAAGGCGCTCTTTGATATGGACTATCGAACCATCGTTTTGGACTTACAAGAGGTGCGGCTGGCAGATCGCGACGCAGTGAAGTTTCTAAGAGATTGCGAGGCGGATGGGATGAAGCTTGAGAACTGTCCGGCGTACGTCCGCGAGTGGATGGACAGAGAAAACGATTGAGAGAACAACGAACCGGCACTGCTGTCGGATTTCGCTTTGAGAGAGGAAGTCAATGTATCGGCGCACGACGATACTTCAGAGTTAGCGATCTCCGAGCATAGAGCGAGCAGCATGGCAGATTGCTCCACAAGTTAGTAGCAAATCGCCCAGAGAAAGGGACCTCGTAGCTTTCATCCTAATAACAATTAACTTCCGAAGCTTATATCAACCAAAAGACTGGAGTACCAAAAGACTGGAATAATGATGCTTAATAAATTGACATTCTTGTTATTTGCCGTGTTGACAATCGTGCAGAGTCCTTCGATGTTGTTGGCTCAGCAGAACGGTTATAAGCAAACCAACCTAACAGCCAATACTAGCGGAGTGGCCAATCAGACAGACCCGCAACTCGTTAATCCGTGGGGAATAGCTTTTTTACCGGGTAATCCCTTATGGATCGCAAACAACCGAAGCGGGACTTCAACTTTGTACGACGCTCAAGGCAATCTCCAGCAATTAGTTGTGACGATTCCGAGCGCGTCGATGAACCCGTGTAGTCCAGGCTGCCCGACGGGCATCGTCGCTAACAGCAGTGCCGATTTCAACGGCGGTGCTTTTATCTTCGATACTGACGACGGCATCATCGCCAACTGGACTGGCGCCAACAGTGCAGTGGTCGCCGTCGACAATTCGGCGGGCGGAGCGGACTACAAAGGACTTGCATTACTGAACACTGGTTCCGCCAACTTCCTCTTGGCGGCCAACTTTAGCAGTGGAAAGATTGATATATTTGACCGAAATTTCAAGCCCGCAGCGTTTGCCGGCACCTTTAGTGATCCCAACCTTCCAGCTGGGTTTGCGCCACATGCTGTCCACATCATCAATAACCAGGTTTACGTTGCGTATGCCATGCAGGATGCCACGAAGCGCCGCCCGGTTCGGGGCGCCGGGATCGGTGTGGTGGACATCTTTGATGCAAACGGAAACTTTGTAAAGACATTCGCGACAGGCGGACAGTTGAACGCTCCTTGGGCAGTGGTCGCGACACCTGCGTCCTTCGGAACGTTCTCGAATGCCATTCTAGTGGGTAATTTCGGCGACGGCACGATCAACGCATTCGATTCGACGGGAAAGTCGCTCGGACAAGTCACTGATAGTGCGAATAACGTAATTACGAATCCGGGTTTGTGGGACATGGTATTCGGAGCAGGCGGCACCGGCGATCCGAATACTCTCTACTTCACCGCAGGCGGAGCCACTCTCTCCAGCGGATTGTTCGCCACTCTTGTGCCGGCAGGTGTCGTCAGTACCGGCGACTTTACATTAGTTGTTTCGCCACTAACCGCCACCGTGGCGCAGGGGCAATCGACCAACATATCGGTCAGTGCCACTCCAAGCGGCGGGTTTAGTGGAACCATCTCCTTGAATTGCAGTGCTCCGACCGGCGTAACCTGCGCTTTCTCCCCCACGACAATTGCGCCCGGATCGAGCGCTGCTAGTTCTACTCTAATGCTCACTACATCTCCTATGGCTCCGCCCGGAGGTTACACCATAGCTGGAGTAACGGGTTGGTTGCCGTTTTCTGGATTGGCCCCATTAGGTATGGTGTTTGCTTTCCGCAAACGGAAGTACCAAGCAATGACTAAGAGCTGGAAGGTTGTACTCTGGTCCAGCATAGTGTGTGTGCTCGCACTGGGCCTGCTATTTATGGCAGGTTGTGGTTCTAGTTCCAATTCGTCAGCTGGCAGCACAGTTACAGTTATGGTGACCGGTACCTCTGGTGCGATATCCCACTCGACGCCCGTAGCGCTTACCATTCATTGAGAATACACAATGGGGCACACCGTATGGTGTGCCCTTTCAAACTGTAGCAACCGCATTCAAGGAGAACAATAAAGATGTTACTCAAGAGTCTTAACTGGTCTTTGCGCACGATTACATTGACCAGCATTCTAATGTCAGTCTCGGTATTGAGCGCGCAAGACCGCTCACAAGAGCCTCAATCTAACCAATGGTCAATCGCCGGACAGAATCTGAGCAATACCTGGAGTCAGCCGGCGGAGCACTCAATCAATCCCGCCAACGTCAATGGCTTGAGCCCAAAATGGGTCTTCACCACTGACGGTGATGTTTCTGCCACTCCTACTGTGGCCGACGATGCAGTTTATTTCCCAGATTGGGGCGGCAATCTCTTCGCGGTTAAGAAAGAAACAGGCCGTCTTATTTGGTCCCACCAGATCTCCGACTACGATGGCGTAGCTGGTGCTATCTCTCGCGTCAGTCCTGCTGTCGACGGCAATCTAGTGATTATTGGAGACATTCTCAATTCCAAGCAAACCCACAATGGCGCCAACGTTATTGCCATAGATCGGCACACCGGAACGCGCCGTTGGATCACTCAGGTAGAAGCCCATCCGGCAGCAGTCATCACTGGATCTCCGGTTGTTTTCGACAGCGTTGTTTATATCGGAGTTTCTTCGAACGAGGAGACTCTGGCGCTGGATCCTACATATCCGTGCTGCAGTTTTCGCGGCAGTATTGTTGCACTTGATGAAAAAACAGGCACGATTCTTTGGAAGACCTTCGACATGCCTGACAATGGCGGGCGCCCTGACCAATACAGTGGCGGCGCAGTGTGGCAACCACCGGCGATTGATCCAAAGCGCGGTTTGCTCTTCATCGGCACGGGCAACAATTACACCGTCCCCGCAGATGTAGAAGCCTGCCAGAATACAACGCCCACGGCGAACTGCACCGCAGCTAACGATTTCTTCGACGCCGCTTTCGCACTCGATTTAAAGACCGGCCAAATCAGATGGGCACACAAGCTGCAGAGTCTTGATACCTGGACCGTAGCATGCATTCGTCCCTCAGGTGGTACGAATCCGAACTGCCCGGTGCCCAGCAGTCCTGACTTCGATCTTGGCGGGTCGGGGCCCAACCTCATCGGAAACATCGTGGGCTTTGGCCAGAAAAGCGGCATCTTCTGGGCTCTCAATCCCGATAACGGAAACATCGTCTGGAGCACACCGGTTGGGCCAGGGGGTTCGCTTGGCGGCATCGAATGGGGCACGGCGACAGACGGCAAGCGCATTTATGTCGCGATCTCAAATAACGATCATCTTGCTTATACGTTGGTCCCTTCGGGACAGCAGATTAGCTGGGGCTCGTGGAGCGCCCTTGATGTCGCTACCGGAGAAATCCTTTGGCAGACGGCAGATCCAACTGCAGGCACCATCGACACCGGCTCAGTCAGCGTTGCGAACGGCGTCATGTATGCCGGCTCTTATGCAGGACAGATGTATGCGCTGGACACCACAACTGGAAATATCCTCTGGAGTTTCCCAAGCGGAGGCTCAGTGATCGATGGGCCATCCATAGTGGACGGTGTCCTCTATTGGGGATCCGGCTATCACCGCAATTAGAACCGTCTGACTGTTAACCGCCGTTTGTGGAGCGGGTGACCCGGCTTCTCGCAGGCACCCTCTCCGCTGCGTTGGTTCGAATGCCAGATAGGAACCTCGTCTGCGGAGCCGCTTTGCCGCAGTATGTTGGTCGAAGTGGCTGCGTCGACACAAGGGTAATAGGCAAACTTTCAAGAATCAAAGGAGATGTGCAAATGAAGTTATTTCGTTTCGGCGCTCGTGCGACATTGGCTCTAATTTTGGGGTCCAGTTGCTTTGGACAGGACTACACTCAAACCAATCTCGTTTCTAACACGGCTGGAGTTGCACCGGTCACCGATCCTCAACTGATCAATCCATGGGGTTTGTCTCGAGCATCCGGCAGTCCATGGTGGATTTCCGACGAGGCCGCTGGTTTAAGCACGCTGTATAACGGACCCGGTGCCAAGCAGTCACTGGTCGTCACCATCCCACCAGCCGATCCGTCTAATAAGAACACCCCACTCGGAACACCAACGGGCACGATCGCCAATGGCAGTCAGACGGATTTCTTGTTGGCACCTGGCAAACCAGCCGCTTTCCTTTTTTCAACGATTGACGGAACCATTGCCGCGTGGAATCCGACCGTCGCTGTAGCTCAGGGAGCTGCACCGCCTTCGACGCATGCTGTAACGGTGGCGAAGACAAGTGACGGTTCCAGTTATACAGGCCTGACCAGCGCTTTTGTGAATGGCGCGCGCTACTTATACGCAGCCAACTTCACCAAGGGACGCGTGGATGTCTACGACAGCACATTTCAGCCTGTTCGATTTTCAAAGAACGATTCGGACCGAAATTCCGCCGACGATGACGGTCCATTCTCCAAGAAGTCGTTCGTGGACGAACGTCTGCCGAACCACTATGTACCTTTCAACGTGCAGGCCATCGGCAACGACATCGTAGTTACCTATGCCCTGCACGACGAAGGATCCCCTTTTGAAACAGATGGTCCAGGCTTGGGCTTCGTCGATATTTACAGTTCTACGGGGCAACTCCTGCAGCGCCTGGAACACGGCGATTGGCTGAACGCTCCCTGGGGTGTGCTCCTGGCTCCGCTTGATTTTGGGCGCTTCAGTCACGAACTCCTGATTGGTCAGTTCGCCGGTGGGGGAAATACTCAATCGAGCGGCTTCATCGCGGCATACGATTTGGCTACCGGAAAATTTGACGGACTCTTGCAGGATGCAAGTGGCAAGCCGCTGGCCATCAACGGACTTTGGTCGCTAAGTTCCGGGAACGTGACCCCTACTAATAATGATGCGGCATCAGCACCCGCGGCGGAGGTCTACTTCACTGCCGGACCGAATCATGGTTCCGGAGGCTTGTTTGGTTACTTGACTGCGGTTTCTGCCGAGTTGATCGAAGGAAATTCTCAGTAGTCAGACACTTGATCACAGCTGTGTCCGCGACACGTGCGTCCTCAGGGGCGCACGTATCGCGGCTCACGGCCTTCGTCATAAGGCAAGAACATGAATCGATTGGAATTCATCTTCAGTGCGGTGAACGCCATCGCGAGCAAGAGACACGAGTCGATTACCGAGTACCTGCTCGTGTAAGCGGTGCAGCGCGAGATCGACACTGCAAGGCGCGAGCGATGCACGACGTTTGCTGTTGACAATGCTGGCAAGACACAGAGCAGGAAAAAACAAAATGCATCAGCATCATGAAATAACCAGGATTCAATCGCGACGCGGATTTTCTTCGCACGCCATACCGGTCTTTGCGCCCATTTCGTTCCTGGCACTCTTCTAGGCGACTAAGTAGCCACAACACTTCAATGGAAGCTGACGGTTTTCTAAAATTGCCGGGTGCTTCTCGATAAGAGCGAGGCGTTGTCAAGGTTCCCGAATCCGGTCACGTGCCGCAGGCACATTGAATGAGCCAGTGTGGTTGAGGACCAAGACTCTGGAGCATCAGCATGAGAAGCGGTTCTGAATTTCAACGGCTTTAATCGGATTGGAAGCGGAGCACCTGAAGCGAGTTAGAGGCGTGACATTTACAAACGGAGAAGTCGTAAGAGATATGTAAAGAAGCAAGATCTACTCCGCGTTTCTCTCGAGCAAAGCAATAGTTCAACAATGAAGTTGGAGACTCATCGCATGGCGGAGAGTCTCCAATCATTGCAGCTTGCTCAGCGGTTCAATGCCACTTCGACTTGAGTCGAACGGTTCTTAAGCGCGGCGCTGCTCTCGGTTTGCTTTACGTGGAAGCTCAGGTCCACGTTGTAGCTCTTCATGCCCTTAAGATAGTAATCGCTGCCAGTGTGGTCAAAAACCAGCTCAGAGATGTCAGGCGCACCGTCGCTCTCATGCGTCCCCATCAGGAAGCCCTCATGTTGTTTAGAACGATCACTCATCAGAATGAGGTCACTTCCGGGATCGAACCTCACCTCATAAGTTCCAGCCGGCATCTCCTGATTTCCAGCGTAGAAGTCGAATGGAACGTTGGCTACCACAGTTTGGTCGAGTTGAGCGTGCGCCAGACCAGTCCCGGCGATTAAGAACAGACACATGGCAGATAAGATAGCAATTCTGCATTTCATAATTAAATCTCCTTTTAATACTCCTGGGGTGTTATCTACAAATTCCCAGAAGAAGCTTGGCTGATGCTCAAGAGAATCAGTCCGTGCTCTAATTGATGAGTCACGGAGTCACGATTATGCAGAACTACTGTAAAGATTTATGCCTGCGAAGATATAGAGAAGCCGGCGTGTAAATGGTGTCGATTGACGGTCAATACTGTCGGTATGTTGACGCTCGGCGTCTGCCTCTAAGATTCTTGCCCACGGATGCTGAGGCAGCGCGCATCCTGTAAATCAAAATCCCAATTTCGCGGCACCGCCGTTGTTGTCCCGAGCGCCCAAACTGTTGCTCCCTCGTTTCTCTCAGCAATCGTTGCTGACAGCACCGCTGTGGCAGGTAGATTGCTTCACAACTTAGTAGCAAAGCGCCCAGACAGAGAGAGACCTCGAGGTTTTCATCGCAACAACAGCTAACTTCCGAAAGGCTGAACCATGGCTGGTTCAGCTACAGCAAAAAAGGTTAACGCGGCCAGGTGGGTCGTTTGCGCGCCGCTATGGATTGGCTTTCGCTTCGGTCGCCGGCGCTCTGTTGCTGGAACTTCTGTTTCGTTACTTCAATCTGCCTCATCCGTTTGCTGCATTTGCACTATCCGCGATCGCGATCACGTTTTGGTACGGAGGCACGAAGCCCGGTATTGTGGCAGTTTTGCTTTCCTCATTGATCCGGGGCTTCATCGTCGAAGGGGCAACCAGCAGCTTCTCTCGCGCTCTGTATAACCTGGTGTTCCTGCTCTTCGCCGTCCTGATGATCTGGTTAAGACGGTCAAAGGATGCTCTCGAGGTTGAGGTCGCGGACCGAACGGCAA
This sequence comes from Acidobacteriota bacterium, assembly GCA_003225215.1. Taxonomy (GTDB): domain Bacteria; phylum Acidobacteriota; class Terriglobia; order Terriglobales; family Acidobacteriaceae; genus Gp1-AA112. The sequence goes on from QIBC01000134.1 coordinate 7,181, forward strand.
GGCTGACTGCGGCGAATGAGGAATTGCACAGGGAGGAAGAGCAACTCGATGGATTGTTTGAGCTATCACCCGACGCTGTGATCCTGACCGACGAAGACTTTCACGTGTTGCGGGTCAACAAGGAGTTCACACGAATCTTCGGGTACACGGCAGAAGAGGTTACCGGACAGTGGCTTCCAGAATTAATTATGCCCGAGGAGTTGCGCGCTGAAGCTCTCAAGAATCGGGATGCGCTCATTTCGGGGAAGAGAGTTGAATCGGAGGTCATTCGACAGCGCAAAGGCGGTGTTCGCTTTGACGTTTCCGTTGTGGGAAAGGGTATTTCGCTTAGCGTCGAACAGGTAGGTGTCTACCTCATTTATCGAGACATTACCGAGCGCAAAAAAGCAGAAAGGAAACTTGAACGGAGCGACGCAAATCTGCTTGAGAGCCAACGTTTGGTGCATATGTGCAGTTGGGCGTACGACCCGTCATCCGGAATGGTGACGTTCTCGCCGGAAGCGAAACGAATATACGATATCAAGTCCGATCAGGACATATGGGCGGCTGATTTCTTTCTTGACAGGGTCCATCCTGAAGATCGACCGGTAGTTGAGGAAATTTTTAGAAGGGCCCAACTCGACAAAGCCGATTATTACGCCTCCTACCGTATTGTTCTCCCGGATGGGTCGATCAAACACATCTTCTCAGTCGGCCATCCGGTCCTGAACCAGTCGGGTGAATTGGTGGAATTTGTGGGAACTTCGATGGATGTCACCGAACAATGGAAGGCCAGAGCCGAGTTGGAGAAAGCCTTTGAGGAAATTAAGCAGCGGACGGAAGCTGCCCGCCGGAGCGAGAGAGAGCTTCGCGACGTGGTCAACACGGTTCCGGCGCATGTCTGGAGCACTTCGCCCGATGGGCAGGTTGATTTCGTTAATGATCGTTGGTTGAAGTTCACAGGTTTAGGTTTGGACGAGGCATTCGGGTGGAAATGGGAAGCAGTTCTTCATCCCGATGACCGGGCGAGCGTCGTCGCCGATTGGCACACAGCCGTTAAGAATGGGCAAGCCATGGAAAGTGAAGCGCGGGTTCGGCGGGCAGACGGAGAGTATTGCTGGTGGTTTATTCGCAATGTACCGCTGCGCAATGAAACCGGAAAGCTCGTCAGATGGTATGGAACGGCTATCGACATCGAAGATCGCAAACGGGCTGAGCAAGCCCTTCGGAAAAGCGAGGAGCGATGGAGATCTGTCTTTGAGAATTCGGCTATCGGCGTTGCGCTGACTGACCTGAACGGCCGCTTTCTAGCTACCAATCATGTGTACCAGACAATTGTGGGTTACACGGAGGAGGAACTGCGCGCCCTCTATTTTCTGGACGTAACGCATGAGGACTACCGCGAAGCAAACTGGGCGCTCATCACCGAGTTGCTGGAGGGAAAACGACGACAGTTTCAGATTGAGAAAAAGTATCTGCGTAAGGACGGCAGTTCGATTTGGGTGAGGAACAGCGTTTCTCTTGTGCCGGGCACCGAGAGGGTACCGAGATTCATAATGGCGCTGGCCGAGGACATCACACAGCGCAAACGTGCCGAAGAAGCTCTACGGCGGAGTGAGGGTTATTTGGCGGAAGCACAGAAATTGACCCACACAGGCAGTTGGGCTGCGCAGGTCGCTCAGACGGAAAATGTCTATTGGTCAAACGTCTATTGGTCCAAAGAGATGTACCGGATCTTCGGCCTCGATCCTGATTCCACGCCGCCATCTCCCATGGAGTTCGCCCGACTGCTGCACCCAGAGGACGCGCCTTATCACACACGTGCAGTCAAGCAGGCCATTCGGGACAGGACTGATTTTGAGACCGACTATCGACTTCTTCTGCCAGATGGCGCGACCAAGTACATTCATGTGGTGGGACACCCGGTGGTGAATGCTTCCGGGGATGTCGTTGAATTAGTCGGTACGGCGATGGATGTCACCGAGCAGCACGAAGCGAGAGCGGCTCTGCAGACTGCGTTTGAGCAAATCAAGGCGGACGAAACAGAGCTTCGGCGCATGACCGACGCCATCGCAAGCTACATTTGCGTGTTACGCCCGGATGGTACAGCCCTGTATGCAAATCAGACAGTGCTCGATTACCTCGGTCTCACTTTGGAGGACGTGCAGAGAGAAGACCTTAGCGCACGGATCTTCCACCCGGAGGATTTGGAAAGGCTGCTCGAGGAGCGCCATGAGGCGCTCGCGCGCGGTAAGCCTTTTGAAATTGAGCAACGAGAGCTTGGGAAAGACGGTAAATATCGCTGGTTTCTCGTCCGCTACAATCCCCTTCGCGACGACCAGGGGCACATTATTCGCTGGTACGCGACTGGGACGGATATCGACGATCGCAAGCGGGCCGAGGAAAGGATGCGTAATGAAAACCTCGCGCTGAGGGAGCAAATCGATCAGGCATTCATGTTTGAGGAGATTGTGGGCGCGTCGCCGGCGCTGCAAACCGTGCTCTCCAGCATTGTGAAAGTTGCTCCCACCGATTCCACGGTGCTGATCACCGGCGAAACCGGCACCGGAAAAGAATTGATTGCTCGCGCCATACACAAGCACTCGCACCGTTCCGGCCAGGCGTTCATCAGCGTAAACTGTGCGTCGATTCCTACCTCCTTGATCGCGTCGGAGCTGTTTGGCCACGAGAAAGGCGCCTTCACTGGCGCGGTGCAGCGCCGCCAAGGCCGCTTTGAGCTGGCACATTCCGGTACGATTTTTCTAGACGAGGTCGGCGAACTTCCCGCAGAGACTCAGATTGCATTGCTCCGCGTACTCCAGGAGCGGCAGTTCGAACGAGTGGGAGGTAACCGAATTCTTACCACCGACGTTCGCGTCATAGCCGCAACTAACCGTGATTTAGCGGCGGCCATTGCCGCGGGAACGTTTCGAGCCGACTTGTTTTACCGGCTTAACGTTTTCCCGATTGAGGTGCCTCCTCTGCGCAAGCGGAGAGAGGATATTCCGATGTTGGTTGAGTACTTCGTTAAGCGATACGCAGAGAAAGCCGGAAAGCAAATCTGCAAGATCGACAACAACACGGTAGAACTGTGCCAGTCGTATCCATGGCCGGGAAATATCCGCGAGTTGCAAAACATTGTTGAAAGATCGGTGATCTTGTGCGGCGGCGACACCTTTTGGATCGAAGAGGCATGGCTCGCACCCGTGCAGCCACCCCGCCAGGGATTAGCAGGTCCTTTGCCAGATACCCTCCAGAATCAGGAAAAAGAAATCATTGAAGCTGCCTTAGCGGAAAGCAAAGGGAAAGTCGCAGGCCCGGAAGGTGCGGCAGTGAAACTCGGAATTCCCCGCTCGACGCTGGACTCGAAAATCAAGCAGCTGAACATCAGGAAGCACAAGTTTATCGCGTAACGGCGATTACTTTTGACTGCCGGAAATTCGGCACTTCCCGAATTTTCGTCATCCAATTCTTCCTCTGATCCTTTCGTTTCCGTGCCTTGCATGTGGCCTCCGGGTTGCATCTTCTTCGACCGAGACCCGCGATGGCCGGCTTGAGGAAACATTCAATAGAACGCAATGTGGGGTGCCTCCGACTTTTCATCCACTGGCTAGGCATTCTTGAAGTGATAGGTTTCATCGTCAGCGGAATGGCTCCGCTCGCAGTAGCGCAAGGTGCCAGTAGCCCTGCGTCCCGAACTTCTTCTCAGTCTGTGGCAGATCAAGTTCGTCGAATCCGGAACATCGTCCTCGTGCACGGCGCCTGGTTGGACGGTTCCGGCTGGAAAGGTGTGTACGAAATTCTTGTCAACGATGGCTATAACGTCACCATCGTGCAAGAGCCGGAAACATCCTTTAAAGAAGATGTAGCTGCAACTAGACGCGCGCTTGCTCAACAAGATGGACCATGCGTTCTTGTCGGTCATAGTTATGGAGGAGCGGTAATTACTGAAGCGGGGACCGATGTGCATGTCGTCGGTCTGGTGTACATCGCCGCTCATATGCCGGATGCCGGAGAGAATGAGGCTGACGACGGGAGACGCTTCCCGAGTGACATCAGCAAGTCAACTGCAATAAAGAAGACAACAGACGGTTTCACCTACATCGACCCAGCGCAGTTTCACGAGTACTTCGCAGCCGATCTGTCGGCTGAGCAGGCGACCTTCATGGCGCGATCGCAGGTGCTCAACCTAGCTGACAATTTCAAAGCAGTAATTTCAATACCTGCGTGGAGAAGCAAGCCGAGTTGGATGGCGGTAGCAACGAAAGACAGAACTATCAATCCCGATCTCGAACGGTGGTATGCGAAGCGTGCGAGTAGCCACACGTCGAAATCGAGGGTGCCAGCCACTCGGTATACGTCTCCAGACCAAGCGCGGTTGCGGCTCTAATCGAAGAAGCAGCGTTGCACGCTCGCTAGAAGATGAGCGGGCTCCATTTGAACATGGCTTCCGGGGATAAAGAATGCGTGGCCGGCGGCAACCAACCAGAACAGCGGGTGGGTCGCCAAACCGTCTTCGCGGAGAGAACGACAATATGCAAAACAATCTGAACCAATTCGGCATAGAAGCGGCTGGAGACATCGACCTTGTACATTCTGCGAAACAGGGAGAGATGAGTGCATTCGAAGAATTGGTCCGACGCCACATAAAACGAGTGTTCATCATCGCGTATCACATCACTCGTTCGCGTGAAGACGCGGAAGAGGTAAGTCAGGAAACATTCCTCAAAGTCTGCTGCCACCTCAGAGATTTTGAAGAAAAGGCGCAGTTTGCTACCTGGATTGCGCGCATTGCTGTAAACACTGCGCTGACCAAGGTTCGCCGCTCGAAGTGCGTCCACACTGGGTGGAACGACGAATCATTCCCCGAGCCGAGCGTCATGCCCACGGACATCCCAGATTGGAGACCAAATCCGGAGGAACTCTATAGCCAATACCAACTCCGGGAACGATTGCGACAGGCGCTCGAAGAATTACCGCAGCCGTACAGCACTGTGTTCCTTTTACGCGACGTGCAGGGTCTCTCTATTGCCGAGACCGCAGCGGCATTGGACCTGAGCATTCCCTCAGTTAAGACTCGACTGCTGCGAGCCCGCCAGCAGCTGCGAGAAATTCTGAGCAAATCTTTCATCCCCGCGTGGGCTGGCGCCGAGCGCGCGCGAATCGAACTGCAAAATGGAGAATTCAATGTCACGAGAAAACGGTTTCGAGAATAAGCGTGTGGTCATCATAGGTGGGTCGTCGGGCATCGGTTTGGCAGTCGCCGAAGAGGCGGCATCGCAGGGAGCCGACGTCGTGATCGTCTCCAGTAAAGCAGAGCGAGTTCAGGAAGCGATTCAATCTATCGGGGGAGAAGCACGGGGACAGGCGCTTGACGTCTCCGACGAAAAGGCTGTGGAAAGCTTTTTCACGAACATTGGCGCTTTTGATCACCTGGTTTTCACTGCAGCTGACAGCCTGCAATTGCACGAGCTTGCTGATACCGATCTCAAGCAGGCGAGACGCGCATTTGAACTGCGATATTGGTCTGCACTTGCCACGGTCAAATACGGGAGTCCACAAATTCGAAAGGGCGGCTCTATCGTTCTCACGACTGGAGTCGCCGGTCGCCGCCCGCACAGTGGATGGGTAATTGCCGCAAGCGTCTGCGGAACTATCGAAGCTTTAACACGCGCCCTGGCGATTGAACTGGCGCCGATCCGGGTTAACGCCGTATCCCCTGGAGTCGTCCGGACGAACCTGTGGCAGAACATGAGCTCAGCAGAAAGGGAAGAGCTCTTTGAAAGCGTGGGCAAGCGTCTGCCTGTGGGACGAGTCGGCGAAGCTCATGACATTGCACAAGCCTATCTGTTTCTGATGCAGGAGGAGTTCGGCACCGGTCAGACTGTTGTGGTCGATGGCGGTACAGTCCTGGTTTAGCGTCGCGGTAATTCCAACACAATGAGGAAGAGGAACATGATCATGCGTTCTAATAAGCGAATCACAACGCTGGCACAGACATGGCTGGTCGTGTGTGTCCTGACTGCCGGCATTGATGAGGACGCCGCATTCGCACAGACTTCGCAGGTCGACAACGTGGTCTGGGGCTGCCATTCAGGGACTTACATTCACCGCAAAATGGGGTGATTGAGCAGGACTGAGACGGTCGAAGCACCACTCTACAAGATTGAAAACATTCAGCACGACAACCTAATCCCTTTTCGGGACCAGGGCCTAAGGCGTTCAAATCCTCCGCAGATCAGTTCTCCTGACGAGAAATTGTCGGCGAAGCCCCTAGCAGTGATAGGAGATCAGTCGTTCCAATTAGGCACATCCCGTTTTCCACCTGCGCCATGAACGTGCCATACGCTCCGAGCCGCTATGCGCCAATACGGGCTCTTGTGCTACTTCCCAAAAGTGCTTCCGTGCGGGCTTGGTTGTGGGCAAGTGCTTGACCTCAAAATCGGATTGCGAATAGATCGTCATCCAAGTCTCCCTGACTC
>QIBC01000135.1 GCA_003225215.1 Acidobacteriota bacterium
GCTCGTAAAAAAAAACGATTTTTGATCGATCCCCAAATCTAAAGGACTTACGCGGCGCGATCCCACTTTGATCCCAGAGACCTGTAGGGATCGCGGTGGGATATCCCACAAATCGCGCTGGGATCAAGGTGGGATATCCCACAAACTTAAGGTGGGATCTCGCTGGGATTCGGTTTCCCCGGCCGGCGATCTCGCTCAGTAGTGTTTCGCAGACGACGACCCACCTTGCCTGAGTACTACCTGCAGTTCCCGAAATGGAAAACGCGTGCGACATCGCTCTTCGCATGATGGCCCGTGCAGCGCAGAAAAAGCAAGGTTCATCCGTTGCTCGCAACGTCTTCTCGCCCAAACTCAGCAACAACTTGCGGGCCAACGAAAAAATATTTGCGCAATCCGTCGCTCTAAACAATTCCGACACCCAGAGTTGCCTCTCATTCATGAACTCACAAGAGGGCAGGGCCCTCTCCTTTGGTTCGGCAGCATGCAAATTCACACATCGCCGGATGAAACGGCGCCGGGCAGCCCTTATTTTTCTTAGGGATAGCTTAGTCGCCGCTAGCCGCCATGTGTGGGAGCGCGGAGTCATGCATCGTGACCAACCGCTGTCGCATCTTTCACTGTAGCCACCCTTGGGCCTTCAACTGAATACATGCATTATTTGCCCACGTTGCGCCTGTTCTTTGATGGCGGTGTGTCAAACGACTACCGCCTGAACGGCCATCGTGTCGAATTTCGGACGAACGAAGGCCCGTGGCGAATTCTCGACGATTCAGACCTGGCAATTCACTTTCGGTTCGACACCGAAGTCGCCCGTTGGTTGCGAAGATACTCGCTTGAAGCCAACCCCTACGGCAGCAATGCACGGTAGGACGTTGAGGTATCATCGTCATAATGCGTAAGGCCCGGTACATGTTCGCTGTCGCCTTCCTGCTATGTTGGACGGCGGCGCCTGCCTTGCGCTGTGTGCTCCCTGGCGCATCCCTCACACCAGAAGAGCAAGCCTGCTGCAAAACCATGGGCGGCGATTGTGGCGACATGGACAATCACTCCTGCTGCAGGAAGGTTCAAGCAGATACGCAACCTGCTGTTGTTGCTTCGCGGGCGAGTGCGCCGCACTTTGTGGCTTTTGCAATGCCAGCCATATCCAGCGTCAGCGTTTCTGTACGGGCATTGCAGCTCGATATAGCCGCCGTCGGGCCCTCCCCACCACTTCCGACTGTTTCCACAGCCGTCCTGAGAATCTGATTCTGTCCGTCTGCTCGTGCCCCGCAAAAGGGTAGTCGTGCAGTTGTGTCTTCAACGAAGGACGGAATTACATGCGAGATATTTCTTCTTTTTGGCGGTGGATCGCCTCCGCCGCATTGTTCTGTGCTCCACCAGCCATGGGACAGGGGGCCGCTCCCGAAACGGCTCCGCCATTGTTTCCGGGCGGGGCATTCGTCTCTTACAACTCAGTGTTTACGACACGCGGTCGAACAGGAACATCGGGCGGCATACCTGCAACTGCTCGCCCGACTTTTTCCCACGAAGGCGATTTCAATTTCACCTGGGGCTTTCACTCAGATTTTGATTTCACCGTTCTTGTTCCGATTGTCACAAATCACTTTGATTCGTCAGGCACAGCGCCATCGGTGGGAAGAACCGGTCTTGGGGATGCAATGTTGCTCGTCAAGTACCGCTTCTTCCGTCGAGATTCGCCGAGAGGCACCACGCAGGTGTCGGTAACGCTAGGCCCGAAGTTTCCCAGTGGACGGACAGATCTAACCGACAACGCCGGACGCCGGTTGCCCGCCGGTTTGCAGCCCGGCTCAGGTTCCACCGATTTGTTTCTGGCGGCGAACTGGACTTACACCGGACTGTTCAACATAAGGCGTTTGGTAGCCGATGAAGACTTTCATTCTTTATTGCGCTCACAGGGCACGCAGGCAACGCGCCTCGGCAGCGATATCGAGTCACGTTTCTGGCTGTCGTATCGGCCTTACGAATCGCGGGATGCCGCGCGTGAGTGGTTTGTCGGCCCTGTGCTCACATGGCTGCATTCTCAGGATGACCGCGTGGCCGGTGTCACTCAGGGAGGGAGCGGCGGCAACGTATTGCTCACAGGAATCACAAGCTATGTCGGCGTGCGCCCCGGAATGCACCTGTGGATCGGCATGGACTGGGATACTGCGCATTCGAGCGGCACAACATTCATGCCCGTCCGACGCCACATCAGTTTTGGAATCACGCAACAGTTTCGGCTGCATCGGTAGAACATTTTCAGAGAGAGGACATGTGTACCGACGATCCAGCGAGTTGTTTAGAACGGCCCAGGCTCTATGGTGTCAAGGTAGTGAGAGCCCTTTTTGGGACGCTACGTTCTTTTTGGGACTGTCATCCCTCGCGCCGCATCGACAGCCGTTTGGAATCCATATCCGGTTCCTGCGGCGCGGGGGATCTGCTGTTTCGTTCGTGATGAGAAAAGCAGATTCCCCAGGCCGCATCCGCTGTGACGGGGACGTTGACAGCCAGGCGGCGGCCCGGGAATGACAGAGTCTACATGGTTCGGCGTGGAACTGAATCATTCAAGTTCGGCCGAAGGCCCTGCAACTGTTTTAAGAACAAGGAGAAGCAATGAAAACAATGAAAATGGCAATGCTGGTCTTACTCGGTTCCATCGTGGTAGTGCCGGCAGCTACAGCGCAGATCAAACACATTGAAATGCGCGTCGAAGGGATGACTTGAAACTTTTGAGCATACGGGGTGAAGCAGCACCTCGGACGCCAGTCTGGCGTTCAAAATGTAGAAGTCAGCTTGCGCGATGGGAAAGTGGATGTCACCCCCAAAGAAGATGGGCAGATTGATCCGGCTCAGCTTCTGAAGGCGACATACGACAGCGGTGTGACCGCCGCGGAGATGGATGTCACCGCACGCGGAAAAATTGTGAAGGACCAGTCGGGAGGCCTCGCTTTGCAGGTTGCTCCCAATCGGTCATTCATGCTGACGCCAAATGAGCTCTCCAAAGGGCTCGAATCCCTCGCAGACACTCCAACGTTCGTTACCGTTCGAGGCCAGCTATACCAAAAGCCGCCGGGCAAGAAGAAGCCAGAGCCGCCAGCGACTTTCAAGCTGCTGATTCTCGAAGTTCTGAAAAAGGAATAGATGTTGAGACCAGGGTTGTGGTTCACAGTCCTTGCCGTAGTGGGATTCGCCGGATGCCAACAGCATTCGGCGAGTCCCACGAAGCCCAAAGAAGCCGTGCTTTCTGCGAATGAAGTTTCACGCCTGCCGGAATTTTCCGCCAGAGACCTCGAGGGAAACGCAATTTCCTCCGCCGACCTTCGCGGCAAAGTCGTCCTCATCGATTTCTGGGCCACCTGGTGCCAGCCCTGTAAACAGGAGATGCCGGGCTATCAGCGCCTCGCGGACCTGTACGGGCCGCGCGGTTTTGCGGTGGTCGGATTCAAGTTTGCGACCATGAAAGATACGGAAGAGCCAAAACGGTTCGCGAAGAAACTCGGCGTACATTATCCGCTGGTCGTCGCGAGCGATGACCTGATTCAGAAGTTTGGCGGCATCGAGGGCTTACCTACTACGCTGCTATACGACCGGCGCGGAGTACTGCATAAAAAGGTTATTGGTTTCGAATACACGGAGACGTTTGAAGCGGATTTGAAGCCGCTGCTTTGATGAGCTGCAAGGTTCATAGCTGAGAACTTTGTAGCGCGGTCAATGCCTCTACGGCTTCCTTTTTGAGCACTGGGTCATCAGAGGCAGCCAACTGATTAAGCTCCATGAGTTTCTGGTGCAGTTCCGGGGCGCTCACAGCTGCGCAGAGCCTTGTCACTTTGTCCAGGAGCTGGAGTTGCTCCGGGTTCGGATTCTCGGCAGTAGCCTGCGGCAACCGAATCACACCACGCGCTTGTTCTTCGCGGCTTTCACTGTTCTTCTGTGCTGTCTTCACTCTAGCCCCGCCCCAAGCTTCTCCAAATTAGCTTTGCGGAAATGGTTTGAAGGGGCATGGCTTCAGCGCAAGCGGAGCCGTGCCATCAGCCAGACCTAGAATCGGGCTTCAGCCCACGGCGCCTTTTTCCCAATTTAGAAAGAGTACCTCGGCGGCTAAAGCCGGATTTCAGGCCGGTTTTAAAGGCACGGCTACGCTTCGCTGAAGCCGTGTCCCTTCAAAACCTGAGGAAAACCAAGAAACACGCCAGCTAATTTGGACAGTCTTGCGGCCCGCCCAGCCCCAGCCGGGCATGACAAGGAGGGAGCTATGTATCCTTTGTCGGCAATCGGTTATCCTGCTGCGCAAGGAGGACCAAATGCCCGTATTCCCGGCTGATTTGCTTATGATCAGGAGCTACTGCGCGCGTAACTCCGACGAATTTACGAACGTTCTGGCGGAAAAGCTTGTCTCGAGGTTGGGCGTGCCTTCAGATCAGGCTAACGTTGCTGCCAGCAATTGCTGTCGCCAGATTATCGCCAATGGACTCAAGGGCGCCGTTGTGGGTGGCTGGTGGGTGCTCTCGCCTCTAGCGAAGTGGGTGGATTAGCCGGCGTGCCTGGAGTATTTGTAGGTAAGTACGCCGGCGAAATTACGACGATCCTTAGCTCAGAACGCTGCGAGGATGTTCGCTCCGCTTTCTCGAAAGCATGGGCGAACCAATTTGACTGAATTGGAAAGTAGTTCAACCATTCACGCGGCTTTTCTCGATTCCGTTTCGGGACTGCCGATTAGCTTCTCCGCCGTCTGCCTGGTTGTGTCTTCCATCTGTTGTGGCTTTCCTACGGCTGCGGTGGGATTATCGGCGGCTCGGGTGGCGGCGTTTCCTTTCGCCTCGGTGTCCGGGGGATGCACGGTAAGGTCCATCGTCTCCGATCCGATCTCGATGTCCTTTCGTTCGCGGATCTGGCGGAAGGCTTCGGCATAGATGAAGCTGCTCGCTTTGCGGCGCTGCTTGGGATCGACGATGTACCGCAGCGTTACTTCGATGTAGTTGTCGGTCACGCGGATGTAAACGTCCGGCTCCACTTCGAAGCGCGGCACCATGAAGTAGCGCTGCATCGTCTCGATCTTTTTCTGCGCGCCTTGCAGAAACTCGCGCGTGTACTCGCGCCCAACCGACTTCAGGATCTCGGAGATAGCTTTCACATTGCTGGCGTAGGTTACGGGAAGGCGGACTTCGTCCCAGATGTAGCCAAAGGTGCGCGTGTAATTAAAGACCGGAGTGCCGAACACCTGAGCGTTGGCGAACTGGATTGTGCGTCCACTGTATTGGTCGCCGCTGATCCAGTTTCCAATCTCCATCATGCGGGTGTAGAAGAAGCCGATGTCGATCACGTCGCCGCTGAGCTTGTTGATCTCGATGCGATCGCCGCCGGAGTACATGTGTCCGGCAAAGATGGCAATGCGTCCCGCGATGCTCAGCAAAGGCTCGCGCAGTGAGATGGCCAGACCGGCTCCGATCAGTCCCCAGAATTGTCCTTTGAATTGCAGCTTACTTGCCCACATGACGATCAGCGCTGCGATTGTGAGAACGGTGATGGTGGTGTTCACCAGCCGATACAGCCGGTAGTGCTCCTTCGGCGAAATGTCGCGCGCGTCGATCACCTTGCGCGCAAGCCAAGCGCCGCCCCACGCCATGACGAGAATTCCCGCCGAGCCGAGCACAGGAAGTTCATAAGGAAAATGCGACATCTTTAGATGAGATGCCGCAATAACGGTGCGTGTTTTGCTCGCCAGTTCCTGGAATCGGTATTTCTTGTAACGACTTCGCACAGCACTGTTCGCAGGCGAACACTCAGGAAGCGTCCGTCGAGCAGCGAGACGTTATCCCAGTTCAGAACCATCGTCGTCTGCGGAAAAATAGGTCCAACCTTTTTCGCTTGTTTCGGTCTAACACTTGCCCATTGGTTGGGGCTCGTGACGGGAGACAGTATGCAAGCTTTCCTTCAGGACCTCCGCTTTGCTCTGCGGCAGTTGCGCACCTCGCCTGGATTTGCGGTTGTCGCGATTCTTTCTCTCGCCCTCGGGATCGGCGCTACCTGCGCGGTGTTCAGCGTTGTCTATGCCGTTCTGGTGAATCCGTATCCCTATGCGGACGCGGACCGCATGGTGCATCTGGTGGTGAAAGATAAAGGAGGGAATCAGCGATGGGTTAGCTTGACGGGACCGCAGCTTCAGCAGATGCGCAAAGCGAATTCAGTCGAGAGCGCCTCCGGGATGGACGAGTGGAATCTCACGACGACCGGCGGAGATGTGCCCGAAGACCTCACGGCCATTTACTTCACTGGGAACGCCTTCAACCATTTTGGCGTGCCTGTGCTTTTGGGACGCGGGCTGCTTCCCACGGATGCACCCGAAGGCCAGGATCCACAGCCGGTCGCGGTACTGGGATATCAGTTTTGGCAGCGCCACTACAACGGCGATCCGGAGATTGTCGGTAAAACCATTCAATTAACGCACAAGTCCTACACCGTGGTTGGCGTTGCTCCTCCACGCTTCACGTGGGGCGACGGAGACGTTTATCTGCCGTGGAAATTTACCAACGATCCAACGCGGGGGGTGATGCCTCAGATCAGGCTAAAGCCTGGAGTGACTGTTGGCTCGCGGAACTGCCCGCCAGCATGAGATGGCGGTGCGATCTGCGATTGGCGCGGCCGGCAGCAGAATTCTCCGTCAGCTCCTGACGGAGTCGTTACTCCTTTCATTCACCGGTACGCTCTTGGGTGTCTTGCTGGGCTACATACTGCTGAACGTGATTGTTAACTGGCTTCCCGCGTTTTCGTTTCCGCATGAAGCTGCCATCAAGATGAATCTTCCCGTCTTGTTGTTCAGTGTCGGTCTCGCATTGTTGACGGGAATCGGATTCGGGATTGCGCCGGCGCTGCAATCGTCGCGTCCGGATATCGCGCAGGTGATGCAATCCAGCACGCGCAAAATGACGGCTGGGGTTAAAGGCCGTCGCATGCATACAACCTTGATCGCGGGACAGATGGCACTCACTCTGCTGCTTCTTGCTTCGGCTGGCGCGGCGATGCAAGCCTTCGTACGCATGATGCACATCGATCTCGGGTACGATCCGCACCATGTGATGTCGGTGGGAATTCCCGTTCACGACAACACCTACACGACCTGGCAGGCGCGCGCAACCTACTTCGATCAGCTAAAGCAGAAGATTGCGGCCATGCCGGAAGTGGTCTCTGCCGGTATCTCGACCAACGCCACCCCGCCAGAGAACGGATGGGAGCAGCGCTTTGAAATTTCCGGCAAGCCCTCAGCGGAACAGCAGCGCGCGGCGCTGAATTTCATTAGTCCGGAATACTTTTCTGTCCTCCACATTCCTTTATTGCAGGGAAGGATCTTCGATCAGACGGAGACCGGTCGCGGAGATCGGGTTGCAGTCATCAGCAAAACCATGGCACAGCGCTATTTCCCAAATGGGGACGCGGTTGGCAGTCAGTTCCGTGTTCCCGAATTGAAAGGCGAGCCTCCCTTTCAGCTGTCTGTTCCGGAAAGCGATTCCTGGATTCGGATTGTGGGCGTCGTAGGCGACGCTCGCGACGATGGGCTCAGCAAGCCGATCAAGCCGGAGTTCTACGTTCCCTACACAGTCATGATGCCGGTATGGACGCAGGTTTTAGTGCGCACGCACAAAGATCCCTTGACGGTGCTTCACTCGATTCGTCAACAGATACAGACTGTCGATCGCGATCAGCAGGTCTTCAAACCGACGAGAAGCCTGGAGGAGTGGATTGCAAATCAGCAAGAGTATGCGCGCGAGCACATGATCGCGTTTCTCTTCGCTCTGTTTGGGCTGCTCGCATTGGGACTGGCAGCCGCCGGACTCTACAGCGTCGTGTCCTATACCGTGGCGCAGCGCACCGGCGAATTCGGAATTCGCATGGCGCTCGGCGCCATGCGCGAAGATGTCGTGTTGATGGTCTTCCGCTCGGCAGCTTTCAGCGTTGGATCGGGAGTGCTGGCAGGGCTTCTTCTTGCGCTCGCGCTCGGTCGACTGCTCGCGAGTTGGATTGAAGGGAGCGCGCGGAATCCTGCAGTGCTGCTCGGGGTTAGCGCATTGCTGATTGTCACTTCGGGGCTCGCCTGTCTTATGCCTGCTCGGCGCGCATCGTCGGTTGATCCGATGGAGGCGTTGCGTTACGAATAGAAGAGCTAGTCGGCCGAGGAAGCCAGGAGTGATCCTTTATCGATTCCGAGCGCGTACTCCACGGCAGCCTTCGCCAGCAATCGCGTCGAATCCAGAGTAGGCAGAGGGCAATCGTCTGGTCTGACCAAAAGAGGAATCTCGGTGCAGCCGAGTATCACGCAGTCACACCCCTGGTCTTTCAAGCGCGAGATTACCTGGTTGTATTGAACCCGGGATGTCTCAGGAAAGCTGCCGCGAACGAGTTCTCTCCAGATGACGTCATCGATAATCTGCTGGTCCTCGGGACCTGGTGCGAGCACCTCTATAGAGTGCCGACGGAAAACATCCCGGTACATGGGGCCATTCATGGTGAAGCGAGTACCCAATAATCCCGCCTTCTTCCAGGCACTTCGCTGCGCCTCCTTAGCCACAGCCTCGCCGATATGCAGCCAGGGAATTGGGGAGCGATCGATGAAGTGCTTCCAGGAGAGATGACAGGAATTATCGGGGCAGATGGCAAAGTCGGCTCCAGCTTCCGCAACCATTTTGCCCGACTTCAGCATGAACTCGCCAACCTTCCGATAGTCGCCGGCGTTAAAGGCAGGCATCCACTCGGCCATCGCAATGGAGTGCATTGTGACCGTCGGATGGTTGTAGTCGCCAAGATAGTGTTCCGCCGCTTGCGCGATCGTGCGATAGCAGAGTGCGGCGCCCTCGGCGCTGCAGGCAACGATTCCGATGTGTTTCATCATGGTGAGTCCCAAACGTGGATTTCCCAGCTTCTTAGGCCGCCCGCAGCGTCACCAGCGTGACCTCGGGAGGACAGAGAAATCGAAACGGAAGTCCGACGGTCCCGATGCCTCGGTTGGTATACAACTGCAAGCCACCGATTCGGTAATAACCCTCATAGTATCTGCTCCCCAGTGGCGGCAGATAAAGCGGGGGCAGGCCGGGTGCTCGAACTTGCCCACCATGGGAGTGGCCGGACAACTGAACGTCGATGCCTAACTTCGCAGAGTGATCCGCGATGTCGGGTTCATGGGCTAGCAGGATTTTGGTTTCTTGTGACGGAATGCCCGCTGCGGCAGCATCGAGATCGCAATTTGACAATAGAGCGTCGTTAGTTCCAAGCAGCCAAAGCCTGTCTCCACCTTGTTCGATGGCTTGATGAGAGTTCTGCAGCAGCGAAACTCCGTGCGCTTTCAAGGCTCCGGAAACAAAATCAGGATCGGTGAAGACATCATGATTTCCTAAGACTGCGAATGATCCCAATCGTGATCGCAATCGCGCCAGCAACTGCGCGCAAGGCTCTGCTTTCCTCGCAGCGGTCTTCTTATCGCCAACCAGTGGTTCGGAAACAAAATCGCCAAGCAGCGCCACCATGTCTGGCCGCAACTGGTTTGTGGCCTCGATCGCCGCTCCGATCTCTCGCTCGCCGGTATACGGACCAAAGTGTAGATCTGAAAGAATAGCTATTTTGAAGCCCTCAAATGCAGGCGGCAGTCGTTCGATTTTGATTTCAACATGCCTGAGATCGATCTCGTTCGGTTCAATGAACGAGGAATAGCCAGCAAGTCCCAAGCCCGCAGTCCCCGCTAGAAGTGAAGCCCGCTTTAGAAAGGTTCGTCGAGTAACCGCAGGCAGGTTCGCTGTTGGCGGTCTGACAGGAGGACTAATCGTCACATCATTAGGTTACATACAAAAGCGTCACCACAGAGCGTGTGCCGAACCGAGAGCTGAGATTGTCATAACAGTCTCTCGGTTGGCTTGTTGGCTGAAGAGGCACAGCAATCTAGCGCTTAAGTGCAAAAAGCAGAATGAACAGCACTGCGATTAAGAAAAGGACATTGAGTCCGATGATGAGAGGCAGGTAGGTCAAAATCTTTGATCCCTGATTGGGAGCGACTGCAGGGAGCGTTGGCAATGCCTTCCCCATATTGGGCGGTTGAGGCGGTTGTGCAACGAAAGGCGGATGTTGCGGCACTTGGACCTGCCACGGCGGGGCCGCAGGAGGCATTAGCGGCGCACCCAATTGCGGTGCAACAGGCGCCGCGCCCGCCATCGGAGGTGCGGCGAGATTTGGCCAGTTTGGAACCGGAGGAACTCCTGCTCCGCCTGGAGTTTGGCTCGCCTGCGCAGCATTGTTTAGCACCGAAGTAGTCTGCTGCAAATCCTTCAACTGACGAGGACTGACAATCCGTGTGTATTCGCTCGGACCTGCCGGCAATGGAGCCATTGCCGGAGCGTCAGTCCCTGCGGTGAACAATCTCGTTGCTCCTGCTTGCGATACGGCACCGGGACTCGCGGCTGGCGGCTGCTGAGGAGCCAGACTTCCACCCGAGATCATCTGCGTAAGTTCCCCTGCAGGTTTGGGCGATACCGGGCTTCCCTTAGAGGGAATCGCGGAACCCTTAAAGAGCTGAGTGAAACCGCCTGGAGCCGTCTCGGCCGGCGCATTCGCCGCCGGTGGTGTCGAAGCTGGGGCTGATGAAGGCGTTCTAAAAAACTCTGTGAATCCGCCTGTGCCTGTACCTGAAAAAGGTGTGGGCGGCGGAGTTGGCGCTTCGCGTGAAATTGATTCGCCTTTGAATAGCTCAGTAAATCGGCCGGTGGCGGGCTGAGCAGACAAGGGAGAGAGCGGCGCTTCTGCCGCTGGAGCTGACTGCGTCCCAGGAGACTGGGGTTTGAAAAGCTCGGTAAATCCCGCGGGCTTGAATTCGGACAGTGTCGGAGCAAGTGGCGTCGGAGCAAGTGGCGCCTTTTTCGCTTCTTGCACTGGCGCTGAGGGCCCCGACGAGCCGAACATCTCAGTGAAGCCACTAGCGCGAGGAGTCTGCGGAGAAGAGTTGGTTGCCTCCCGAGCCGTCCGCTCAAATACGCGAGTTATTTCCGTTGGCGGCTCGGGCGACTGACTTTTCGCCGCGGTCTCTGGCGCAAACATCCTCGTGAATGCTCCAGCCGAGCTTGCGGGCTGTTGGTTCCTTATGCCAGGTAGTTCCGTAACGGGACTTGGGCTTGGGCTTTCTGTGGCCGGAGCGAATGCGGCGGCACTCCCAAACTGGGCCGTGAAGGGAATCGGAGACTTGGGCACTTTGGGATCGGTAGCAGCCGAAGAGTCGGAATCATTTCCTGTCCCCATAAAAGAGCTGGTAAACGCACCAGGAGCTTTGGGCTTGTTGTCCTCGCCTCTGGCAGGAAAGAACTTGTCATCTCGATCTGAATTCGCCTTGTTCGACACCTATCCCTCGGCCAACTGTTCCCTGAGTGAAGACACAGATATGCGGCGTTAGCTTACTCCGGTTCTCCTTGACAGTAAAGGAGAACCCGCATACGATGCAGTTCCCAAACCACTTCAGTTTTACCCTCGGTCCTTCAACTTGAAGGTCAGTGTGGTGTCATCGAGTTTTCATTCACCAGGGACCCGGGCAAAGTCTGCGGATTTGAATTATGAAATCACTTTCCCGGGTCGTGTGGTCCGAGGGAATGTATCTCGGGCCTCATCACTTCCAGACGCAAAGCCGGTACTTCGAAGATTCCATCCACTTTGCCGTCGAGCAATGCTGGTTCGAACCTTGGGGTGTGGTTTCCTGCAAGTTGGATGATTTGGCTATCCAAAACGGACGGGTAGCTCTCATCGGCGCACATGGCATTTTCGAGGACGGTCTCGTCTTCGACATGCCCGCGTCTGACCACCTGCCCGCATCACGTGACATTCGAGACCAATTCTCTCCCTTGAGCCAGGAGATGCTGGTAATGCTGGCCGTTCCAAGACGACATCCGAATCAGGCCAACTGCGACTTGGAAGGCGGTAACGGATCGGTTCGCTATGTTGCCGTCAAGCGCGCTGTGGCAGATGTCAACAATGGAAGCGATGAAAAAGAGGTTCGGGTTGGGCAGAAAAACATTCGTATTCTGGTTGAATCCGAGTGTGACGATTCGTTTCAGGCGATCCCCATTGCGCGCGTGCGCCGCGATGGAGCTGGGCACCTGGTATACGATCCCAAATTCATCCCCCCGTGCACGAAGCTTACCGCCAGCCCTGAACTTCTGGCGATCGTCAGGCGGCTGCTGGAGACGCTTCAGGAAAAGCAGAAGTTCTTTTCCCGGACGCAGAATGCTGCCGGCGTATTTCAGGCGGGGACGCGTCAACTTGACGTCGCAAATTTTTGGTTTCTTCATACGGTAAACGGAGCCATTGCTGCGTTGCGGCATCTGTACACCTCGAAGCGCGGTCATCCCGAGGAGTTGTTCGGACAGCTTTCTCGCATTGCGGGAGAGTTATGTACTTTTGGCATGGATTCGCATCCGGACAATTTGCCGCTTTACGACCACCGTCAGCTCGAGCAGTGCTTCGGCGCCCTCGAAGCCCACATCCGTAGACATCTCGAAATCCTGGTGCCCACTAATACGGTTAACATCCAGCTGACGCCGGTGCAGCGTAATTTCTATCGAGGCGTCGTGCAGGATCAACGCTGCTTTGGTCGCTCGACGTGGGTGCTGGGAGTTCGGTCGTCCGGGAGCGAGGCGCGCCTGATCGCGCGCGGTCCGGAGATCGTGAAGGTTTGCTCGCAGGAGTGGATCAGCAAACTAGTAGCCCGCGCCCTGCCCGGAGTCGTGATGCGACACCTGACCGTTCCCCCCGCGGCGATTTCGCCGAAAGTTGAATTCCAATACTTCTCGCTCGACAAGATGGGTCCGTGTTGGGACCACATTGCCAGCACGCGCGAAGTAGGGGTTTACGTTCCGGACGATCTTCCCTCGGTCGAGCTAGAACTGCAGGTTGTCCTGTAGACTCTGCGACGATCGATCCGGTTAGTTCATTTTCCCAACTTGGGAGGCATCATGCCTGCTGAAGTCATAGAACGAAGATCGAACCTGGCGCTTAGCTTCCAGGAGATATTTACTGCCATCGTCCGCCTGCGCTTCAATCGCCAGGCAGTTCCAAGCGCCGACAGCTTTCGCGAGCACATGCGCAACGCGCTCCGCACTGCCTCGCAGGAAGCCGTCCAAAAGGGCTATAACGTTGACGACGTTAAGCTCGCCGCCTTCGCGGTGATCGCGTTTCTGGACGAATCGGTGCTGGCTTCCAGCAATCCTGTCTTTTCGACGTGGTCGCGGTTGCCATTTCAGGAAGAACTGTTCGGCCAGCATATGGGCGGCGAAGCCTTCTTTCAGTATGCGCAGCAACTGCTCGCGCGCCGAGATTCCGCCGAAACTGCCGATATTCTCGAAGTCTTCTACCTGAGCTTGTTGCTTGGATATCGCGGGCGCTACGGAATGGGTTCATCCGGCGAACTCCGCGGCGTAATGGACAGCATTCGCGAGAAGATTCAACGTATTCGCGGCTCGAACGCTCCCCTGTCGCCGCAGTGGGCTATACCCGCCGAAGCGGCTCCCCCCAGGCGTTCCGATCCGTGGGTAAACAGAATCATGATGGCAGCCGTCGCGACCGCTGCTATCACGTTGGTTGCGTATGCAGTTTTCTTGTTTGGATTGATCTCAGGCGCTTCAACGCTTCACGGACTCGTCGGATAGCCGGCAACTATCCCACGACCCGAATTGGGAATCGTCTATACGCTTGCCGGTGTACGTCGCTTTAGGGGGCTCAAGAAATGGGGATCTACATCATCACGGCCGTTGTACTCGTTATCTGCCTGGTGCTTTCCTGGCTGGTCGGCTCGCTCCTGCATCTGCAAGGAGCGAGCCTATGGATTCTCCGCGGGATCCTCTCGCTTCTATGCATCGCAGGCGCTGGGCTCTTCCTCTGGTTTCACCGCAGAGTAAAGCGAGAAGAGTCTGGACTTGGCGTCGCTGCCGCCGGCGCTGAAATTGACGTCCTGCTGCGTGAGGCAGACAGGAAGCTCAAGGCGTCGCGAGCGGCCTCGGCTACGATCTCTTCGATGCCGGCGATCTTCATTCTTGGCGAAAGTGGAAGCGCTAAGACGTCAGTGATGCTTCACTCCGGCTTAGAGCCGGAGCTTCTCGCAGGCCAGGTGTATGACGGTTCCGACGTTGCTTCGACGGACATCCTGAATGTGTGGTTTGCCCGCAAGACCGTCTTCATTGAAGTTTCCTCCAAGATTGCATCCGATCCCGCGAGTTGGGCTCGCGTGCTGCAAAAAACGCGTCCCAGCCAGATCAAGTCCGCATTTGGAAAGGGACAATTCGCCTCTCGCGCTGTGCTTATGTGCTTCGACAGCGAACGATTTGCGTCTGGCGGAGATGCGCTTGCGGTTTCGGCACGACGTTTCGCCGCTCGCCTGCGGGAGATGGCCGCTTCTCTCGGCGCCGATTTTCCTGTATACGCGCTTTTCACGCGAATGGATCATCTGCCCCATTTCACCGAATACGTCTCCAACTTGACGCAATCCGAATCGGGAGAAGTGCTGGGCGTAACGCTTCCGCGCCGGACTGGGAGCCAGGGTCTCTTCGTTGAAGAAGAAAACAATCGCGTCAACCGAACATTCGATCAACTGGTGTACTCGCTCTCCGAGAAGCGCATCGAGTACCTGCCGCGCGAAGCGGCAGCGGAACGGCTGCCTTCGGTCTACGAGTTTCCCCGCGAATTGCGCAAGTTGCGCGGCATCGTTTCGCAATTCCTCATCGAACTGACCAAGCCCACGCAGCTTGGAGCCAACTGCTTCCTGCGCGGCTTCTATTTTTCGGGCGTGAGACCCGTCATCATGATGGAATCGGTGGCGGCTGCTGCACCTGCCGCCACAGCCGTAGCCGGTGGTGGAGCGACGCGGATGTTTAGACCTGCCGACCTCCAGCAAGCTCAGCCCGCCGGACGTGTAGTGCAATCGCGCAAAGTTCCGGAATGGACGTTCCTCCCACACCTATTCAATGAAGTCATTCTGCGCGACCGGGATGCCCTCGGCGCGAGCGGTCACAGCGCTCATGTTCAAGTCACGCGTCGGATGCTTTTCGGGATCGCAGGACTCCTTTGCCTGGTTGTACTCGCGCTTGCGGCTATTTCGTTCTCAAACAATCGCGCATTGGAGCAGAGCATCGCGGCCTCTGCCGAATCACTGTCCCGAAGTGTCCCTGCATCTACGGACGCTCCATCTTTAGATCAATTGCAGGAACTCGAGAAAATGCGAGCCACGCTCGCCGATTTGCAGACGTACAGTAAGGACGGCGCTCCATTCAGCTATCGCATTGGACTGTATTCCGGCGACCGCATTTATCCAGACGCGCACAAACTGTACTTCCGCTACTTTCAGCGACTGCTGTTGTCTTCAACTCAGGCGAATATGCTGACAAGCCTACGCCAGCCGCCGGCGACGCGCAGCAGCGACGACTTTCAACAGATGTATGCAAGGCTGAAGAGCTATCTGATCACCACCTCGCATCACGAGAAGGCCGATTGGGCCGGATTTGTCCCCGCACTGCTCGATCGCTCCGGCGCGTTCCGCCGCACAACCGATCCAGCAACGCAGGACGTGATCCGCAAGCAGTTTGCGTTCTACTCTGCCGAACTGGTCGCAGCGAACCCCTACTCTTCCGAGAACGATTCCGCTGCGGTAGAGAGAGGCCGAGCATATCTGAAGCAATTCAGTGGCATCGAGGCGATCTACCAGGCGATGCTCGACGATGCTGGACGTGGAAGGTCCGCCGTCAACTTCAACCGTCAATTTCCCGGATCGGCACAGGCCGTGGTTGACACTTACGAAGTTCCCGCCGCTTTCACCAAGAGCGGGTTTCAAGCGATGCAGAAATCTATCCAAAGCCCCGAAAAGTTCAGCGGAGAAGAATGGGTACTGGGTCCCCAGACCTCGCTGGGCATGCCGCTCGACTCGCTGCGAGCGCAACTCGCGCAGCGCTACTACGGTGACTATGCCGCGAAGTGGCGAACTTTCTTGAGATCCGCGCATGTCGTCGGATACCAGAGTCTGAAAGATGCGGCCGCGAAGCTCTCGCGCCTGGTTGCCAACGATTCTCCCCTTTTGGGACTCTTCTGGGTGGCGAAGGAAAACACCGCCGTAGAGGCCCAGCCGATTCGCGACGTCTTCGATTCGGTACAAACCCTGGCAAAGGATTCCACGCCGGAAAAGTTTGTCGGGGCGGGGAATCAGGCGTACATGGGCGCATTGTCGCAGTTGCAGTCGGTCATCACCGCCGTATCCAGCGCGCCGAAGCCCGATCCAGGACTGCTGGGACAGGGATCGCAAGCAGCCTCTGGCGCTCATAGCGCCGTCACGCAGATCGCGCAGAGCTTCCGCATTGACACCGACGGGCGAATCGACGCCCAGGTAAAGCAGCTAATGGAAGAACCGATCACGCGAACCGAAGCCGTGCTGCGCGCCGCCGGAGGCGCTGGTGCGGAAGACGTTTGCCGCATCGTGAATCAAGTTACAGCGAAGTATCCCTTCAATCCCAGAGCAGCTCAAAGAGCCAGCCTGCAAGAAGTTCAAGACTTGTTCCGTCCCCAAACGGGAACGCTCTGGACGCTCTACGATACGCAGCTCAAGAGCATTCTGTTGCGGCAGGGAAATCAATTTGTTTCCTCCGGCGCGGTGCCGGTTTCTGCTCGATTCGTGGCCTTCATGCAGCGCGCCGCGGAATTTACAGACACGCTGTTCCCGAACGGCTCACCGACGATCCGCCTCACGTTCGCATTACGTCAACTGCCAAGCAAAGGCATTGATCAAGCAACCGTCGTCATCGATGGACAGACGCTCGCCAGCACTGCGCGGCAGCAATTCACCTGGACGGGAGGCGACGCCTCCAATGTTTCCCTGACCGCAACCTCGGGCGCCGTCACTCTGCCTCCGCTCACCGGACAAGGCCCCTGGTCGCTG
>QIBC01000339.1 GCA_003225215.1 Acidobacteriota bacterium
CCGTGACGCAGGCGCCGGAGTCGGGATTGATCAGGCCAGTGCTGCAGGTCGTGCTGATCTTGGCCCGCGAATTGAATGGTGCGTTCCAGTTGCCCACATCAGGGCGGTCACCGGTAAGGGAGCCGTCCAGATCGCGATCGGTGCCGTTGATGACTGTATACGGCTGTCCCGAGGAGACTGGAAGGATGGTGGCTAGGGTCCATCCGCCGAAAGCCTGTCCCAGGATTCCGGTTTTAGGACCGCGCACTTGCAAGACTGCCGTGCTTTGCCACACGTGACGTCTGTCGTTGTCCGACGGACCGTAGTCGTCCTGCAGAGCACCTGGGAAGATAAACGGATTTACCGCCGGATTCGAGGTGTTCTGATTGTTCGTCACGAACACTTCGCTGGTTTGATCCATGTTTCGCGACCAGGTATAGGAGCTGCGGAATTCAATGCCACCAACCATCGTTTGAATCAGATGGTTGCGAACCTCCAACTGCATCGCATGATAGTTAGAGGTGGCTTCGCTGGCACGGATGGTGCGCGGACCGAACGCCGGATTCAGCCGGGCGCCAGTGGCCGTTTTTGTAGCATTCGGCAGGAACGGGTTAGTCACGAGATTGTTGAAGATGTGACGCCCTAGGCCTCCTACATAGGAGAGATCCACCACAGTCCCGCCGGTCACCTCTCTCTGGACACCAAGCGAGAAGTGGCTGTAGCGAGGATTTGTAATGTTTGGATCAAACTGATTCGAGCTACCCGCAAGCGGATTCAATGGACCCACGGTTACCGTTGACAACAGCGTATTGTTCAGTCCTGCCAAGCCTCGCGGAGTAGAACCGTTCGCCGTACCGATGATAGGCAGGTTGGCGGGATTGTTCGGCGCTCCAGCCGCCATGTTCGACAGCAAGTTATTGAAGAAAGTGTCATAGGTTAGCTGATAACCGCCACGCACTACAGTCTTACCCGTGCCGCCGCCCCAGGTTAGAGGCCCACTCTGCGGGCTCCAGGCGAATCCAAGCGAAGGTCCAAAGTTCTTGTTAGGCGACCTGACCTTATTAGGAACGGTGAAATTCGCCGGATTGTCTCCGGAATAGGCGGGGAAGGTAAAAATGTTCGCGGGTTGGCCGAAGTTCTCGTAGCGCAGACCCGCATTCAGCGTGAACGTTGGAGCAAGCTGCCAGGCGTCCTGCACGAAGAGCGACCAACGGAATAGGTTCGGACGATATACCGGGCTTCCGAACTGCTTCGCGATGTTGCCCTGGTCGCCGGAGAAGTCATCGATGAAATTGGAAAACGCCTCGACTCCGGTACTCGGGTTGTAGGTGACGATTGAGCGGCTATTGATGGGTGCCGATTGCCTTGCTAACTGGCGCAGCAGTTCCACTCCGGTGCGAACAGAATGTTTCCCGCGCACCATGGCAACGGTGTCTTGATATTGATAGTTATTCGAGACGCGTCCCTGGGGGAACGTGCTCGAGGTTCCGAACGAACTGATTCCTGACACGACGAATCGTGGCAAGGTCGCGCCGATTCCAGGCTGGATGGGAACGTCGAGATGAGCGCGGCCATAGCTAAACCGGAATTCATTCGTGGTTCGCGGAGAAATCACATAGGTGTCGGTGAACGCGCCGCTCAACTGACGGTTAGTCTGACTGGCATCGAAAGCAGGAGAAAGACCCGCTGTGCCGGCTGTGACGCCGCCATTGAAATCGATCCAGTACCAGCGGAAGCTCATGAATTGCCGGTCAGAGGGATTGTGATCGATCCGGATCTGGTCGTTATTCGTGAGCTGAACCGAGGGGAAGGTCCGTGTCACTGGGCCCATGGGTACGGTGAGTCCGGTGCGCGCAGTGCCATTGCACGATCCCGTGGAGGAAAAGGTGCTCGCGGGTACTGAAATGTCGATGGTTCCTGCAGCAGATGGAGCCGTCAGGCCCTGAAGCGAGTTCAGATAAAGAGCGACGTTCGGGCACCTTGGCGCCAGACTCTGCAGCACCGCAACGCCCTGTGCGGTGGGAACGTTACTGAATTGTGCTTGATCCGCGCCGGCAGAGAACCGGTCCCACTGTCCCGCGGCAAAGAAGAAGGTCTTGTTGCGGCCATCGTAGAGATGAGGAATCACCACCGGACCGCCAATCGTAAAGGCGGGAAGATTTTCCTTGAACGGAGGCTTGATATCGTGCAGTGAAGCTCCCGGACCCGCGCCGGCCCGCTGCGGCAGAGTGGTGGCATTGAATACCTCGGAGCGATAAACCCACGCGGCAGTGCCGTGCAGCGAGTTGGTTCCCGATTTGGTAATCTGATTTACGACCGCTCCGCCCGCACGCCCGTACTCGGCGCTGAAATTGGAAGTCTGGATCGAAACTTCCTGAAGCGCATCGTTGTTCGTGAGCGTCGCCACTGGGCCGGCGACAGAAATATCGTTATTGTCCATCCCATCGATCAGGAAGTTATTGGAGCGCGCCCGAGCGCCGTTGATAGCGCCGATGCCGCTATCCAGAGAACCTCCCAGTTCAGTCTGCACCGCGCCGGGAACGGTGACGAGCAGATTCAGCGAATTTTGTCCAACCAGCGGTACCTCCTTGATCTCAAGCTGCGGAATCGTCTCTGCCCGACGTTCTTCCGTGCGTTGCAGCTCAAGTCCGGCAAGGCTTCCTTCAACGTTGATGACTTCGCTTGAAGTGCTCCCGAGCTTCATCGTCATGTCGAGCGTCAACGTCTTATTGGCCGGAACCTGGACATTGTCGACTTTGTAGGCCGCGAATCCCTGATTGTCCGCGGTGACCTGGTAAACGCCCAGGTCCACGGCGTCGAAGCGATAGAAACCGTCGCCATTAGTGGTGGTCTCGCGAACGATTCCGGTAGCGGCGCTCCGAAGGGAAACCTGCGCTCCTTTAATGACTGCACCGCTTGGATCGATGATGGTCCCAGCGACGGTTCCGCGACTCGTTTGCGCCCACAGAGAGGCTGTGACGAGCAGCGAAAACACGATGAGCATGGCCGTTGTGTAGTGCGACCAGTACCTATTCTTCATGTGAAAGTGTTCTCCTGTTTCTTCAGTCGACAATCGTTTAGTCGCTCGTGAAGGAGCGACGGGGAGTGATTGGTTTGCGAGAAGCAGGTGCAGATCGATTTCCAAATCGGGCAGCTTGTTTACTTATGTAATGAATTGCTAGGAAGAAGGGGCAGTGTGACTGCGGGTGGGGACGAGCTACCGAAGACAACGACGAGGGCTGCTTAGTGTGGAGCGTTGTTAACAAGAGAAAATCTGAATGAATGGAGGGAAACTACTGAAAACCATATAGCGCGGCTCAGAGAGTGTCCTGAGGCTCCGCTCGATG
>QIBC01000136.1 GCA_003225215.1 Acidobacteriota bacterium
AACGCGGGCTGTTGGCGGCCAGGATCGCGCATTTGGCACCGGCGGGAACGCCCGCGCCCTGGAGCCACGCGCCAAGATGGTCGGCGACCTGGCGCAGCTCGGCATACGTGTAGCTTACGTCGGTGGCAGACGATGTACTGGATGCGGAGCTGTCGGAAGCAGGTGTAGTGCGCTGCAGTTCCACCGCGATGTTGTCCGGGTATCGAGCGGCGGTATCGACGAATCGTTGATAAAAGCTCTGCATGAAATCTTCCGCGGAATTTGCAGCAATTAGTTCGGAGTAAGGCAGCCAGAATTTCGGTGCGGCAATCTTATTAGCTCGGCGATAGGAGGACAACTGTGCAAACCGCGAAAGAACTATTCGTCCATGAACTCACAGATATGCTCGACGCCGAGCAGAAGCTCGTCGAAGCATTAGGGCAGCTGGCGGAGGATCACTCTGGAGAACCGCAACTGCAAAAGGGATTTCAGCAGCATCAGGTGCAAACTGAGAAGCAGGTGGAGAGACTCCAGCAGATCTTTGAACAACTCGGAGAGCAGCCAGAACAAAGCGAATGCAAGGGCATTAGGGGACTGATCGAAGAGCGGAATACCTTCAAGGAAGAAGAAGATCCTGCAGAGGACATACTGGCAATTTTCGACGTGGGGGCCGCGATCAAGGTCGAGAGCTACGAAATCAATGCGTACAACTCCCTTATTGAGCTGGCTGAGCAGCTCAACGTGAACAAAGCAGTGAAGCTCCTGAACCAGAATCTGAAAGAAGAAGAGCAGACACGGACGAAGCTTGAGGCTATGTCGCGCAAGCTGAAACCAGACAATCTGGGATTAGAGGAAGAAGGCGAGGAGATGGCCGAGGAAGAGGAATCCCGCCCGGCACGCCGCAGTCCGGCGTCGGCGAAGAAAGGCCGTTCGCGCAGAGCAGCGTAGTGTTGGCACAGGGCACGGCTATGGCGAATCCTAGCCGTGCCATTAGGCCAGCGTGTAGCTCAGTCTTTTCAATCTGAGATGCCGGTTTTAAAGCGAGCTGAAAAAACCCATTTCTGACGTTTCAACCCGACGTAGATGTGAGCGGAAATCACTTTGCTCGTGGGTGCGTCGCGTCGTAGACGCGCGTGATGTGGTTGGACGTTAGCTGCGTGTAGCGCTGCGTGGTTGACAGTCTTTCGTGACCTAAAAGCTCCTGAATTGCGCGCAGATCGGCGCCTTCTTCGAGCATATGAGTGCCGAAAGCGTGCCTTAACGTGTGCGGATGCACGTCGGGCGATAGCCCTCGCGCAACGGCTATGGCCTTCACGATGCGTCCTACGCTGCGTGTGGTGAGCGATCCGGCGCGCAAATTGATCAAAAGTGCGGCGCAGGATCGCCGCTTAGCGTCAATGATGCGTTGTCTTTCAGGCAGATATTCGCGGATTGCCGCCGCCGCAGCATCTCCCAAAGGCACCAAACGCTCCTTTTTGCCCTTACCGCGGACGCGAATTACCTCGTTAGACCATCCAATATCGTCCAATTGGATCCCTACAAGCTCGGAATTGCGCAATCCGCAGCCGTATAAGAGTTCGAAGATCACGCGATCGCGCGCCGGAAACGCCGCATTCTCCGGCAGATTTGCGTCCAATAAGCCGTTTACTTCTTCCATTGTGGGCACTCGCGGCAGCTTTTTGGGGAGCTTGGGCGTCGAAACCAGGGCGGCTGGATTCTGTCCAACGTGCCCTTCGCGGCCCAGCCACTTATAAAAAGAGCGCAATGACGCCAATGCGCGGGCTGTTGAAGCCTTGCTAAGCCCACTTCCAAGCACTTCGGAGAGGAATCCGCGGATCGTTAAGTGGTCTATGCGGCGCCAATCAAGCCCCTTACCGGCGTAGCTAACGAACTTCTGGAGGTCCTTTTTGTAGGCGTTAATCGTATGTTCCGACGCGTTCCGCTGCGTTCTTAGGGCTGCTAAGAACTCGCTCACGCGACGTTCCGCGGCACTTTTTGCAGCATATTTAGTCACTTTTGTGCTGGTTTTGGGATCTCGGTGCGTTACCGGGCGAGCCGATCTCGACGCTCCAGCGCTCTTTTGTGGGCTTGGGCGCGCCGTTTTGGGGTAGGGTAGCGACCTCACGCGCGCTCCTTTTGCGCAAGAATGCGCCGTTTCGAACGCGGATGATGGGCGCGATAAACGCTCTTAACCCGCTCCATAGCGACATGCGTGTACACCTGCGTGGTTGCAATATCCGCGTGTCCCAAAATGGTCTGAACGGTGCGCAGGTCGGCCCCGTTTTCGACCATGTGTGTGGCGCAACTGTGGCGCAGCATGTGCGGGCTCGCCTTGCCGTCGATCTTGGCCTCACGGACAATCCGCCATACGCGCTCGCGCGTGAGTCCAGTTCCACTTCGGTCCACGAAGACGAGCGCTGAGCGGCCGGGTCGGCAAAGTTGGGGACGCGCATCGTGCAGGTAAGTCTGCAGCGCATCGCGCGCTGCAACGCCAAAGGGAACGATGCGCTCTTTGTCTCCCTTGCCGCGCACGATCGCTGAAGAGGCTTGCAGGTTGAGGTCCTCAAGGCGCAGATTCACGATCTCCGAGACGCGCATTCCAGTTGCGTAGAGCAGTTCGAGCAGAGCTTCATTGCGGATTGCGAGCGCCGGATCCTGTGGCTTCGATCGCTCCTGCGCAAGCATCGTGTCGATTTCGGCGACGGCCAGTGACTTCGGCAAAATCTTCCATTGCCGCGGGCTTTCAATGTTCAACGTGGGATCGCGCTTGATCTTCTTGTCGAGCAAAAGAAATTTGTAGAAGTGCCGCATCGCAGAGAGCTTGCGCGCGCGGCTGCGTCCTTCAACCATGTTTGCGGTGAGCTGTTCTAGAAACCCAAGCAGATCGGGCCGTGCGGCATTCAGCAATGTGGCATTTCTCTTTTCCAGGAATTCGGCGAGCTGAAGCAGATCGCCGCGATAGGCGTCGACGGTGAGTGGGGAGAGTCCTTTCTCCACTTTTAGATAAGAGAGAAACGCGGACAGGGGCTGAGGGTTAGACATCATGAGTATTGTCGTTCGCGAACGCCCGCTATGAAATGAAGGTTCCCGCAAAGTAAACCTGAAAGGCTTTGAACACGGAAGGCAAAGAGGTTTGTCGAGAATTGGTTACTGATTCCGTGGTTCTGGCTGTCTGCCGTGTCTCCATGATCGACAACCTCCGTGCTCTCCGTGTCCTCTGTGTTCAAGCCGCCTTTAGCCTTTGCAGCAGCTTCTTCGCGTTGATCGCCCCCTCGGGCGTGTCTTCGTGCTTCAGGAATGCATAGACCTCGCGCTCCTGTGCCGCCGCACGTAAACGTTTCTCGACTTCGTCGATTTCTACGTCGCTGTAGTCCGACTTACGCAGGCGGTAATAGGTGAAATTGGCAGTGAACACTTCGGGAACGGCTAAATCGTCGCTTTCGGCGATGCAGAGCGCGACGTTGTGTTCGCGCATCAGTGAATAGATGGAATCGTTGAACCAGCTCACATTGCGATATTCGATCGCGGCGGGTGCGTCTTTGGGAAGAATTTTCAGGAACTTTGCCAGGCGATCTGCGTCGGCTTTGAGGTTTGGAGGCAACTGGAAGAGCACCGGACCCAGCTTGCGCGCGTGCAGCAGCGGTTGCAGAGCGGCGAAAAAGGCGTCTACATCCTGATCGACGTCGGTCAGCCGCTTTATGTGAGTAATGCGTTGATGTGCTTTGGCGACAAACGTAAAGCCCTCGGGCGTGACCGTCGCCCAATTTTGCAGCGTCGTCACTGCCGGTCGCGCGCGAAAGGTGTAGTTCACTTCCACGCAGTTCAGTTGCGTCGAGTAATAGTCGAGCAGCTTGCTCGAGGGCGTCTTTGCCGGATAGAAGTCTGGCTTCCAGGAGGGATACGCCCAACCTGAGGTTCCAATATGGACTTGGCGCATGGAGGCGGTAATAAGCAATAGGCAGTAAGCTACGACAAAAACAGAATCAACATCAATACAGATCGCATGGAAAAAGCACAGATAGGTGACCAACCAAGGCAGGTTAGCATTGCCGATGTAATCTGGAAGGGCCAAACGACGATCTTCCGCCTGGCACCTTGAACAGCGTGCTCAAGCAAGCGGGTTTAAAAGAATGAACTACGTTGTAGTGTTTGAAAAATCGTCCACGGGGTGGGCTGCCTGTGTGCCAGACCTTCCCGGTGTGATCACTACAGGGCAGACTAAGGAGGAAACGCAGCGGCTCATTCGGGAGGCAATCGAGTTCCATCTCGAAGGACTGAAGGAAGACAACCTTCCTATTCCGGAGCCTAGCGCTTCCGCCGAGGTAATCTCGGTGCCTTCATTTTAGATGGCAGCAGCAAGTGATTAAGCGACTAACAAAATCAGCACAAACATCTAACAGTGATCGGGTCGAAGCTTGGGACATCGTGTAGGAAACCGCGACGGACCCAGCGGCTACCGCCGCCGGTACTGACCACCTATCGCGTATTGCCTCGCCGTCTCTATTCATGCCGCAGAGCTACCAGCGGATCAACCTGCGTTGCGCGATGGGCCGGCACGAAATCTTGTATTTGCTCGGACCGCTTTCCCTCGGTGCTAAACTTCCGCTTATTCCCCCGGGCCACAGCTTCCAGGAGTCTTAAGTGATGACTCAGGAACCCATTAACAATCCGCTGTCGGGCGTTCAGGAGTTTCAGGATTTCCTTAATCTTTCCGTCGATCTATTTTGCATCGCGGGGTTTGATGGTTATCTGAAATGGATCAACTGTGCGTGGGAGGAGAAGCTTGGTTATTCGCGCGAGGAGCTGCTCGCCCGACCCTACATTAGCTTCCTTCATCCCGACGACGTTCCCACCACGAGCGCGGCAGCCCTGAGGGTAGCCAACACCGGCCAGAACCTATTCAACTTCGCTAACCGTTACCGTTCTATCAAGGGCCAATATCACTGGATCTACTGGACCGTCATTACCTCCACTGAAAAGCGGCTGATTTACTGTGTCGGGCGCGATTTAACTGAGGAAAAGCAGCAGGAAGCGCGTCTGGCTGCGCAGTACGCGGTCACGCGTGTGATGGCGAACTCCACGGCTCTGATTTCCGCAGGCGTGGACATGCTGCGTGCTGTCGGCGAAAACCTCGACTGGGACACGGGCTCGATCTGGACCGTCCTAAAGCATGACCAAGTGCTTCGCTGCACAGATTTCTGGAATCGCGATGTAGTGGATGCGAGGGAATTCGAAGCTCGGACGAGAGAGCTCAGGTGTCCGATAAGTATGGGCCTGCCAGGTCGGGTATGGGAAAGCCGGGAGCCAGCGTGGATCGACGACGTCGCGCTGGACTGGAACTTTCCGCGGGGAAAATCTGCCACAGCGGCTGGATTGCACAGTGGTTTTGCTTTTCCCGTGAAAATTGAAGGAGAAGTGATTGGCGTTATTGAATTTTTCACCCGATCCCTCTTGAAACGCGACGACAAGTTGCTGGAGATGATGAGCACGGTTGGCAGCGAGATCGGCCATTTCCTGCAGCGGCGTCGAGCCGAGCGGGAGCTGCGCGAACACGCCGTGGAACTGGAGGAGGCCAAGCATCGCGCTGAGGAGGCCGACAAAGCCAAGAGCGAATTCCTGGCCAATATCAGCCACGAGATTCGCACTCCGATGAACGCGATCATCGGGATGACTGAGTTGACGCTCGACACCAAGCTTAGCCGCGAGCAACACGATTATCTCGAAACGATCAAGGGCTCAGCCGACGCTCTGCTGCTCTTGATCAACGATCTCCTCGATATCTCGAAGATCGAGGCCAAGAAGATGGTGCTCGAGCAAGCTCCATTTAACTTGAGCGCGACCCTGGAGGACAGCGTTCGGGTGCTGGCCCCGCGGGTCCATCAGCGCGGTCTTGAACTTACTTTACAGGTTGCGCGCGAGATTCCTGAGGTAGTGGTTGGCGATTGTGCACGCCTGCGGCAAGTCATATTGAACTTGATCGGCAATGCCATCAAATTTACCGAGAAGGGCGAGATCGCGGTGCGAGTGGAACCCGAGTCGCAGGACGAAGCGGCAATTGCGCTCCATTTCACGGTAAAAGACACGGGCATCGGTATTCCTGCCGACAAACAGGCATTAATCTTTGAGGCATTCGCCCAGGCCGACAGCTCCACTACGCGAAAGTTTGGCGGCACCGGTTTGGGATTGGCCATCTGCTCGCAACTTGTCGAACTCATGCGCGGGAAGGTCTGGGTGGAAAGCGAACCGGGAAAGGGAAGTACCTTCCACTTCACTGCGAAGTTCGGGCGGGCTGACGCTTCTGCACGCCTGGTGGCTGGTCCGGCAAGGATGCTCAGCCGCATGCCGGTTCTGGTAGTCGATGACAATCAAACTAATCGCCGCATTCTTCAGGAGATGCTGACTCGCTGGAACATGCGTCCAGTCACGGCAGACTCAGCGAAATCGGCGATGGCTGCGATAGAGGCTGGACTGGCTTGGAAAGATCCATTTGCATTGGCCTTGCTCGACGGGCATATGCCCGAGGTGGACGGGTTCATGCTCGCGGAACAGATTGCCCGGGATCCCCGATTCGCCGGTTTGAAGCTAATTCTGCTTACTTCCGCGGGACATTCCGACGACGTGAAGCGCGCGCAGCAGGCTGGAGTTTCCGGATATCTGGTGAAGCCCATCAAGCAGTCCGAGCTCTTCGATGCAATCATCGCGTCGACATCGGAGCCGGTCAGTAAACCGCCGCGCAGAGCGAAAAGGAAGAAGGCGGCTTCGACGCGTGGGTTGCGTGTACTGTTGGCCGAGGACAATCCAGTCAATCAGAAGCTGGAAAGTCGTTTGCTGGAGAAGCTCGGACACGACGTAACCATCGTGGAGAACGGGAGACTTGCAGTTTCTGCCTCGGAGACAGGTAACTTTGATCTGATCGTGATGGACGTGCAGATGCCGGAGATGGATGGTCTGGAAGCTACCCGCGCCATCCGCGAACGGGAAGGTGTCGAAGGCAATCGGGTTCCGATTCTCGCCTTAACAGCGCACGCTGCTGCCGAAGATTGCGAGCGTTGTCTCGGTGGAGGGATGGACGCCTACGTATCGAAACCGATTCGGCTGGCGGCCTTGCAAGAGGCGATTACGCAGCTTTTCGGTGACCTACAGGATCGAGAAGAAGCGAGAACGGACAAGCGGCAGGCAGAGTCACCCGCTCCGGGACTAATCGACGAAAACAAGGTTTTGGCCGGGCTTGGTGGCGACCGCGAGTTGATGAGCGACGTGCTTCGCTTGTTTATTGAGGACAGCGCCCGATTATTGCGGGAGATGCACACCGCCATTGCGCGAAAGAATTCCGAGGCAATACGGCTGGTCGCCCATGCCCTGAAGGGCTCGATCGCAAATCTGTCTTCGGGAACGGCCCGACAACTCGCCGCAGAGATCGAGCAGATGGGAAAGCGGGATGAATTGAAAAATGCAGCGGCGCGTGTCGATGAACTCGAACGCGAGTTGGTTCTATTGCAGCAGGCCGCGACAGAAATGCTGAACAATTCTCCAGAGTCTCGATCACGGTCGCGTCGCCGGGGCATCAAAACCGCTACCGGGGTCGCTTAAGGTTTATTGCCTCCAGTCGGCCTTTTTGCCCTGAGCAATTTCGCGGGCCAGCGCTAAAGCGCGAGATTGTTCGTGATTCTTGCAGGGCTTGAAAGCCCTGCCACGCATAAATGCGTGGGCTTCCACCGAGAAGATTCAATTCGTCGTGATTCGCACCCCCGCCAGCCGCAACAACGGCGTCTGTCGGCTGGTTGGAAGTCGATGCCCTGAGACTAGGCAGAAATCCAGAACATTCTTCCACAGCGCTATAGCGTTCCGTACCCTCGGTTAATTGGTCTACATGAATCATGAAAACCGTCATAGTTGAGATATTTCCACTTCCCGCTTGCAATCTCGACTGATTTCCGGCTAGAGTTCCATGCAATGTTCTTGCGGATTCCCAACCCGCCGATCCCGTGCCCGCCTCCGGCGTGTGCGCGATGGTGTGGTTGCATGGAAGACGCCTAATATCTAGATAAATCCGGCATCAACCAGAACCCACATCGCGAAAGCGCTGTGGGTTTTTCTTTTTGCTGAACAATTCCAGGCGAAGCCGGAGGAGAGAGTTTATGACGAACGAAGATAAGTGCGTCGAAGCAAGCGGTCGCGGATCGGTCGCCGTGCTCGGAGCGGGGAAGATGGGCGGGGCTATCCTGGCCGCGCTCACGAAGGCCGGAGATCCGCGATTCGCGGATATTCGTGCCACCGTCCAGCACGCGCATCGCGCTGCGACGGTAAGCAAACAGCTTAGCGTGAAAATCACAACCGATAACTCGGCTGCGGTTCGCGATGCGGACGTGGTTCTCCTTTGCGTGAAGCCGACTTACGTCCGCGGGGTTCTCCAGGAGATTCGTTCGGAGCTGCGTGAAGATGCTTTGCTCATATCGATTGCGAGTGCTGTCACGACGCAGGCGATTGAGTCAGCTCTGGGAAGGCATCTGGCCGTGATACGGGCGATGCCGAACACAGCATGCCGAATCGGAATGGGGATGACGGCGGTGTGCGCCGGGCGCTTCGCCGGAGCAGAGCACTTAGCCAGAGCTTCCGCGCTGTTCGCTTTGATGGGCCGCACCGCCGAGGTGGAAGAGTCAATGATGGATGCGATCACCGGCCTCTCGGCGAGCGGTCCCGCGTTCATATACACCATCCTGGAGGCGCTGGCGGAAGGAGGCATCCGTGTTGGTTTGCCCCGCGAACTGGCGACTACCCTGGCGGCACAGGCCGCCCTGGGAGCGTCGGCGATGGTGCTGGAAACAGGTCAACATCCCGCGATTCTAAAGAGCGAGGTAACTACTCCAGGCGGATGTACTGTGGAAGGCCTGCTCGAGTTGGAAACAGGCAGCATCCGCGCTACGCTAATTCGTGCGATCGATACAACGACACGCAAGGCAAGCACGCTGGCGCGACCGGCAACCAATGCCGGATCGGAACAGGATTCGTGGGCGAAGGCGGAATCGGCGAAAGGTATCGAGGCGGGAGATGGACGACCGGTGTAGAACGACGAGGCTGAGTGAACCCCGACCCAGCGAATAAAAAGGGGTCAAGGCGTCGCATGCAACAGCAGATCCCTCACTCCGCTTATATCGCGTGGGTGTTCGATAGCTCCTCGAGCGGAGTTCGGGATGACAGTATTTTTTTGCAAGGCTGCCACTACTATCCTTTGGAAAGTCTGCCACCATACACTGTCATCCCGAACTCCGCCCCAAAAAGGTGTCGCTGATCCAAACTGGATAGGCGGAGTGAGGGATCTGCTGTCTGCATGGGATGCCGTAAACGCATTCTGTGATCAAAAGAGGCGAATATGCCCGACTACCATTTTTTCGTCTACATCATGGCCAGCAAGTCCCGCGTTCTCTACGTCGGAATGACGAATGATTTGACGGTTCGCGTGTTTCAGCACAAGACCGGGCGGTACAAGGGATTCACTCAGCGCTATCGCGTGCATCGTCTTGTTTACTTCGAATCCTATCGATACGTTAACAGCGCGATTGCAAGAGAAAAAGAGATAAAGGCCTGGCGCCGCGAGAAGCGCGTCGCTCTAATTGAGTCCATCAATCCACTTTGGGACGACCTTGCAGCCACGTGGTATACGGCAGAGGAATTGGCTCGAGATCCTTACGCCCCGGTGAAGATCGAGTTTGATCCGTCGAAGGTTCGGACGTTTCCGAGCAAAGAGGAGCTTGTGGTGAAGCAATCAGGCTCTGGCGGATAACGAGCGTTGAGAGCGCCCTACGCAAACAGCAGATCCCTCACTCCGCTTATATCGCGTGGGTGTTCGATAGCTCCTCGAGCGGAGTTCGGGATGACAGTATTTTTTGCATGGCTGCCACTGCTATCCTTTGGAAAGTCTGCCACCGTTACACTGTCATCCCGAACTCCGCCCAAAGGAGGTGTCGCTGATCCAAACTGGATAGGCGGAGTGAGGGATCTGCTGTCTGCATGAGATGCCGTGAACGCATTCTGTGATCAAAAGAGGCGAATATGCCCGACTACCATTTTTTCGTCTACATCATGGCCAGCAAGTCCCGCGTTCTCTACGTCGGAATGACGAATGATTTGACGATTCGCGTGTTTCAGCACAAGACCGGGCGGCACAAGGGATTCACTCAGCGCTATCGCGTGCATCGTCTTGTTTACTTCGAATCCTATCGATACGTTAACAGCGCGATTGCAAGAGAAAAAGAGATAAAGGCCTGGCGCCGCGAGAAGCGCGTCGCTCTAATTGAGTCCATCAATCCACTTTGGGACGAC
>QIBC01000340.1 GCA_003225215.1 Acidobacteriota bacterium
ATTACGAACCACGTCCAGGCGTAAAGGAATCCCGCGAGCGGTCCATATCCATCGCGAACGTAAACGTACTCACCACCCGCCTGGGGCTTTAACGCTCCCAGCTCTGCATACGTCAGTGCGCCGAAGATCGAGAGAAGTCCGCCAACGATCCAGGCAAGATAGACAACCTTGGCTGAGCCCACGGCCTGCATCATCTCTTTTGGGACAAGAAAGATGCCGCTGCCAATAATAGTGCCAACTACAATCGCAACCGCATGGCGCAGACCCAGAGCGCGTGGCAGCTGTCGAGATTCTGTCTTGGTTACGGCCGGACTATGCACGCGCCCGCTCCAGCGATGGCGATGTAAGCGCGCTCACTGAATATCCGACGAGGAATGTCACGACGGTTCCAATCGCAACCAGCCAAGTATAGGCAATTCGGAAGCCCGCCCAGCTTGCGAAGTGATCGGCGCCGAGCCAGAGATAAAGATTGATTGCCAGTCCACAAGCCATACCTGCAATAGCGCCATTCTCAGTAGCGCGTCGGGTGAGGATGCCCAGCAGGAAGACTCCAAGTAGTGAGCCGTAAGCCACAGAAATGATGGTGAGTCCGATCTCAACGACGCGTCCGCCATGTCGCGAGAGCAACGCCAGCCCAAAAAGCACGATTCCCCAAAAGACAGTTGCAAAACGGGAAATAGCAACGCGGCGCTGTTCGGTTGCCTGTGGGCGCAGACGGAGATAGAAGTCCACGACAGTTGTAGAAGAAAGTGAATTCAACGCCGCGCTCAAGTTCGACATTGCTGCAGCTAAGATCGCGGCAATCAGGATTCCAGAGATTACGTGTGGCATGCGATCAACAATAAACGTCGGGAAAATGCGGTCGGAGCTCGTAAATGCAGTCAACGGAGGAACGAGTTTATAGAAAACAAAGAGGGAAGCGCCGACTAGCAGAAAAAGTCCAAATTGAATGAAGATGAATACGCCGCTGGACAGCAAGGCGAGTTTCGCCTGGCTCTCGTTTTTCGCTGCCAACAAGCGCTGCACCATAAGTTGATCGGTACCGTGCGTAGAAGTCGTAAGGAAAGTTCCGCCGATTACTCCTGCCCAGAAGCTATAGCTGTTCGATGGACTAAAGCTGAAATCAAAAATCCGAAATTTGCCGGCGCCCCCGGCGATCTGATCCACGGCGCTCCATCCTCCTGGCACCAGATGCAGGATGGTGAAAAACCCAATAACTGTTCCGGCCACGTAGATGGTCATCTGCACTACGTCGGTCCAAACCACGGCGGACATGCCTCCCTCGAATGTGTAGACCAGCGTGAGCAGAGTGATCATCGCCACCGAAAGGATATCCCGTGTTTCAGGCGTGATTCCGAAATGGGCAAAGATGCTGGTGAGTGCAATGCCGACGACGATAGAAATAGCCCAAACGCGTACGCCTTCCGCGGCCGCGCGAGTCGCCAGGAAGAGTCCTGCAGTGAAGCGATGCAGGCGAGCTCCAAAGCGGCGGTCGATGAGTTGGTACGCGGTGTAGAACTCGCCGCGAAAATACTGGGGTATGAAGATAATGCAAATGATGACCCGCGCCATCAGGTACCCAAGCACAATCTGCAGGAAGCCAAAGTCGCGATCATATGCCAGACCGGGAATGCTGATGACTGTCAGTGTGCTGGTTTCTGCCGAGACTATGGACAGCGAGATCGCCCACCAGGGAATGTTGCGGTCCGCGAGAAAGTAGCTCTTGAGTGAACGGTCGGCAGAACGAAAATGAATTCCAAATAGCGTGATGCCGAGCAGGTAGATCGCGATGAGGGCGAGGTCGAGAGCGTTGAGTCCCATGCGGAATATGAAGGTGCCATGACAATACAGGAGTTAGGGATAGGTGGAAAGTGCTCCGAGGTGCTCTGACTCTTACGGCTAAACCTACAAACCAACTCGTTTCCTTAAGGGGCTCAGGCCCAGAGCACATACCGGCCGCCGTCGGTAAACACGATGACCAGGCACATAACAACCAGCATCAGTTCGTAGTTCCAACCATTGCTTGCCCAGAATTCAATGTGCCACACGAAAATCTTTTTCTGAATTGCTCCCAGCATTATCAAAATGAGTCCGATTGCAGCGGGTTGAACCAGCACGCCGAATGCAACCCCGAGGCTGCCGAGTACTTCCGCGATGCCCAAGAACATCGTGAATCCCTTGCTCATGCCGATGCTTTTGCTTCTTCCAGCAGGATCTTTCAAGTGATTTAATCCGCTGGTAAAGAAGACCAGGCTCACCATTAACCTGAGCAGTAACAGACCAAGATCGCTCAAACGTATCAACGTTGGAAAGACCATGGAGACCCCTTTCGATGGAACATGGGCCGAAAAGAAGGAAAGTTACTCGGCAGCATGGTAAACCACCAAGGTTCTGCCCGCAGTAGATGCCGCTTGGGTGCCTGCCGCGTGAGACGCAGCATGCTCCAAGATTGTCCAAATTAGCTGGCGTGTTTCTTGGTTTCCTCAGGTTTTGAATGGGCACGGCTTCAGCGAAGCGTAGCCGTGCCGTTAGAACCAGTCTGAAATCCGGCTTCAGCCGCTGAGGTACTCTTTCTAAATTGGAAAAAAGGCGCCGGGGGCTGAAGCCCGATTCTAGGTCTGGGCTGATGGCACGGCTCCGCTTGCGCGAAGCCATGCCCCTTCACAACCATTTCCGCAAAGCTAATTTGGACAAGCTTGCACCATGCTCCGTCTCTACCTCAAAACAGGACAGCGACCAAAGTCATCTACCCTGCCGGCCAGTTGAAACCTAGTATGAAGCGGGCCGTACTGTCCCCGAGACGGGCGCTACACGTGTCTTTGTTGGCGCTGACAATTTGACCGATCACTGGAGGTTAGCTTGAGCGCCAGACTGTTGCGCGCGGTCTATCGCCTGGTAGTTCCCGGCGGCCTTATTCTATTGGTCTCAGCCTTGGCGATGCAGTCGGCTAAGACGGAAGGAATGGCGCCTTCCTTTTGGCACTACTATCCCTATGTCATCTTCGGAATTGGCTTATTACTAAGTGCGCTATTCAATTGCAGCCGGCTATTTTTTGCTTTGTTGATTGTTGGTGTGTGCGATCAGGCGCTGCTGTGGTTGGTACCGCGGCTTTCAACCACAGGGATTCATAAGACCATCTTCGATGCGATCGCGCTGTTGCTTCCGTTAAACCTGTTGGCGCTTTACTTCATGCGCGACCGCGGAATCATCTCCCCGCGCGGCCGGCGCCGCGTGGCATTCATCGTCGCGCAGGTTATTTTCGTAGGACTTGTAGTTCTTGTGAATCCAATCAGGGTACGCGCCTCCAGCCTGATGCAGGGGGAGATCATTCCC
>QIBC01000137.1 GCA_003225215.1 Acidobacteriota bacterium
TATCGCCAGATGGGAGCGCTATCTAACGGGTAGTCATCACCACCGAGATACAACTCCAATGTATCCTCCGAGGTGCCGACTTCGGTTCCCAGGCGCGGTCCGGTAGTCTGCTCTCCCCTGGTAACAGGATCCGGACGACCGTGCTGTCCACCGATGCGAGTCCCACCTTCACCGCCTGGTTGGAGGATCACAGGCCGATTATCGATCGGGCCGCCGCTGATGGTTGGAGTTGCACTCCGTCCAGTTCCCTTACGAACTGAAAGCACTAAGTCCGCGGTGTGCGGCTCCATTGCGAGACGGAAGCGTCCCCACTGTATCAACGCTTTCTCGACGTCTTCTCTGGCGGTGCGATTGGCGGCTGGATCCGTCAATGGTTCGCCCGCATCCGGATTGATGGCGACGAGGATCGTCTGAGCCTGCAGCACTTGAGCAGGCAAGGTCTTGGGCTTGTCCTTAGAGCCTGCGAAGGGACTCGATACAACAACGAGCGAAAGCAGCATCAAAGTGCGCGACATGAATATTTCCCCTCGACCCTGTCGAGGCCATTATAGGCTTTGAATATAGGCTGTGCTCTCTT
Source organism: Acidobacteriota bacterium (assembly GCA_003225215.1). GTDB lineage: Bacteria > Acidobacteriota > Terriglobia > Terriglobales > Acidobacteriaceae > Gp1-AA112. The sequence goes on from QIBC01000137.1 coordinate 578, forward strand.
GTGAAGGAGCCGCACCGATCCGCGTTCCTCGCTTCCACAGGGGGTGCAACTCTCGCGGCCGCTATCTCCTAACCCGCAAACGACGGTGACTATTGCGCCGCTGATTCGTCTAAATTCATACCGAAGGGAACCCTGAAGGCTGCGGCCGGCGGCTTTGCTTTGCAGTGTTGACGATGCGCGACGACATTGCCGGCGATCCGCTGGCCGCTTCTGCTTGTAACATTTCTTCTTCCGCCGCATCCCAATTTTCAGACTTTCGGAATTAGAGTTTCCCTCGGGCAGTTCTACAATCGTGACCCAAATCCCTGTCTCAAAAGGACAACTCTATGATCGTCTTCCGCGAGCCTCGGAAACGGCCGATCCCATGGCGTGAGCGCAGGCGGCAAATCCCCTCATGGACCAAACCTTTCTTTGCACTCGAATGGGTTTGGGAGTGGGTATCGTTTGCGCTGAGCCGATGGACGTTCGTCGAAGTGCTCGAATATCTCGGCAGCCTCTCCGTGCTCGTTGCCGTGTTCTTTTATTTTTACGAGTCCGGTGACCGAGTGAAACAACGCCACTACCAAGCATGGCAGGTGATCAACACCGCGCAAGGCAAAGGTGGAAGCGGCGGGCGCCTCGAGGCCATGCAAGAGCTGAACCATGATGGTGTACCGCTGGTTGGAGTGGATGTTTCGGGAGCCTTTCTACAGTCGATTCGCCTTCCGAATGCACGATTGCGGCGCTCGGATTTCAGTGCAGCCGACGTTCGCAACAGTGACCTCGAGGCAGCCGACCTTCAGGACTCAAATCTGCATTCTGCCAACTTCAGGCAAAGCAACTTTCGAGAGGCCTCGCTAACTGGAGCACAAATGGATGATGCCGACTTTTCGGGAGCAGATTTCAGCAAAGCCAATCTTTCTGGCACTGTGCTCGACAACGCCGACCTGCGCCTCGCCTCTCTCAAGGACTCGAACTGGAATGACATTCGTTCCATCAAGGGCGCCAACCTATACGGATTGCATGACGCTCCAGCTGGATTTATCGACTGGGCGCTGAAGCAAGGAGCCGTACAAATGCAATCGGATGATCAGTGGGAGAATTGGCGTCAGGCGCAAAAGCAGTAGCTTCGTCTCAATCGTCGTTGCTCCCATTCTGGTATCCCTCTGGGTTTTCGCGGGCTTGCTTTATGCACATCGAATCGGGTAAAAGGGGAGCACTCTGTCCCGCGTGAATTGAGCCTGTTCCTGCAATGAACCGCCCTCAAGAAAAGCCTGCGCTAGGAAAAAAATATTCGGTTCTGCTAGCGGATGACGACCCGATTGTTCGCGAGGTTGTTAGAACGAAATTATCCGGAAGCCGAGAGTTTGAAGTCATCGGAGAAGCGAGCGATGGCAAGTCCACCGTCGAGCAGGTCGAGAAGCTCCATCCGGATGTGCTGTTGCTCGACCTTCTGATGCCCAATCTTCCTGGAATCGATGCGCTTCAGGAGCTGTCGGCACGGAACGCGAAGGCTCACACGATTGTCTTCAGTGCGTCGGTTGGGCCTCAGCAGATTGTGCAAGCACTACAGCTTGGGGCGCGCGGCATTCTCAGCAAGAAAAGCATCGCACAACTCGAGTCGGCTATTCGCTGCGTGCTCGAAGGTAAGTACTGGGTCGAAGGACGTGAGGAGGCGAGCGTTGCCAAACTCTTAGCGGGTCTCTCCGCTTCGATCGGCGTGGAAGCCAAGCCTCGTAACTTTGGCCTTACCACTCGCGAGATAGGGGTGATAACTCTCGTTACCGAGGGTTGCAGCAACCGGGAGATCGCGGCGCGCCTGAACATCACCGAGGACACAGTGAAGCGGCATCTCACCAACATCTTCGACAAAGTCGGAATGTCTACACGTCTGGAATTAGCTCTGTTCGCGCTGAAAAACAGACTTGCCTCAACGCGTGGTGCCTGAACGCTCGCTGCTAGTCTCCAGCTTAAGAAGCAGCGAGTAACACATCGGATTCGCACCAGATGATCGTTGGTTCCGGGTCGCTAGGCTTTGCCGCCTTCAATCGAGTGCTAATGAAGTCAAGTCGCGATACTTCGGGCCAGTAACCTTCGCTAATCTGAATCGATTCTTCGTGGGAATCCTCTATCCGAGGTAGGGCTCGCTCAGGTACAAATTCACACCTGCCCTGGTCGAAGCCGTGCTTGCGCATCACCCGGTCCACCAGAAGTAAGTAGACGTCAATGAGCGTCGGCAGCGTCCGCAGTTTGGCGGAAAGATTGGATGGAACATCCAGTTCGGTGGGGGCGGAAATCAACATGCTTAACGGGTACGACAGTCTAAACACATCCAGATTGGGACTGACTCTACCACTTCAGTGGGATTTAACGTCCCAATGGGGCTTCCTAAGCTGAATCACACATGAGGTCCGCTATCGCAACTCGAACGAGAAGGCTGCCTGCTATCTTGCTGGCGACAGGTTGGATCCTCTTGTGTATATTTGCCCCGTGGCAGCAGGTACACCCTTCCGATAACTCTCTTGTTCAAGCCCTGTCGCGAGCCCCATTGTGGAGCAACGACTATCGAGCGCTTCCGGGAGCTAAGATTAACGCGCTGGAGTTTTTTCTTGAGGCCTGCCTGGTCCTTTGTGCGGCATTATTGTTGCGGGCCTATCATGCGGATCCTAGTTCGCGTCCTCGCTGAGTCAATCTTAGGCTGCAGCTTCTGGGTTCTTCCCGATACAATGGGCACAATCCTCCGATGAAACTGACCGTCGAAAGAACAGTTCTTGCCGGATTTGTGATCGTTCTTGGACTCCTTGGTACGGTCGGGGTTGTTTCGCAGCGAACCATCATAGGCTTAATCGACGACAGCAAATGGGTCACGCATACCCATATTGTGCTCGAACTGCTGCAGCAGGCCTCCTTTCGCATTTCCCAAGCTGAAGCTGACGTGCGCGGATACGTAATCACGGGCGACTCCGCGTTTGAATCGCAGTACGAGGCTATTCGGAGGCAGATTCCGGACCTGATCTCGGAACTACGCACTCAGACGTTGGATAATCCTGCTGAGCAGAGCAATCTCGCTTTGCTGGAATCCCTCATCTCGAAACGGCTCGAAACCATGGACGAGGGCATTCGCGTTCGCAAGTCCAGAGGCCTGCCGGCGATTCTGGCCCTCGGCAGCACTGGCCGTGGAAGGCAGCTGAGCGTCGAAATCTCAACCTTGACGGCGCAAATGCGAGCCGATGAAGATCGCCTTCTCTCCGATCGAAAGCGGCGGGCAGAATTAAGCGCGCGTCGGGCATTTCTTGTCGTTTTGTCGGCCCTGATAGTGGCTATGATCGCGGTCATCGGATCAGTCGTCCTGGTCTTCCGTGACCTCACACGACGCCGGGAAATTGAGCGCATGAAATCCGAATTCGTGTCGGTAGTAAGTCACGAACTAAGAACTCCACTCACCTCAATTCATGGATCGCTTGGGCTTCTCGCGTCCGGTTTGCTAGGAACGGTGAGTGCAAAGGGCGAACGAATGCTGGAGATCGCAGTCAGCAACACCGACCGCCTTATCCGTCTCTTGAATGACATTCTTGACATCGAAAAGCTCGATTCCGGAAAAATCGAAATGCGCTCGATTCAATGTAGCGCCAGAGAACTCATCGATCATGCAATCGAGGTCATGCAGCCTATGGCGCAGAGCCAACAGATCGGTCTTAAAGTCGAGGACTCAGAGTTATTGATTCGTGCCGATCGAGACCGTATCATCCAATGCCTGACAAACCTTCTAAGTAACGCAATCAAGTTTTCCGAGGCAGGCGGAACAGTCAGAGTAGTCGCGAAGCCTGCGGGCGAAGACGCTCGCTTTGAAGTTTCCGATCATGGAAGAGGCATTCCGGAAGGAAAACGGAATTCAATCTTCGAGAGATTTCAGCAGGTTGATACTTCCGATTCGCGCAAGCGCGGTGGTACCGGATTGGGGCTGGCTATCTCTCGCAACATCGTAGAACAGCACGGTGGCAAGATGTGGGTAGAGAGCCAGCTGGGAAAAGGCAGCACATTCTTTTTCACCGTCCCACTCGCTCAGAAGCACAACTCCGATTTGCAGCCTTCTTACGTCGACTCTGTCGATACAGTTCGGACAGAACGGGAACGTAATGCGGAAACACATCCTGCTGATTGACGATGAAGATGACATTCGCGAGGTGACGGCCGTCAGTCTGGAGACCACCGCTGGCTGGCAAGTCTCTTCTGCCGGTTCGGGAGTAGCCGGGATCGAATTAGCGAAGAAGGCTCGTCCAGATGCAATCCTGCTGGACGTCATGATGCCAGACCAGGATGGACCGGCAACGCTGCGTTTGCTTCGCAAGGATGAAGTCACCGCCAAAATTCCAGTGATTTTTCTGACCGCTAAGGTCCAATCGATCGAACGAGAACGCCTGCATGCCATCGGCGCGGCGGGGACACTGGCAAAGCCATTCGATCCACTTACGCTCGCAAATGAGATAAAGAAAATCCTGAACTGGCAATAGTGGGTACGAGCAGATGACGCTTCCAGACAAGCTGAGTAAGGAAATTGACGAGCTGTGGTGTAAGAATCTTTCGCTCGTCTACTCCCGAATTGAAACAATTGAGGATGCGATCAACGGATTGCGCAACGATCGGTTAAGCCGGGATCTTCGGGCAGAGGCCGCGCGCCAAGCACACAATTTGGCCGGGGTGCTGGGAACCTTTGGTTTGCAAGGCGGTTCCGAGGCAGCCGCAACAATTGAACAGATCCTCGATCGTGAGTTTCCGTTTGACCGTGATGACGCGCTTGCTCTAGACGGGTATCTTGCTCAGCTCAGGAAAGAGGTTGATGGTCGAGGTAAGCACTCCTAAACTAAGGAACGGGCTTGGATGCATTGGCGCGCGCTTGATCGGCACTCACCAATCCTTTGCCTTCAAGAACTGAATAGAATTTGTCTGGGGAGAGGCTTTTTAAAGCATCGAGCATCCCGGACGGCCAACGAATTTCGACGGAATCGATGCGAGTTGCTGAACCAATGCCGAAGTGAACTCTAAGGTCATTCTGTGATAGGTAGCTTCCTCCGCTGCGAACTTCCTCGATCTGCGTCATTCCTCCAGCCGTCAATCTGATCTTTGCGCCGAGCGCAGCGCGATTACTTTTAGTCCCGGCGAGCTGGAAGGTGACCCAATGATTAGCTGCGCTTCCCTCGTTATGGAGAATCAGCGGCTTGCCATCGATATTTTCAACAACGACATCTATCCTTCCGTCGTTGTCCAGATCGCCAAACGCGGCTCCCCGGCTCGGTTCAGCACGCATCACCGCACTACCTACCAGGTTGCTGACATCGCGAAAGGTGCCGTCCTTCCGGTTTAAGAAAACGAGCTTGCGCTCCCGATACTTCGCTCCCGTCGCCAGCGAGTCTACCTGTGGATAGACGTGAGCGTTCACTGCAAACAAGTCGGGCCAACCGTCATTATCGAAATCAACGCAGCCAGTACCCCATCCAAGATATGGAACTGTCGCACCGCCGATGCCGGATTCGTACGACACCTCCGTGAACGTCATTTCCCCATCATTGCGATACAGCGTGTTGCTCTGATCTTCGAAATCGGTCACGTAGATTGAAAATCGGCCACTGTGATTGAAGTCACACGCAGCTACCCCCATTCCGGCCATCTCGCCACCATCCCGGCTCACGGCCGCGCCCGAGATGAAACTCAGATCAGTGAAATGGCCGTTCCCGTCATTACGATAAAGATAATTCGGGGTCGAATCGTCGGCGATAAACAGATCGGGGCGTCCGTCGTCGTTAAAATCGCTCCAAACCACGCCAAGACCGTAGTAGCCACTGGCATCGTCGACACCGGACGACTTTGAGACATCCGTAAAAGTGCCATCCCCATTGTTGTGATAAAGGCTGTCGCCCAGACCCTTCATTCCTCTGGGGCCGCACTGGACCGGAATACCGCGATAATGACAAGTAGCCCCAACGCCAAATTTCGGGAGATTTTTCAAGTCGAACTCGACGTAGCGAGAGATCATTAAATCCGCGAACCCATCGCCATCGTAGTCGGCGAAGGCCGCCCCGGTGCTCCATCGCGGATCGGTTAGGTGGGCTTGCTTAGTTACATCGGTAAACGTTCCGTCACCGTTGTTCCGATAGAGCACCAGTCCCTCTTCGCACGTAACGAGGATGTCAGGCCATCCATCGTTGTTGTAGTCCGCGATGGCTCCTCCCATCGCCCAGCACGGATAGCCGACTCCCGCCTTGTCCGTGACATCGGTAAACGTACCGTCACGATTGTTGTGGTATAGAGCGCTGCGCGCCTTTTCTCCATGGAGAGCTCCTTCCACACTTGGAGCGTTGGTGAAGTAAGTGTCAAGCCAGCCGTCCTGATCGTAGTCCAGCAACAGAACCCCGCCGCTCATCGATTCGATCAGGTATTTCTTCTCAGGCGACACAACGTGTTCGAAACGAATCTTTGAGGCTGCGGTAACGTCTATCAGTTGAAACCCGGGCGCACTTGATGAACTGTTGCGCGCGCCTTGCGCCATTGAGGTTGAAGGCGCGGCTAGAAGTACCAAACCCACCAGTAAACAACACACCAGATGCAGGCGCTCAGAAATTTGGACTTGAGCCCTGCCAACCGAACGGAAATTCAACGTGTCAACGACCTCTGAATCTCGATAAAATACATAAATCTCATGGGCAAAATCTGTTCGCTCTGTCTGAGCGTTCTGCTGTCTCTTAGCAGCAGCGCGCAAGTTCGTGTCACTCCTCCGCCGACACCTCGATTTGAAGACATCACTAAACAGGCAGGCCTCACTGTGCCCCATCTTTCTTCCCCGGAAAAGCGATACATTCTCGAGTCGATGAGCGGCGGCGTGGGATTCATAGACTGCGACAACGACGGAAAGCTCGACATCATTAGCGTAAATGGATCGTCGGTAGACCGCTATCGAAAAGGCGGTGATCCGATGATCACGCTCTACCACCAGGAGGCGGACCTCAAGTTCAAGGACATAACTACTCAGGCGGGCCTGACGCGTAAGGGTTGGGGGATGGGCGTCGCCGTCGCCGACTTCGACAACGACGGCTGGCAGGACATTTACGTCACTGGTTACGGCGGCAATGCGCTGTACCGCAACTTGGGAAACTGCAAATTTGAGGACGTAACCGATAAAGCTGGTTTGCGAGTTGGTGGCTTCAGTACCGGCACTTCATGGGCCGATTTCGATCGAGACGGGTTTGTGGATCTCTTTGTTCCACGTTACGTGTTTGTCGACATTAATAAGCTTCCGGAGTTTGGCAGCAACGACAAGACCTGCCGCTTTCGTGGAGTCCAGGTGCAGTGCGGCCCATGGGGCTTACCCGGTGAATCCGATTTCCTGTTCCGGAACCGTGGAGACGGTACCTTCGAGGACGTTTCGAAGAAGGCAGGAGTAGACGATCCAAATCATTATTTCGGCATGCAGGGAGTTTGGGCGGACTACGACAACGATGGCTGGCCCGATCTCTACGTTGCGAATGACGCCGGACCAAATTATCTGTATCACAACCGCCACGACGGCACATTTGAGGAAATGGGATTAATCTCAGGCGCCGCTCTCAGCGGAGACGGTCAGGAGCAGGGTTCGATGGGAGCGGACTTTGGCGACATCGACCACGACGGCAAGCTCGACATCTTCGTGACCAACTTCACGGAAGAGCCGGATACCTTGTATCGAAATCTGGGTACACAGGGCTTTGCGGACATCAGCTGGAATGCGGGCATAGCCCAATCGACTTATCCGTATGTGGGTTGGGGAACCGCGTTTTTCGATATGGACAACGACGGGTGGGACGACATTTTCGTGGCCAACGGTCATGTGTACCCGCAGATGGATCAAGTGAAGGGAGGCGTCCCCTACCGCCAACCTTTGCAACTATTACGCAATAAGCGAGACAAGACTTTTCAGGACGTGACTGCTCTTTCGGGCCTGGATAAGCTGCCGCTGCAATCCCGTCGCGGGGCAGCATTCGGCGACGTGAATAATGACGGCAAAGTCGATGTCCTGCTCATGAATGTAGGCGAACCACCAACTTTGCTTCTTAACCGGACAGAAAGCTCGAATCATGCTGTGCTCTTTAAGTTAGTCGGAAGCAAGAGCAACAAAGCAGCTATTGGAGCGCGAGTAACCGTAACAGCGGGCGATCTGACACAATTCCGCGAAGTACGAGCTGGCGCCAGCTATCTATCTCAAAATGACCTTCGACTGCACTTTGGTCTGGGAGCACAAACCAGCATGAACGCTGTCGAGGTAGCTTGGCCGAGCGGGATCAAGGAAAGATACAGTGATTTGCCCGGCGACACGATTTACACCATCGTCGAAGGTACGGGAGTCACCGAGAAGACTCCGCTATCAGGACAATCTGTGGCAGCCAGCGCTTCGCCTTCGGTCGCGAAGAAGGCTGCGTCAATCAAGTAGCGTCGAGCTACCTACATCGGCTTCAGCTGCTCTTCCTTAGGCGTTAATTCGTTGTCTCTAGCCTGCTTGAGTTGGCGAAAGTGCGCCATGTGTTGCTGTGCGGCATCGGCCTTTCCCATTCTGGTAAACAGGAGCGCAAGTTGATACTCCGTCTCCGGTTCGGAGGCATCGGCACGCTGCGATCGTTGCAGTGCCGCCTCCGCTTTCTCAAATTGGCCTTCCTCAAGGTAAAGAGTTCCAATTCCCAGGAGTGCTCTGGAATTGTCGGGCTGTCTTTCTAATACGCTCGCGAACCGCTGAATACCCTCGGAGGTCTTCCCTTCTTTGCGGGCCAGCATTCCCAATTCATAGTTTGCTTCGAGGAGACTGGGATCGAGCTGCAGGGATTGCTCCAACCACTTGCGTGCATCAACATATTTCCCCTCGGCGAGATAAGCTATGCCCAAGCCGAGCGCCGCCTTGCTGTCCTCGGGGCGCTTTGCTACATAGTCTTCGAGCAGCTGGGACGCGATATCGTATTTTTTGTCCTGCAGCATTACCGCGGAAACCAGATACTTGTCATCCAGGTTTTCTGCGCTCTTCTCTTGAAGCTCACCGGCAAACAGGAGAGCCAGACGACGTTGTTTCGCTTCCATCGACTCGACAATCAACGCTCGTAGAACCGGCAGCGAGTCGGGATCGACCGCGCGTGCCCGCTGCAGCATCGTCATCGATTGCTCATGCTTATTCTGAGCAGCATAGACCTTCGAGATTGCGAGCATCGTATGCACCGAATTGGGATTGCGAGACAACGCGCGATTCAACCTGTTTAGTATTTGTGTTTGATCGATGAGCGCCGCAGCCTCTGAGCTGTGTCCCAAATCCGTCAGACAAGCCGCTTTGAGAGGAATGATTTCCGAAGGAAGTCCGGTTGCAGGAATAGCGGCAATGAGTGGCAGCGCCTCGCTACATTTCCGTTGTCCCATGTACAGGCGAGCCAGTTCCATCTTCAGATGAACATCTTGTGGAGCAAGAACCAGCGCTTCGCGATACTGGTCGGCTGCTTCGGTATCTTTATCCTGCGAAACGAGGGCACTCGCCAGATTCTTCCTGGCATCGAGCGCCTTCGGGTTGAGCTGAATTGCACGGCGAAAAAGCGCCTCCGCCTCCGCGTTGCGCCTCTGCTTTCCGCGAACTAGGCCAAGAAGAGTCAGTGCCGATTCGTCATTTGGATTCGACGAGAGAGCTTCCCATAGAAGCCTTTCGGCGCTCTCGAGATTCCCTCGACCTATTTCGGCGCGCGCCGTTGCAATCGGAGAGTTTGACTTAGCCGGTCTTGTCTGAGCATCAGAGCCGACGCCAAACGCCGCCGAGACCAAAGCGGTCAGTCCAACCAGAAAGAATAATCGACAGGCATTAGTTCGATTCCGGAACATCTCGGCCACGATTACGGTTCTTAAGAATTTG
>QIBC01000138.1:0-11395 GCA_003225215.1 Acidobacteriota bacterium
GTGTGTACGATTGGTTCACAGGGGCTTCCTTTACCAGCTCTGGACCGACAGCAGGAGTGTAGCACGCGTTCTGTTTTGTCTTAGTTTTTCTTGACATCTGAATACACTTTAGTATCCCACAGATGCCCGAATAATGCCGCAAGGTGCGCCATTATTTACTTATATTTATGTAACGGTAACGTTACCATCAGACATGCCCGTCAATGCTAGCAGTTCCTCTATGGTCCACACGTGATCTGTAAGGCCAGCTTCCATCGTAGGCTTACCCTCAGCGATTTGTGAATCCGACAGAAGTTGTAATGCATGTAGTGACTGCGTGACCGTGGTTCTCTAGCCTTCTTTGAAAAGCCATTGGTTAGCCGCGTGAATTGGCGCATCTGCATTCTCATCGTCAAATTTTGCGCGTTCGACAAAAGATGTGCCTAGGATCGGGATTGCCTGCGAGTGTTGCGGTCCGGCAACCACGCCGAGCCGATTAGGCTGAAAAGCAGATTGACCAATTCCTGCGGGAGTGACCCGCTGCCGTTGTTCCCATAACAGGAATCAAGATGATGAACGTTCGCGACCAGGCGTGGGGACAAAATCTGGTCCGTGCAATCCATCGGAAATTCATTTCATTTAGCGCAAACCCAGCATTTATGCGGCTCCGACAACCGAATTGGGTTTACCGTCGCGTCGGCTAGACCTGTTAAATCCTTCGGCTCCATAGGTCTGCGAGGGTTCAAAAAGTGTTCAAAAGTAGCCTAAATGACGGGTTTATCGGGAAAATCTGGCTTGTAAGTGCTTGATTCTAAATGTCGGGTCGATTTGGGAAACGCTTTCGAGGCGGCTCGTTTCAACCGCTCACGCACCTCTCCGCGCCAAAAGCCGGCGGCGATCTGCCTCGGAGGCAGAACGTTGTTCCATTCTAGCAGCCAGCCAGTTCTTAGCTGTTCACTTTCAAGTTTCATTAAAGATGAGAAGACAAAGATGGGAAGACAGCCGGCAGCTGTGTCGGAGTCGGGATAGTTGGTGATGATTTGGATTGCAGAAACGGGCGACGTGAATTGAGCGCCCTTCGGATGCGGGACGGGCCAAGCAAGATTGGCGTTCCCCGCCACTGCCGGACCGCTCAAAAGTGCACAAAAATTTGGGATTCCAACCTTACTGCAGTAAAGCAGACGAACCCGCCCTGACAGCGGGTTCGCCGCTTCACTTCGACCACTTTATGCCTTCAGCCTTCGCATTGCCCTGGTGGCAAATCCTCCAGCCAGTGAAATGAGACCAACCAGACCAATCAGGGGCAACTCGCTTCCCGTCTTGGGCAGCTTAGCCGGCGTTACTGCCGCCTGCTCAACCGGCGCCGGGGCAGCTTCCTCAATCAACAGCGGGGCCTCAGCCGTCACCGCCGGCGTCGGCGGGGGCGGAGCTGCGCCAAGGACGTTCGATGCCATCGAGACATCGGTTTCGGGAACTTCCTTAATGACGGTCGCAGAGATGTTCATGCCTTTTCTGAGCTCGTACACGCTCTTTTCCTGACCATCGATATTGAACTTGGTTCCATCGGGGACCTTGTACTGTTTGTTTACCCCACCTGGATACGACACGATCAAATTGTTGCCGCTGACATACCAAACTTTGCCTTTGGCTTGCGTCACGGTTTTCACAACCTTGGGAGTGGTGGTGGTCACGACGGTTTTTTCGAACTTCATGCCGGGTTTCAAGTCGTGCACCGAGAGATCCTGGCCATCGACGTTGAAGCGTTTATCGTCGGGGATTACCAGGTGCTTGACTGTCCCGTCTTTAAGTTTCACAACCACGTCATTTCCGGAGACGTAAATCACTTCCCCGCGTTTGACTTCGGTTTGGACAGTTGCCTGCCCGGAGCTGCTGCTGGTGGATGAGGTAACCTGCGCCGACACCGAAAGCGCAGACAGGAAGGCGGCTACGACTGCTAGAACCAGCCACGGCCTGATGGATGTTTGGTGCTTTGTTGCATTCATTTGTGATCTCCTAATTCGCGATCTTTTCTACAAGAAAACTGAGGGCGACGTTGACGATATCCCTAACCAGCAATCGCTCTTAGGACCTCACATTCACTGGCAGGGGATCACTAGTCAGAGTTTCACCTTGCAAGCAAGTTAATCCCGACAAACACCGGGAATGAACTGTCAAGAGTGACAGGTCTGCTGCCAGGAGTCCCTCTTCGGCCAGGAGTTCATTGCTAACAGCCTCCTTTACCGAAATGGAACCATGACCTCGCAATTGGAACGCCTGGAAGGCGGATTGAGGTGAAGTCCCCTGCCGCGCGCCAACCAAAAACACGACCCGTCGGACCAGAATCGGAATCTCTGTATGAAACACGCGTCCCCCGGTAATCACAGGTAAGAAATATGACAAATGAGCAATCTCACTACTAACAGATTAGCTTGCCAAATATAGATGGGTTCCATAATGGGAATAAGAAAGTCGGATCATCCCAGTAAGTCATTGCAAACTATGAGCAGAATCTCACCTGAGCCCGCCGAAGACGATTGGATTACCCGCCAATCAGCAGTTTGATCAGAGCCTTCATGACGACCTCAAAAGGCAGCGACGCCAGCGCAACCGGAATGAAGGGGAGCAGCGAGCAGACTGCCAATCGGGTCAGATGGCTCGCTTTCAGGGGGAAAAGATCCATTTGATGCACATTGGCGACGACCGAATATAAGTCGATCGTGGCGGAGAAGTCTTGCACTTGTAGTGCAGCCTGCTGCTCCCGGCTCGCGGCGAGCCACTTCTGTTCGAATTGCCGGCCGACCGACATGGCTAAGGCTCCGTATTCGAATATTCCTCGGCGCTTGGCATCCAGAAGCGTTCCGAAAAGTGCGCACAATGGACCTGCACAAATCGCAACCACGACGGCGATCACAAAGAGTGGGTGGAACCGATAGTAGGTGAGCGGTCGATGCCCATGCAGCACGCGGTTCGCGACTCCTCCTGCGACAACCGTGCCCATCGCAAAACTGAATGGTATGTATTTGCGATGGCAGGTTTCAAGAAAGCCCAGTCCGGCGACTCGGTCTGGATGTGCAGGGATCGTCTGCAAATTCATCCGCGAGACAACAAAAAGAAACCACGTCCACAGTACTTGCCGCCCAATCCATCGCAAGAACAAATAGAACGTAATGGGAATGCTGACCAACACGTACCAGGATCCCGCTGGGGACAAGTTCTGAACTCCGCCATTGCCGTAGCACCAGGGCAGGAATGTGTCTGGTTCGATCTGAAGTACAAGAAACGCGGTCGTAAGGCATGCGATTCCAAGAAGAATCGCCTGGCCAAGAAGAGAATTGCCCAGGCGCCTGAACTTTCCCAAAACTGATTCAAACTTAGGACGATCTTCCTCTCGAATCAACTTGTCGTCCACAAAAGTCTGTGCGATGAGATCGAGCCTGTTGACGATTCCAGGTTCTGTAATAATCAGGATCCCAATAACGATGAGTAGACGAGACTGGGCTGCGTAGTCGAGCAGAAACCCTCGTACGGACGCGACGCCCCCGAGCGCGGACAGCAGCAGGGGCGGAAGCCATGCGACTGCAGTCGTGATGATCGCTATCCTGACGGCACCAACGAACGGCTGTCGCAGAGCGGACAGGGCCCGCGACGGCCTGATTAGTTCCTGGCGAGAAACTGCAATTCCTGGCATGGGCACGTCGAGTGATCTTCCGCGGAGTTTATTTTTGGTCCTTGAAGACCCCCGTTGAGTTATCTTCTGTGCGAGAGCGCACGACGCAAACTGTTAAACGTAACAGTTGGTCCGGCAGCAACGCTCCCTCCCTTCCTGCATTCCTGCTCTTCCCAAGGGATGGGTCTCTTCTCGCGGTTATTAAATAGCTGAAATCCTGCCAGAGTTGACAGTTCTCAATCCTCACGTTTACGGGAAAGCTTACTTAGCGAAGGACCTGAAGAATCCCTGATCAACCGCGAGTCCGAATATCTCAGGTGAGGAGTAATTATGCGATCCACGAGCATTGCAGCTCTCCTGACCATTTTCTTGATAGCTTTGGCTCACAGTCAGGCTGCGCCGAGGAAACACGACGCAGCGATATCGTCAGGCGCAGTGCGGGTGAAGGCGCTACAGAATCAAGTCGAGAAGCAGCAGATTGAAATCGATGCACTCAGGCTCCGACTCGGGAAGCTGCAGCAGGAATTTCAAGAACTCACAGAGATGATCGCCGATCGGGACGCAGACAGCTCAGACGATGACGACTCTACAGACGACACCGATGTCACTAATCTGCGTATTCACAGCCAGGAACCGCGACAAAAGCGGAACGCCGCGCGCACAGTGCGTCCAAGAACTGTTGTTTGGACTTATTAGAGGCGGTGTACCGGCCACGGCTGCCACGCGCGTCAAGGAATCAATAAGGGATGGAGATACGAACGCATTCCACCTTCAGGATGAAAGCGAGTCCGGCTTTTTCGAAGGAGCACTTTCGCTTTCGCCCGCAGGTGCTTGATGCGGAAGCTGTCGCTCCACTGCTGCGCGGACAAACTGAACCAGCCTTTTCAAATCACTTGGCAACAGTAGGACTACCGGGATTCTTGCGTGAACCCTCGTCCCAAAGCTTGCGGAATCTTGTACTGTCTGCATTCTGATTGCCTCCAATCGAGATTGCGCGGAAAGAACTGCCCCGCACCAACGGACGCAATGTGCGAAGGAGAACCAAGGCTGCACCGGAAAATAGTCTGAAGCGATCGGAGAGACAACTGTCAAAAAACGCAGGAGGATTGAGCCGCAGGCCGCGCGCGGCTCCACCGATATCGCCACCCATCTGGCCGCTGTAGCGATCGAACGTTTGGCCTGTGCCAACAATAAGGAGGTCCCTGCTTCCAGCTCTCCCCCGCAGCGTTAGAAAGACACTGCGAAGGGAAAGAAACGGGCGCAGCGGCTCGAAGCGATTCAGTCGAAAATGCGGGAGTTAGTCACCGTCACGCCCATTTTGGGACCAGCCGTACTAATCTTGAGCCTTGGGCGCTAAGCCGTCGCCTGAAAATGCCACGGTGGGAGAGATGAAAGTCCGCCCGGCAAGCACTTCTTGGACCGCAGATACAAGATCGGAATTCATGCGAGGCTTGGTCACGTATCCACGAGCGCCATAGTGAAAGGCTGCCTCTACATAATCTGGATCGTCCTGGACGGTGAGGAATACGACCTTGGTTGGCGATCGCTTCTCTTGAAGCTGCTGCATCACGCGAATGCCGTCGAGCGCTGGCATCCCGATGTCGAGGACGAGAACATCCGGCTGCATCGCATCGATTGCTTCCAACGCGTCCTTCCCATTTTGGGCCATGCCCACCAGTTCGAACTTCCCATCGAGCAACTCGCAGGCACGATCTAAGATCGCTTGATGATCGTCTGCCAGTAAGATTCTTGCTTTTCCGTTCGAGCTTATATTCACGAGTGACCGTCCCTGAGGAATGACAAGCTTCTCGCCACACTGGGGGAGGGCATCTTACGGCAACCTGCCGCAGTCAACCGGAGTCAGTGAGCAGAATGCCGCAAACTTTGCAGCAGCAAAACTTGTCGTTTTGAGTCCTTCATTTGTGGGAGAGGCGCGCGATACGAAAGGTGTCGGCTGGCCGGAGGAGATGTTGAGCACTTTGCCGACGCCAGAATCGAATTATCCCGCTGGCACTCCGTTATGTAAAGACATTCTCACAAGTCAACGATAAGTATTTGCGCCGATATGCGCCGATTCTTGTGCAGTCTTTGCAGCCTCTACTCCTTTCGTAACCGTTGGATAGTTACTCTTTATTCCTCTTGTGGTTTTGTCGCAAGACATGACAAACACTGCTTCAGGTTCGGACGGCTTTGTTCTGCCATAGGGTTTTTGTGTGCCAGGAATGAGAGTCGCGCTGTCGTTCTCGGACGTGCCTCCAGATGCCTGGCATGGCTTGGACAGCGTCAACGAAAACTTGTTGCTGACAACCGATCATCGTGCTAGCAATGGATAGATGCTGCGTTCTGTCAGTTGACCGATTGGCTTGAGCGCTCTGAAAGGTGCAGCGACCTCATGAAGAGATCCAACGGCCAAATTCCCTGCAAGTTCTCTGCTCATTCCCTGCCCTGTTGCGATTCTCCTGTATTCATGCGGCTTTCGCGATTTCATTTTTTCTCGACGGGAATAAATCCCTGCTCTGTTCCCTGCAGTAGGGAAAAGAGCGTAAGTCCCAAAACCCGTGACTAAGCAGTCGCGAAAAAGTGATTTCAGGCGGCAAGGTGCCCGCTTGTTGCGTCGGAAAATCAGTTTGTGGGCTTAGAGGGCGGGAAGTCTTGAAACATCCTAGCGATTGAGCTTTGGACCTGCTTTTGTAGTTCTGAAGACTTCTGCTTGAGCGTGCCTCTTGCGATCGCGCGCCATACGGAATGCTTCGTGGATGCGTCCCTCATTTCGATTACCAGAGATCCCTTGGGCACTGAAATAACAGTTCCCACGCTATTGTTCGTCCACATTGTGGTCCCAGGCAACGGCGTGCCGCCGGATGCTGTGTAGATAGGATCCGAGGCGGGAACAGAGTCTATGGAGTCGACCGAACCATAGAAATTCAGGATGAGATCGGGATGGTCTTGATCTATGGTCAAGCCCTTCATCCGGAGTTGTTCATCCGCATCGGCCCTGATCTCTAGTCCGAGCATAGGACGCGTCGGCACCGGCCGATCGGCCCAGGAGTATGTTCGGTATTTGGAAAAATCAGCGTTCTTGTCCCAAGCAGTCTGGACTTTGCTTCCGGCTTGCATGGGCAGGCTAAAGCACACCAAAAACGCCGCTAGCAAAATGACGTGACTGGAAAAAGCTTGCTTGCTAGCGCCGGCCTTCATCTCTACCGCGCGACCTCAGGTTTCTGACTGGATGCTTGCTGCACGGCTGCCGTCGAAGCCGCGGTTCGGTCATCACGAATTAGCGATGCATGCACGATGTAACGCTGGGGAGCATCACCGATGAAGTAGAAGGGATAACACGTGACCAAGGTGACCGATGGGCGCGAACGCGGCTGAAGTACCGTGATGTTTTCAGGGAGGACGATTTCGATATCGTCGATTGCATAAATACTTGTTCCCATTAGGGTCGTAAGCTCGAGCGTGTCGCCCAGCTCGACATCCTTCAGCGAGCGAAAGAAGCCGTCGCGATGGGCGGCAATTCCTACATTCCCAGAGCTGCCGGGCATAGCAGTTCCTTGAATTCTGCCGGCGCCACGGTTAAGAATCAGATCGTCAGTACCGTCGAAGACGGGCACCTGAAGCTTCAATTTGGGAAGTCTCAACACCGCGAGCGGCACGTCGAATTTCATCAGCAACGTCTGTTTGTATGCGGCGACACGCTTTTCCGACCAAAGGCTGTAGTCTGTCGAGTCGCCGTTACGGCCGAACTGTCCAGATCCAACGCCGGCCACGCGGTTTGAACCCAGTCCAAAGCGCAACAGGCCAATGCTGCTTCCCATGGCTGCATGTAACTGTGCGGCGACATAAATCGCCAGGCAGGCAGTGCCGATTATCAGCAGACATCTCTCAATTCTTCGTTGAATCTCTTTTGGCATACGCTTGCTAAACTTTCGCCAGAGCGACACTTCAGCGAGAGTACGTTACCTAATACGTGGAAAGAAGATAACTGGCAAGAGTTACAGGGGGCGACGGATTATCAAAACACGCACCCCCAGAGAGGAACAATTCCTGTGCCGATTGCAATTCGGAGCGATGGACATTTCCCTTATTGAACAGGCTTCCAGGATTTGTCCGGATTGTATTGCTGTAGCTGGTACGCCGATTGAGAGGTGTTCGCTCCCAGGTCCTTTTCATACACCCTGTCCCTGCTGATTGACGATGAACGTCATGATTCCGCTCACCCCGTATTGCGCGGGAAACGCAAGCAACGCGAACCCGTGTTTCAGCTTTCCGTCGTCTAAGTAACTCTTAGCCCCGCCGGGCGCCGCCGCCCCCTGCGCGCTGAGCAACCGGTAGAAATAGCCGTGGAAAGCGCTCTGCCTCCGTTTTGACCCTTCATCGGCTGTGCGCCACGAGAGCCTCAGGAGTATGAATACGCAACGCCTTGCGCCCTTTCGTCAGCGCTCCCTTGCGATGCCACTCGTTAAGCACTCGGCTCACAGTGAATGGGCTCACATCGGCAAGCGACGCGAGTTCTTCATTCGTGATGTGGAGATTTATGCCGTCGGGGGTGACACTCCGCTTTCCCAAATTGATCAATGCTTTCGCAACGCGATCTTTCGCCGAACTGCCAAGAATCCCTGAATGACGCTCCGCACCCGCGCTGAGATAGACCAATACAATGCCGACCGCATTGCAGGCGAGTTGCGGGTGATCGAGTGCAAAGTGACGAACAGTGGCATGAGGCCATGAGACTATTTTGCAGGGGGAAACCGAGTGAGCGCTGCCGAGATACGGCATTGGATCGGCGGCCAATGTTCCCAGCCCAAACGTGTCTCCCGGCCCCAGCCAGTACAGAATCACTTGTTTGCCGTCGCGGGTCACGCGGCAATACTTGGCCTGTCCCTTCATGATCAGGAACAAATGTGAGGCTGTCTCGCCTTCCGCGCACAATTGAGAATTGGCGGGAACTTCTATCGTGCGCGCTTCGGCCAGCATGGAAGCTTTGACGCTCTGCGGCAGACCCTCGAATAAACGCGCAGAAGACAATGGCATGGCGCTCGAAATTCCGCTGGCGGTAGCCGAACTCACGGATCACCTAAACGATCAGTTCGTTTTGTCCGGTAACGCTAGCGTCACTGCGAGCACCTACAAACTGTCAAATGTGCCAGTGCCGGTGGGCATGCTGCTATTAGTTACAGGCGCGCGCGCAACCATTTCTCGATAACATATAACCCGAGGATTTGGTATGGATGTACAGTTCCCAATTACGGACTATGAAGACCCAGAAACTCTGGCCGAAATGGTTTCTCGTGTCTTAGGTCTATATGGCGCTGAATTAAGAATTGATCGGTTGAAGGCAACTTACGAATCGGCCAATTCCAGATCGCCCGAAGGCTCGGTGCAAAACCCGCGCGGAGAGAACCAGAAGGACGCCTAACGAGAACAGCCCACTTCCCAAAGTGGGATCCCTCTGCAGACTGCGACATCTAGACTTCAGGATTGAACATGGGGTGCGCGTTGACGTATAGCGCCGATTGCACTGGTTCGAATCTAACCTTGTCCCCACAAATACCGCAGTGCGGAAACACGTCATCGTAAAGGACAGTCACTCGATGTGACAATCCATGTCCTGCATGATGAACTTCATAAATGCCCGAGGTGGGCGCCTTGTGTCCCGGCCGAAACATTCCTGACGTTGAGTCCATTCTCTCCTTTAGGAGTGGAGCAAATATGTCCTTCGGAATCGCCGGCATCTCTGAAAGGCGCTTCAGCAGATGGAACACCTTGCCGACAAGTCCTTCTTGAGAATTGAATTCCGGCGAATCAAGAGTGGAGGCACTGGAGAGTCTCGTAAGTTGCAGACTCATGCTGGAGATATGTTCATGACGTGTGGCTGAGATAGCGGTCGGATGCGACCATCAAGAAGACGATTCTAGGCGAGGACAAACGAGGGAGTCGTTGCTCGCCAGCAACAAGGAAACTGATGTGTATAGCGAAGATTTTTGGGAATTAACCCCAGGTTTGTGACGCAATTAACTGTCGAATTCTCCGTTCCCAAGATCTTTATGAAACACAATGAATCCTCGGATCCCAACAACGATTCGCGGATGACACCAGCAGACCGGGCCAGAGCAGTGATCGGGGAAATTTCCCAGACGAACAAAATCGGGCACCATCATGAGCGCAGTCAGCATCGCCTGCATCTCCTCTTGCGCCTTGCTCGCCACGTCGGTCAGCGCTCCTGTGACTGTTGCGGCCCCACCGTTTTGAAACATCGCTGGCATAACTAACGTCTTTCGAAAGATCGCAAACATCGAATAGCGGTCAGTTTGTTCAAGCGACATTTTTCTCCGAATAAGCCCAATTTGAAACTGTTACAAGTACTAGACACGGGTGCAATTCGAATCGCAACAGTTTAAGAGCGGCTTCGCGGTCGATATGAGCTCGACAAGTTTGGACCCTCGTTAACCAGTCTCTGATTTTTATTCAGCACTCACTTGACAAAAGTGGGGCTTCGACGGATTCGCCCTGTCGATTTCGGAATTGGTGCAGTCTCACTACTGTCAGGTTTGCCAGTTCGCGAGATTCCAGCCGCATCCCTATGCTTTCATCACGAGGCAAATGTATGAAAGCAACGCGTTCCCTACTAATGTTAGTCGTCGCTGCTAGCCTGGTTGTTGGCGCCTGCACTAAGAAGCCGAGCCCCGAGTCCACTGCTCCGACTGCAGACAATTCAGCTCAACCTTCTCGACCGGCGGCAGACAATACGCCTCAAGCTTCCCAGCCATCCACAGATGGAGGAACTCCCGCTTCGAACACGCGGCCCGCTGCTCAGCCGCCCCTAGTTGCGGAAGCCCCTCCACCACCTCCTAAACCAAAACCCCGGCCCGTTGTGATACCTGCCGGAACGGTGATTACGGTTCGCATACAACAGACACTTGGATCCAAGACCAGCCATGAGGGAGATCGGTTTGATGCCTCTCTCGCCGAGCCAATAACCATTGGAGGAAACACGGTAGTGCCGGCTGGTTCGAGCACTCACGGTAAAGTCACCCAGGCTCATGCCGCTGGAAGGTTTAAGGGTGGAGCTACTCTCGGACTTGCGCTAACTAATCTTCGTGTGGGTGGATCCAGTTATGCGATCCAGAGCACACCGGTTTCACAGACTTCGAAAGGCAAAGGCAAGCGCACTGCCGGCATGATCGGTGGAGGGGCGGGCGGAGGCGCTTTGATTGGAGGTCTCGCCGGCGGGGGTAAGGGAGCTGCGATCGGAGCCCTTATCGGTGCAGGCGCTGGGACAATGGGCTCAGCCTTTACCGGCAACCGCGACATTTCGCTGCCCGCGGAATCCGCTTTGAGCTTCCAGCTCACAGCCCCTCTAATCCTGAAGCCGTCCAGCGCGGATTCACAGGATTAAACGAGTCCGGCAAACTTCCAGGGAGGAAGTACCAAATGAGGCAAAGCCTAAGACTGATTCGATCTATCGCGTTGCTGGGCACGATGTGTTCCGCCATGGCGTGTTTCGCGCAGAGCGACGCCTCCCAGACAACTGACGTTAACTCTGCCATAGAGTCTCTTCGGGCCGATATGCGGGCCGACAAAGTAGCGATCATCACCCAGGCCATGCAATTCAATGACAAGGACTCCGCCGCTTTCTGGCCGATCTACAGGCGCTATGAATCTGACCTTTCAAAGCTCAATGATGACCGGGTGCAGATCATCAAGACCTATGCGGATAAGTTCGACAATATTACGGACGCGGACGCA
>QIBC01000138.1:11402-31683 GCA_003225215.1 Acidobacteriota bacterium
AAAAATTAGGCTCAAGCGCGCATCGCTAATCAGGTGGTGCGTACGAAGGACTGAACGAAAATCGACACATTTGGGCTGCAAAACGCAGGTGCAGCCACTAATAATTCGGAGTATGCTTGCCCCGAAACTTCGGACAATCCGGGGTTCGTGGTAGATGATTTGCGACATGCTCACGTACGGCTGTATTTTTTGTCAGGTCTGGCAGCAATGAGGAGAGATTACTCTGCAAGCAACACGGGGCTTTCCAGGAAATAGCGGCAGAGATTTTGCCGCCGGGGGCAGCTCTTACGAGAGTCGGAGCTTGGGTGATGGGACGGCCAAGAATATTAATTTCGGATGACCATAATCTGGTAGTCGAAGGTTTCCAAAAGATTTTGGAGCCGCATTTTGAAGTTGTGGGCACGGTCGGCGATGGGCACGCGCTGCTTTCCATAGCTCCTAAATTGAAACCAGACGTAATCCTCGTCGACATCGGGATGCCCCTTTTGAACGGACTCGAGGCCGGCCAGCAGCTAAAGAGCCGTTTACCCGGGACGAAGTTCATCGTCATCACGATGAACGAGGACCCCGAGGTTGCCGCAGATGCAATGCGTCACTGGGCATCTGGATACCTTCTCAAGAAATCTGCAGGCTCGGAGCTAATCAAGGCCATACGAGAAGTGTTGAAGGGCAACAGTTACGTCACCCCCAAAGTCGCACAGCAATTGCTCGATCGCTTTGTTCGAGATCCCCGGCCCGAGTACTCCGCCAAGCTTACTTCACGCCAGCGCGAAGTGCTCCAGCTCCTTGCGGAAGGAAAGAGCATGAAGGAAGCCGCGGACATTCTGCACATCACACCGCGAACAATCGCCTTTCACAAATATCGAATCATGGAAGAGTTCGGTTTGAGGACGAACTCGGATCTCATGGTATTTGCAATTCGGGAACACTTGATCAGCGCATAGTCATAGGGGAATCAGGCAGTGTCCTCACCGGAGGAATTTTTCAATTTAACCTCGGTCACGCCCGCCCCAGGCGAGAAAATTTGGGTTACGGCGCATCACAGATAGCGCTTCCGCAGTTTCGCTCGAGCGTCAGACCTGCAGTTCCGGCGGCCAAACTTGTTTGATAAGCCGCAAGCGCTGCATGCACGGTCTCTGACACGAATTGCCCGCCGACGATAACTTCCCGAACTGCCTGGACCAAATCGGTCGCCATACGCGATTTCAGCACGAACCCCGATCCATGATCCGACATTGCAGCGCTCGCGACCTCAGGGTCAGGCGAGGAAGAGATGAATACAATATTTACGTTGCATCCTATGCGTCGCAGGTGACGTGCGGCTCGGATGCCGTCCATCATTGGCATTTCGATGTCGGTGATTAGAACGTCCGGCTTGAACTGCGCGACTGCTCCGATAGCTTCGAGCCCGTTCTTAGCGGATCCAACCAGCTCGAACTCCGTACCGAGAAGCTCACTGACGGTTTTTATGACTTTTGGATGATCATCTGCGACCACGATTCGCAGCTTATTTTCGCTTTGGGAATCCATTTACCGCTTCTATTCTTTGGTTATCTCATGCAATAAGCGCGCACAGCGCTCACGATTGCACCTCCTATTGTGGCGATAACAAGCATATCTGTCGCTGCTCCAGAGCAAAGATCATGATGATCGGCCTTGCTCAACGAGCGCTGGAATCACTTCACCGAATAACCGCGAGCATTGAGGCAGGCCGACATCGCGCGACGAAAGCCGTCCACTTGCTGATTTTGCTGCGTTTGTGCGGTTTGTTGCGCTTGTTGCTCAGCCTGTTTCTTGGCTTTCTTTTGCTTGCGGCGACCCACTGCCGTGCCGACCACAGCTCCCACTCCGGCGCCACTGCCGGCATCCCCGGTAATTGCGCCGATCGCCGCACCGCCGGCAGCGCCCTTTGCTGCGCCCTTTACGGCGCCACCTTTGGGAACTTGCGCCGATTGTGGGGCGTCGGCGACCGGTGCGGTGGGATCAAATCCAGTGTTTTGCTTTGCAGAATCGAAGCATTCGCCCTCATCTTTTGCCTGAAGAGTCGGATCCTGATTCTTTTGCGGATAAACATAGACTCCGGCAAGCTGCGCTGGAGACTTGTTTGCCGCAGCATTTGCGGCTGCTTGAGGCGCGTTATCGCTAGCCGGCGTCTGACCTGATGTCTGCGCCGCTGCCATCGACACCGTAAGCAACAATAAACCAGCGTGAACTGCAGTTATCGGCATATACTCTCCAATTGTGCGAATGTCAGCGGTCATAAATGTTCCTCTGAGTGAGGGTATTTGCGGCTCGCTTACAATCTGCGCTTTGCAAACACACTGTCAATGCGCAAAGATGAGGCTAATCGCCGATAGAGTTAGAAGAACTGTCAGTTTTGGTAGGTAGATCGCCGATGTGAGGCACTTCAGGCGCACTCTGAGCCATCCGATGCCCTGTTGAAGCTTCCTGAAACTGGAGACGAAGAAACAAGAGTCGATCGCCGCCACCGCCGCGCTGCCTGACGGCGAATATCTTTCCTTGACCTAGTTATCCCCAGGATCGCTGTTGGCGAGAGCACTGGCCTGTCCCCAAACTACGCTCTGACCCCAAACGACACTTTGTCCCCAAACGACGCTGCAGGCACTAGTATCCATCTGTCCCCAGACAACCGACTGGCCCCAGACGACCGAATTGTCTGCAACCTCGTTCTGTCCCCAGACGACAGATTGACCCCAAACGACTGACTGTCCCCATACTACCGATTGGGCCCAGACGACCGAGAGGCCGTTGACCAGCGTGGCCGTTCCCGTATTGGGATCAAAGACTGCTTCGGGAGAAGCCGCGCCGCCGGGGACAACAGTGTCATCCGCCATCGTCGCTTGTATATCCAGATATCCTGCGCCGTACGTAAAGATGTCGGTTTGTGTTGAGTAGGGGATACCGTCGGCGTCATACACAATGTTTGTGGCCTGCGGATAGCCCTTCCAGGCATTCTTCATCATCAGCGCCTTGACGGAATCAGGAGTTGCCGATGAGTTTGCCTGCACCATCAGCGCGGCAGCACCGGCAACCACGGGCGTCGCCATGCTCGTGCCGCTCAGCTGCACGTATTGGCCGGTTGCCGAAACTCCACACGCAGTGGGGTCTGAATCTGCGGCTCCGCAGCCGTTCAGGGGATTCAGCAAAGCGTTTGGTCGTACCAAAGTGGCCAGCACGCTGCCTGGGACCTGCAATGACGTGATCCGGTTGCCCGGAGCGACGAGGTCTGGCTTGACGATATGGTCCAGCATCGTGGGCCCCTTGGAGCTGTAGCTGGCGATCACGTCGTCATCGCGCGACCAGTTCCTGTGCTCGTTCATTGCTCCCACGGTGATCACGTTGGGATCGTTGCCGGGAGCTTCGATCGTGCCATATCCTTGTTCACCGAAGCTGTTGTCGCGTCCCATGTTTCCCGCCGCGACCACGACCACGATTCCCGCTTGCCAGGCGCGCTCCACTGCCTGACACAGCGGATCGACGGTATAAGACTCGTACACCGGACGGCCGAGCGAGAGGTTGATCACGCGAATGTTGTATTGGCCTTGCAGCTGGACGGCGCGGTCGATCGCCGCGATCACGGAACTGTCATCGCCGGCGCCGTTTGCGTCGAGCACTCGCAGATTAATGATGTTCGCGTTCGGCGCGATTCCCAGGTATTGCTCGATATATCCGAGCGCCGAGTCATGACCGTTTCCTGCTACGATCCCGGCGACATGCGTGCCATGGCCGTAGGGGTCATCGGTCGAAGGATCGCCAGTCACGAAGCTTTCGCTGTACACAATCCGCGAGCCGGTCATGTCGGCGGTTTGCAAATCGTCGTGCTGGTAAACACCGCTATCAATGATGGCAATTCCAATTCCACTTCCATCAACTCCGTAATTCTGGCGCGCGCTCGGGGCGTTTACGGCGGGCGCGGCGTCGTCCCATTTCGCCGTATTGCGGCGGTTCGGAGTTACGTATGCAATCTGAGGGTGTCGTAAAAGCTGTTCGAGCAGGCCTACTGGGATATCCAGAGCCTCGGCATTCACGATGTTAAGGTGGCGTTTGACTCGCTTCGCCAGCGCCAGTCCTACGCCATGGTCCTCGCCTTTGTTGAACTGAACGATTACTGACACTGTGCCGTCGGGATTCACCGGAAATGCGTCGATGTCCGGCGCTGCCTTTGACCATCCCCGATGCGTGTGACCTAAGGCGTCGGCGACTTTGAGTGCGTGATTCGGTGCTGCTACAGCCATTGCACTAGACAGCAGGCTGAGTGCTAAAAGTCCAGCCTGCCATCCAGCAGTTCGTTCCGGTCTTACTTGGGCTTTCATTGGTCTTGCTCCATACCAATTGCCGTCGCCCGATGAGCTTTCCCTGTTCCAGGCTTCGGTAGAGCGAAGAGTTGGTTACGAACCCCAAACCGCGGAGGCAACTATGCTCACGAGTTGCTTCATTTGCAGTGAGGGAGCGTGAAAGACAGCGACCAGCGTCAGTCCCAGAATGAAACCGACGATTTTGTTGTTCTTCGACATTATTGAGTGTTCCTCGCAATATCCACTGAGTGCACGTGTAGCACCAGAACTGTGGAAATCCCTAACCCCTTTACTTTCCTAAACTTTCGTAACTCTCGTAGGTAACTAGGCTGAGACAATTACAGAGGGGCTGTTGAGACACTTCGTCTCTCGGAGAAGAGGCGCCGGAGTGAAAAACGGATGGAAGTAACTGAGACTGCGCTGGTTACCTATATTGCGACAGGTTTGCGACACTTTGTCTCAGATGGCGTTCAAGCGCTTGATTGCGAGGGAGTATCTTCCTTGAGAGCAAGGCCGCTTTGCGTGACGATGCGGATTTCAATGCGACAACGAGCGCAGTTAGACGGATTCAGCACAGAAACGCACAGAGTGTCATCCCCATCTATAACCACGATGACAGTTTCTGAAGGTTACACGATCACCTGGACGAGCCCAGAGCGCCGCGCGCCTTACACTTTCACCCGCCAGGAGCTGTATCAACCGCCAACCCGCAGCAAAGCGTCAGTTTGTGATCCGCCTACAGCACTTAGTCAGATTTCGTTCGCTTCCGAACATGTTCTTGCATCGCTGGACGGCCGGCACATTCGTCGGGACTGTAACTTGCTGAATCTTCAGCTCACGCTGGAGGCAAGAAACCTGCTCTGAATGCCAGACGTATCCCCAAAAAGTTAGGAGTTGATCGATGGCGTTTCTCCAAGGAGTGTCTGAAGAAATTCGCTACGCACTGCGGCTCCTGGTGCGCAATCCCGGGTTCACCGCTGTCGCAACGCTCTCGCTTGCGCTGGGAATTGGCGCCAACAGTGCGATTTTTAGTCTGGCCGACGCTTTGCTGCTGCGTCCGTTGCCGATCTCTCACCCCGATTCAGTCGTGGCGGTTAGCACTGATCCCGCAACGCAATCGGGGGCGATGGGCGGCGTGTCCTATCCGGACTATCGCGATTTTCGCGACAAGACTCACTCCTTTGATGGCCTGGCTGCGATGAACCTCTCCAGGGTAAGTGTGGCCAAGTCGGCCAGCGACAGCGCTCATTTGCGCGGTGCACTCATGGTGAGCGGCAACTTTTTCCAGGTGCTCGGAGTTGAACCGGCACTCGGCCGCGGTTTTCTTGCCGAAGAGGACGCTGTCGCTGGACGGAATCCCGTCGCGGTGCTTGCCTGTGATTTCTGGCGTACCGACTTTTCCGCCGATCCCTCTGTTATCGGCCGCACGATGCGAATAAATGGCATCGATTTCACGATCGTTGGCGTCGCTCCCAAAAATTTCACCGGAGTCGACCAGTATGTTCGCCCTCATCTCTTTCTCCCGGCGGCGATGTCGCAGCGGTTGAGCGCGAGTACGGAGAATCCGATCGAGGATCGCAAGAATCACGAGTTCGATGTCAAAGGCCGGCTCAAGCCTGGCGTCACGCGCGAACAGGCACAGGCGGAGCTCGCGACGATCTGGAAAGGACTCGAACCGCTGCATTCTCTCGCTGACCAACAGCGCGCCGCTCGAGTTCGCACTGAACTCCAGGCCCGAGTAATCCAGGATCCGCCAGACGCTTATCTCATTACGATGCTGATGGCGCTGGTTGGCGTGGTGCTGATCATTGCTTGCGCGAATGTCGCCAATTTGCTTTTGGGACGCGCGCGCGGACGCAGTCGCGAAATCGCAATCCGGCTGGCGCTGGGGGTGACGCGTGCACGACTCGTCCGTCAGCTGCTCACCGAAAGCATGCTGCTGGCCCTTCTGGGAGCGATTGTTGGAGTTGGCTTCGCCTACGGAGGTATTCGTTTTCTGCAGACGATCCAAATACCGACGGACCTGCCGATCATCATCTCTCCACAACTCGACGGACGCGTACTCATCTTCAGTCTCGTCTGCGCCATGGTGAGCGCGCTCGTCTTCGGTCTGGCGCCGGCACTACGGAGCTCAAAACCAGATCTCGTACCTGCTCTGAAGAGTACCGACTCGGGAGAATCCTCCAGGCATCGACTGACCGGACGCAATGCGCTGGTCATTGCTCAGGTTGCGATGTCGATGGTTCTCCTGATAGCTACCGGGATGTTGCTGGATGGCTTTCGCCATGCACTCGTGTTCAGTCCAGGATTTCGCATCGATCACATTCTGACGATGGAGTTCGATACTTCTCTCACGGGATATACGGAGGCACAGAACCGTGACTTTTATCGCAACCTGCTGGAGAAGGCGCGCGCATTGCCTGGCGTTCGCCAGCTCACGGTCTCCAGCACGGTTCCGCTCTCGCCGGCGCAGGATACTCAGAGCGTTGCTCCCGAAGGCTACAACTTTCCTAAAGGACAATCGACGACTCCGATTTTCACCAGCGTAGTAGACGAGAACTACTTCGATGTCATGCAGGTTGCGCTCGTTCGTGGACGTGCCTTTAAGCCAACCGATAAAGAAGGCACGCCGGCCGTTACGGTTGTTAACGAGGCGTTTGCCAAGACGTATTGGCCCGGACAGGACGCTATCGGCAAGCGGCTGCGCATTGAGAAGAACAAGAATGAATGGTTCCAGGTGGTGGGCGTCGCCAAGACGGGTAAGTACACATTCGCGGCTGAGCCACCCATGCCATTTCTGTATGTAGCTGTTGCGCAGAACCCGCGCAAGAGCATGTATCTGCTGACAAACAGCTACGCCGACCCGGCAGCGCTGGCTGTGCCACTTCGCGAACTCGTGCACACCCTCGATCCCGATCTGCCAGTCTTCAACGTGCGCACTATGGAGGAGTTCTATCAGGTCCGAACAATTTCCATCATGCGAATGATTGTGGAAATGGTCGGCGCAATGGGCGCTGTTGGACTATCGCTCGCGCTAATCGGACTTTATGGACTCATCGCTTTTTCTGTCGCAAGACGCACGCGAGAAATCGGGATTCGCATGGCGATTGGAGCAGCCCGCTCTGACGTACTGAATATGGTGCTGCGCCAGGGATTCAAGTTGTCGATCGCGGGAATCTGCATCGGCGGAGCAATTAGCGTGGCGGTATCACGGGCTTTGACGGCGGGGCTGGTTGGTCTCGGTCAGCCAAATTCCGCGACCTACGTAATCGTGCCGCTGGTCCTCTTTCTCGTGACCATGGCTTCGTGCTACTTGCCAGCCCGGCGCGCATCGCGTACAGATCCGATGGTCGCGTTGCGATATGAGTGAGGAGTTCTTATCACAGAATCGTCCTAGCAAGATCTGTAACTTGTCAGCTGCGTCAAGAGAAATGAGTTTCCCTGGTCAGCATACGCTCCAGTCCGATGGCGTGGCCGAGACGCCCCAGATATTGCTCGGCTTGTCGAGTTCAATCCCATAACCGGAACCGGTATCGTCGACGAGAGAGACGATGTGTGCGGGCGCGGACTTTCCGGTGCGATGCACGTACACGGTGACAGGCGTGCCAATCTCCAACGGCGCCGATGTTCGAATTAGGGCGCCGTGAAAACTCACTCGGATCGTTTCTCCTGCATAGGCAAAGTCTTCTCCTCGCACCTCGATGAGGACATCGGTTTCTATGCGCGTGCTGCGGCGGGTACTGGCGGCATTGTTCCATTGAGCATGTTCAGACAATTGCATGAGTCAACCTCGCTGAAGTGGTAACCGGCGTTGCTGGATGCATCTTGCGGAGAAATTGGCTTTCGATCCATTCAGTTAGCCGTTCTCTGTGACTACTGCTCATATCTGTGAACGTCAGTCCGGTTTTGCCGTTCCCGGCCATCCAGATGATCTGGGCTTTGCAACTCAACTTGTCCTGGTCGCCCGGCAAAGTGAATTCGAGTTGAACGATCTGGCGAGCGATCAGCGGAGCGAGGCATTCGAGCGCAATCCCGGTCTGGCTGATGTTGCTGGCTTGCGCGACGAATCTCCGGTAGCTCGAGTCGACCAAAGTCGCTTCTGTGCGCAGGCAATGCGAAAGTAGCGCATTCGCTCCTTCAACATGATTCCGTAAGCCGCCTTCATGGTCCGGTTTACGCGATGGGAAGCGAGCGGTTTATCGATAACAAAGTCGGAGTAATACCGAGTTTTTCGAGGGACTGCGATACCGAATCAACCACCACAGAATCGGTCGATACGAGCACCGCCTGCAGATCACAGCTATTCATCTTTTTCTCCGCTAAAGTTTCTGGGGGAGTCGGGACTGCTATTGGGGCACAATTACTAGAGTTCGCAAAACCGCTGGATCTTGTTTGTCCGCATGCGCAGCCGGATCTGGAGGAAGAACGCGCACGTCGTACCTTTTCTCGCGGGGAGTCGTATCCAGGTTGTAGGTAACCGATCCCTTTTGCGGCAGCGACGGTGCAGTGTTAAGAACCTGAACTACCGACATTACAACCAGGCTGATGTGTAAAACCGCCTGCCTCGAGCCCGCTTGGTTTGATTCCGCATGCAGATCGGGAGCGAATCCGGATAAGCCGAGAACGCCAACCCAGATTGCGAACAATGTCAACTTTTTTCCCATTGTCGGATTCCCGTTTCTGCACCTCATGGCACTTTGGTGGGATGCAATTCCCGCGCCATCCGTGGGCTTAAGTACCTAATCCGCTGATTTTACAGTGCTTCTATGTAATAGCTCGGACACGCCGGTCCAACCCAAAACTGTTCGATTCTCGGAAGATGTCCGGAATTTGGACAGCGCGCGTGGAGAATCAAGCCCGGTCCTTTGCACCATTTTGAGAGCGGGCTTGCAGGGAGTTTATGAGTGATAGTTTCTGACGGGGCCTGCTCTAAGCAGTGCCCCTTGACGTAACTCGTGCGCGAAGAGGAGCCTGCCTGCCACCGGGAAGGAACATCTGCAAATCATCCTGACCGTACTCTTGTTCATAACCACATTCTGAGCATTCAAGCGAGGTTAGACGCACACCATGGTTGAACAAATCGATGATGGCTTCAGATACTTTCGGATCCGAGAGCCGAAGCCGGAAGTTACATGCGGGACACACAAATCCGCAAAACTCCTTAGTCCGACTCGTTCCCTCGCGTTTGGATGGGAGCTTCATGAGGTTGAGCTCACGCTGCAGAGCGAGCAATCCCGTTTTCGGAGCAGCCTTAGTTGATCAGGAGCTCTCGTATTTCCTAGCCCAGTTGAGCTGCTCGCCCCGTGCCCGTCAGGCTTGTTCAGCTGCGCTCGTCGGGTAATCCCGGCTTCCCTTACAGCTGTATTTTTAGACCCGACAATGACCATAATGTTAGACGCAATTGTCATTACTCTTGGTTTCAGTAGGACGCCAGCGACAAGGTACGCCAACCATTGACTAGGAAAGGCGAAGCGACTGAACTGTCACATATGTCAGTGACAGCAGCTCTCTTTGGCCCTTAAATTAATAGTTTGCACGATCACAAGTGGAGGATCCATATGCTGCACTTTCTATGGGAGGCGATCATCGGCCTCATCGTTGGTGCGATCGCTAAGCTGGTAATGCCCGGCAAGGATCCCGGAGGAATCTGGATCACAATGGCGCTCGGTGTTGCCGGCTCACTGCTGGCCGGTTTCCTCGGTCGCGCAGTCGGATGGTATGCGCCTGGACAATCTGCCGGCTTCATCATGTCGATAATCGGAGCGCTGATCCTTTTGGGGATTTACCGTCTCGTAAAGGGAAAACCCGCAGCAACCACATCTTGATCGCGTCCCTATATATAGAAAGCCCCGGCTATCAGGGAAGAGCAACTTTCGCTTGGGAATGCTAGGGAGCCACTGGCTACACTTCGCTGCCCTGTCACTGCTGACAGTTGGCGATCACGCGGAATCATCCGAATGTTGTCTCTGCAGATTCAGTGTCGCCTATGAGCGCCGCACCGCAACCCTTTCCCATCAGCCGACAAAAGATACGCCGCGTGCTTGCGGTGGATGATCCGTCGCTGCGCGAGTTCATGTCGCATGCCGAGTTCTCACCAGAATTCGATCTGATAAAAACCACGCTCGATCAGTTTCTGACCGCCGCGTTTCGCGAGCGCTTCGATCTCATCATTACGAGTCCACGCACAACCGTGGATCAGGACATCGAGCTGCTCGAATGCCTGCAGAAATGGAGAGGAGAGGGCGTAAAGGTCATCATTCTTGCTCCGCAGACTACCGCTCAGGATGTAATCGCCGCGCTGCGCGCGCATGCCTTCGCGCTGTTCAGCATTCCCTTTGACTATGGCAGCTTTACTACCATAGTTGAGACCGCGATAAGTGTCCCAATATGGAACGATGGTATCGAAGTCATCTCCGCTAAGCCCGATTGGATCTCGTTGCGTGTGCGTTGCAGCATGGTCTGCGCGGAGCGAATGCTCCAGTATGGTCATCAATTAAGGATCGATGTTCCCAACGAGACGAGAGACACCGTGCTGCTTTCGTTTCGCGAACTGCTGCTCAATGCCATGGAACATGGCGGCCGATTCAACCCCACCCTGAAGGTCGACGTCGGCTACCTGCGCACCGATAGCATGATCCTCTACTACCTCAGAGATCCAGGGGCCGGCTTTGATTGCATAAAGGCGATTACGACCGCACAAAGTAGCGTAGAAGATCCTTTGGCCAACGTCGCAGCCCGGATTAAGAAGGGACTCCGCCCCGGGGGATTTGGAATCCATCTCGCCAATCAGATGCTTGACTCTCTTGTCTACAACGAATACGGCAATGAAGTGGTATTGATCAAGAACTTGCGGTGATCTTCCGCTGGATCATTCTGCGTTCCACGGCGGCAAGAGCCGGACAGTTGTTGGTGTGCCGCGCCGTCTCGAGAACCTCCTCTTGTCATCGTCGAGATGGCGATCGAATGATTGAGACTATGCCATTCAGCCCTTGGAGCGAACGTGATTCGCTGCTATGACGAATCGCCAGCGGCGTGCAAGCCTATTTCCGAACCGCCTGGTATGACGCGAATCCGGCAGCAACTTCCGGTTTCCCACTTTCGGAATTGCAGATCGCAGGATTCAAGCGATTTAGCAAGCCGTCCTCAATCTTCCTCACCGCTGCGGGAGGCACAACTTTCAGCTCCAGTCAAACCGGCGCGCCGGTGTTCTCGCTCGGAGGAATTCGGGCTTTGGCCGCTTACGGAACCAATGAGCTGCTTAACAATCAGTACTCCCTCTTCAGGGCCGGCTGCATCCGGCAATTGGCGGAGCTTCCACCTTTCATGAGAAAGGATTTCGATTTCATTGCCGTCTATGAAATCGGGAAGGCATATGGACTTCCCAATGCGTCGCGCCTTCCCACCGACGCCGTCGCCGGAATCGTGATCAATACCATATTCGGGCCGGTGTTGGTGGGAGGAGCCTATGGCGATACTGGACACCACAAGTTCTTCTTCAATCTTGGACAGATCTTTTAGGACTGGTGGAAAATCCTGCAATGAGCTTCACGTTAATTGTGACTGTCATCCTGCGGCCCGACGTTGGCCGAAGGATCTCCCGAGATGCGTCGGTCTTAAATTGCACTCGAGGCTCTTTCACGAGAGTTCTGGCAGAAGAGCCGGAAGGCGCCAATCAAGTCAGAAACATTCCGGGAGGTCCTTCGGCCAACATCAGGCCTCAGAATGACGGTTATTCCGACTCTACAGCCATTTTTTAGAAACCTGCGGGAGTCAGCTCGCCTGCTGAGCCTGAACCTTTACTTGCTCCTGCTCCGTGTCTTCCCTCGACCCCTGCGCAGGATACGCGATGGTTCCGCGCAACTGTGCGAGCCTCTGAGCAGAAACATCAGGAAATGGATTCTCGTTTTCGCCCTTCCAGACCTGAACCGTATGCTCAGCGTCTGCTTCTTTCTTCGCATCTACCTGTTGCTTTCGTGAGAGGAAGGTCAGTTGCGATGGAATCGCCCAAACTGCACCTTCTGCCTCGGCTATGTCGGCGATGCGAAAAAAAACATCCTCACGGATCGCAGCCATTTCGGCTCCGTTCGTGCTCTGCACAAAGGCGAACAGCTCCACTTCGTATCCAACCGAAGTCATAGAGGTTAAGCGGAACCTTGCGCTCTCCTGCTCGATGCGGCAATGGGAGTAAAGCATCTCACGAGCTCGCGCGATCACGCAGTGAACTTGCGTGAGCGACGTTTCATAGCTAATGACGAGAGTCGTCCACAGCAAAAATCTGTTTCTGCGCGACACGTTCTCGATGCCAACTTGGGCGAGCATGCCGTTGGGAAACGACATTTGCGTGCCTTCCCGGGCGCGCACTATCAGAGAGCGCAATCCGATCTCCT
This sequence comes from Acidobacteriota bacterium, assembly GCA_003225215.1. Taxonomy (GTDB): domain Bacteria; phylum Acidobacteriota; class Terriglobia; order Terriglobales; family Acidobacteriaceae; genus Gp1-AA112. Next base: position 24,106 of record QIBC01000138.1, read on the forward strand.
GCACGGTAACGTTGCGGCCATCGATCACACATTCGTCGCCGATTGCGAAAACATCGTCGGCCACCAGAGTGATACCGCTTATTAGGTTCTCCAGAGTCTTTTGGGCTCCCAATGCCAGCGCGAGGCCGCCGATTCCCAATCCCGCAACCATGGTTTTTGTATCAAAGCCGAGCACCCCAAGAATTGTCAGTGAAGCGATGATAATCAGTGCGGCCTTCCCTATTCCGGAAAGTAACTGTACGAGCGAGATGGCTTCCCGTTTTTCCCTCCCGCTGGCCAGGATGCGTTGCTTGTTTGCATCCAGCATCGCTCCAATTAGCCAGGCGACGCAGATAGTCAGCAAGATCTCAAGGGTTCGGAAGTAATACATGCGGTACAAGATCGGCAATCCAATCCAGTACACGCAGATAGCGTGAAGCACGATGGCGATCACGAGCGCTGCTGGTTTTCTTACGACGCGCCAGTAGTGCAGGTGCGGAGGGATGGTTTCCGGATGACGATATTTCAGAGCGAGGTTGGTGAGTCGGACGACACCCCAGCCTATGGATAGGCACACGGCAATTGACAACAATATGGCCAGCCAGCGTCCGATCGGAACGCCGAGGAACAGGTATTCGCTAAGCAAGTCGGGTAAATACTGATCGATGGCCGGAGCCCCTGCGAGTTCAAAGAGACGAGGAACATCGTCCAGAGTCGCCTTCGAGACCAACCAGACTGGGGTTGAACCTTTCTGTGGAACTCTCGACAAGGCGAACGATTCCACGCGATCTTGAACAACAAACTGCCCGATCACTTCCGTATTTGGATCGCTCAAGTCGTCCAGGGAGCCTTCGGGCGAGTCACTCACAAGGCTGATGCTGGCATGAAGAGAGGTATCCATCAGTGTGAGCAGTTGTCGCGCCAATGCTTGCGGGTCTGCAGTCGATTTTGGCGAGACCTGAAGATATCTGGCTGCGGTCGCGTAGTCTCCACGATGCGCATATTTCAGGAAATTCAGTACGGTCCCGCGTGGCGTCTCGCGGTGGAGTGTGTCAGCAGCAGGAAGCGATGGTTGAGTCGGGGGTGGTGTGGTTGATGTCGAGCGCAGGCCTGGAATTTGCGGAGTGCACGTTGCGGAAAAGAACAAGAGAACTGCTGCAGAGAGCCAAGTGGGCTTGTAAATAAACTTCATTTGTATGCCACCGTTTCTTCGGGCGATTTCCACGCTTCTCAATTCACCATTTTGGGATCGCGATGAGTATTTGTAGATGTCGATCAAACGCATCTGTCTCAGTCAAAAGCCGGCGATTCGGGACAAGTGGCGTGCAGAGTCAAGAAGGAGCTCTTGAAGCCTACAACGTAGCTAGTAGCTCGATGTGACGTCCTTTGGGTCCACAGCCGCAAGACTGGGATGTTAGGCCAGCTTGTCTGTGGCTTCCGACTGTCAGAACAAACAGTTAAGAGGCCGCCGGCAGCGAGCTCAGGTCCACTCCGAGAGACCGAAACCAATTTTTTGTCAGAATTCGCTGCAAGTTCTGACAGTTCCGAATGGATACGTTGCTGAGGATCATCAGTGAAACAGTACGCTTTGTCTCTCCTGTGCCCTCCTGGCGCGTCGCGGTTTCATCCGCGACGCACCGTTTTTTAGGCATGCGGTATCCACAACTTAGCAATTAAGCGGTTATGAACAACTACTGCGTTTCAGCTACTTAGAGGATTTCGTTGGCGGGAAAATATCAATGGCGCGCCCGGAGGTACGGGAGCTCGATGCCTCTTCGTGCAGACGCAGCATGCTGCGTCTCTACCATTTCTTGAATACAAAGAACACGGCAAACACCATACACACAAATCCAGCAGCATAGTTCCACTTCAGTTGCTCTTTGAGATACAGCACGGAGAACACAGAAAAGACAATGAGCGTAATTACTTCCTGAATGATCTTCAGTTGAGCGGTTGTGAATTCATAGGAGCCGATCCGGTTAGCCGGCACTTGGAAGCAGTACTCGAAGAATGCAATCCCCCAGCTTGCCAGGACAACTTTCCAGAGCGGGGCTTGCCGATGTTTGAGGTGACCATACCAGGCAAAGGTCATGAAGATGTTCGACACCGTCAATAGGAGAATTGTGTTCATGGATTGAATTTGGACCAGAAGACCTTTCAATTACTCGCGCCAGGGTGTTGGAAGCTTGATCCATTTACGCACGCCAGAATCATCGCATGCGGAATGAATAGTCCAGAGGCCATTACCCGCTCTTCTCGGCTTCGCGCTGCTTGCGCAATTCGTCCATTACGGAGGAAACCAGTTCCTTGGCCCCATTGAGTGAAGAAAGCACAGTCTGAAGGTCCATCGCAGGCTTGCTGGGATTGCGATTGCTGGTGCAGTACACCCCGTGTTGCCCAACCAGGATGAGCGCGTCAGTTAACAGATCCAAGGTCACGGCAAGGCGGCCCCGGGCAGCGCCCATCATGAACTCGTGCTTCTCGATTTCTTCCTTGTGATCGTCGAAGACAGACATAGATTCATTTCACCACGGAGACGCGGAGTCACGGAGTCACGTGCGTGTTTCCTCGATGTGTTTCTCAGAGACGTTCGGCACACCTTCGCGATCCGAGCCTCGCTAGTGAAGACTATCGAGTCTCGACCAACTCGGGCTTCACTGCTGGAGCAGCCACTGCTTTCTGCTCGGGCCTCCAGCGCAGAATCGGTTTGCGCGCTGCTGTGGTTTCGTCCATGCGCGCGACGCGAGTGTTGTGCGGAGCGCTGACTACGAGTTGCGGATCATCCTGCACTTCGCGGGCTATCGACTTCATGGCATCGATAAATAGGTCGAGTTCTTCTTTCGACTCACTCTCCGTGGGTTCAATCATGAGTGCTCCCGGCACGATCAGCGGGAACGAAGTTGTGTATGGATGAAACCCATAGTCGATTAGACGTTTAGCGATGTCTCCGGTTCTGACTCCGTTTTGCGTTTGCAGGCGGTCGCTGAACACTACTTCGTGCATCGATCCCGTCTTGTACGGCAGGTCGTAGATTCCCTCAAGCTTCTTGCGAATGTAGTTGGCATTGAGGACCGCATCTTCTGTGGTCTGACGCAGACCGTCTGGACCATTGGCGAAGATGTAGGCAAGTGCGCGGACAAACATGCCAAAGTTGCCATAGAACGCGCGTACGCGCCCAATTGACTGCGGACGGTTGTACTCAAAGCCGAGCTTGCCATCTGTGCGGGTTGTGAGCACAGGCGTAGGTAGGAATCTCTCGAGAATTTTCTTGCAGGCCACTGGACCCGACCCAGGGCCTCCGCCGCCGTGTGGCGTCGAGAAGGTCTTGTGCAGGTTCAAGTGCATTACATCCACGCCGAAATCGCCTGGGCGAGCCTTCCCTACCAGGGCGTTCATGTTCGCTCCGTCCATATAAAGAAGAGCGCCCTTGTCGTGCAGGACGTCGGCAATGCGGTGAATCTCTTTTTCGAAGACGCCGATTGTGCTCGGATTGGTGAGCATCATGCCGGCGACGCTATCATCGACGACCGACGCCAGCAAGCTGGCATCGACCATGCCTTCAGCGTTCGACTTCAGATTGACGATTTCGTATCCGCAGATCGCCGCCGTCGCGGGGTTAGTGCCGTGCGCCGAATCGGGAATGATGAGCTTCTTGCGCGGATTTCCTCTAGACTCGTGATATGCGCGCATGAGCAGGATGCCGGTGAATTCGCCGTGAGCTCCCGCCGCCGGCTGAAGCGTGATCGTGTCCATTCCGGTGATTTCGCACAGACACTCTTGTAGCGTCTTAATGATGCGCAGCGCGCCTTGGGAAATCTTCTCCGGCTGATAGGGATGCGCGTTTCCTAAACCTTCAAGCCTCGCGACAAATTCGTTCACCCGCGCGTTGTACTTCATCGTGCACGAGCCCAACGGATACATGCCCAGGTCAATCGCGTAGTTCCAGGTCGAGAGCCGGGTGAAGTGACGAATGATTTCAATCTCGCTGACTTCCGGCATGAGCCCAAGGTCTTCGCGCGCCTGCTCTCCCAGGAGTTTCTCGGGATTGACGTCAGGCACATCGAGCGGCGGCAGTTTGTATGCCTTCTTACCGGGAGACGATTTCTCGAAGATCAGTCCTTCGTTCTGATTCACGTGCTGTGAAACTTTGCGGGGCTTCATCACGCCTGCACCGCCTGAATTGCGGCGTCGATCTGCTCGCGCGTATTCATTTCGGTACAGCACCAGAGTGAAGCGTTGCCCAATTCGGGATAAAACTTCTTCAACGACAATCCTCCGACGATTCTCTTCTCCAGAAGACGATCGTTGATTGCATGGGGATCGTCCTTGCTCTGCACCACGAACTCGTTGAATCGTTTTCCGCGCGGGAACAGGACCTTCGCTCTCTTGCCAAATTCGCCGGCGGCATAGTGGGCTTTTGCCAAGTTCTGCTTGGCGAGATCCTTGAGCCCTTCGCGCCCATACACATTCATGTAGATCGTGGACATCAGTGCAACCAGTGCCTGGTTCGTGCAGATGTTCGAGGTCGCCTTCTCGCGGCGAATATGCTGCTCGCGCGTGGAGAGCGTGAGCACGTAGCCTCGGTTCCCGTTTTTGTCTTTGGTCTCACCGACTAGACGGCCGGGCATCTGGCGAACATATTTTTCCTTCGCCGCGAGCACGCCATCGTACGGACCGCCAAATCCCAGCGGTACGCCAAAGGATTGGGCTTCCATGGACACGATGTCGGCTTCTACAGGAGGCTTCACGATTCCGAGCGATAACGCCTCGGCGATTGAGACCACGAGCAGCGCCCCTTTGCGGTGCGCAATCTCAGCGACCGCCGCGACGTCTTCGATTGAGCCCAAGAAGTTTGGGCTTTGAATAAGGACGCATGCAGTCCGATCAGTGACGAACTGTTCGAGCTCGTCGAGCTTGATCTCGCCGCTCTCATCCCGATAGCCAGCAAACGTCATCGGCATATCGCGGTGGTGAAGATAAGTGTGGATCACCTCGCGATATTCCGGATGTACCGTGCGGGCAATCACGGATTCGTGGCGTCCCGTGACGCGCATGGCCATCAGAATGGCTTCTGCCGCGCCCGTGCTGCCGTCGTACATGGAAGCGTTGGCAATTTCCATACCGGTGAGCTCGCAGATCATCGTCTGGAACTCGAAGATCGCCTGCAGCGTGCCTTGAGAGATCTCTGCCTGGTATGGGGTATAAGAAGTGAGGAATTCACCGCGCTGCACCAGAGCATCAATGATCACCGGGCGATAATGGTGATAAGCGCCTGCACCCAAAAACACGGCGTAGCCGGCAGCGTTCTCCTCGCTTCGCTCACGGAAGTAGTCGATGATTTCCGATTCCGCCATCTGCCTCGGGACCTTGAGGTCGCGATTCAGCCGGTACTCAGCGGGGATAGCCTTGAAGAAATCGTCAACCGAATGGACGCCGATCTCGCGCAGCATCACCTCGCGGTCGGCGGGAGACTTTGGAAGATAACGCAACTATTGCCCACCCTCTTCTTTCACGTATTTGTCGTAATCGTCCGATGAGAGCAACTTGCTCACTTCGCCGGCATCTTTGAGCTGAATGCGCAGCATCCAGGAGCCGTGCGCGTCGGAGTTAATCTTCTCCGGGGCTGTCGCCAGCGATTCGTTGATAGCAACAACTTTGCCCGAGGCCGGCGCATAAAGTTCAGAGACCGCTTTCACCGATTCCACACTGCCGAAGGTCTTGCCGGCTGTGAGTTCCTCTCCCACTTTGGGCAATTCCACAAAGACGATGTCGCCGAGAGAGTTCTGAGCGTAATCGGTAATGCCGATCGTGGCTTGATTGCCGTCCACCTTGATCCACTCATGTTCTTTGGTGTAGCGGTAATCTGCGGGAAAAGCCATGCTGTCTTCCTTTGCTATTTCTCTTTCTTGGGACGTTTGTAGAACGGGGTGGAAACTACCTGCGCCTTCACCTTTTGACTCCGCACTTCAACGAGGACGATAGTTCCGATCTGGGAGTATTCGGGCGGCACGTAGGCTAGCGCGATATTCTTCTTGAGGAACGGCGCTGGAGATCCGCTGGTGATTTCGCCGATCTGCCCGCCTGCTTCGCTGAAAACCTTGTAGCTGTCTCGACCGATTCCGCGTTCGATCATTTCCAGGCCGACGAGAATTCTCTTGAGTCCTGCGGTCTTCGCTTTTTCGAGAGCCTCACGGCCGATGAAGTTGCCTTTCTCCATCTTGCAGTAACGTCCCAGATCAGCTTCCCAGACGTTAATCGTGTCGGAGATCTCGTGGCCATAGAGCGCCATCTTCGATTCAAGGCGGAGCGTATTGCGGGCGCCAAGGCCGCAGGGGAGGATTCCAAACTCTCTGCCGGCTCCAAGCACCTCGTACCACACGCGTTCGCTCGTCGGCTCGTCAGAGGGAATGTAGATTTCGAATCCGTCTTCGCCGGTGTACCCGGTGCGAGCGATCATCGTGTTGGGAAGTCCGCAGACCGTGCCGTAGGTGAACCAGTAGTTCTTGATGGGGGTGAGATCAACATTCGTAAGCTTGCGCAGTACATCGACCGCTTTCGGGCCCTGAATCGCGAGCTGAGTGTAATAGTCACTCAGGTTGTCGGCATGACAGCGGAACTCGCGGACGTTCTGGCGCACCCAGTTCACGTCCTTTTCTCTCGTGCCCGCGTTGATGACCAGCAAATAATCGTTGTCGCCAAGCTTGTGGACGATTACGTCGTCAACAAACGTTCCCTCGGGATACAGCAGAGCAGAATAATGAGCCTGACCCGGTTGGAGCTTCGAAGCATCGTTCATGCTGATGTGCTGAACAGCCGGCAACGACTGCGGTCCGCGGATGAGGATGTCGCCCATATGGCTGACGTCGAACACACCAACCCCAGTGCGAACCGCCATGTGCTCAGCAATCAGCCCGGAGTATTCGACAGGCATGTCCCAGCCGCCAAAATCGACCATCTTGGCGCCCATCTTGCGATGGACAGCGTTCAAGGCAGTCTTGCGCAGTCCGGTATTTACTTCGGCGGTAGGACTCAACGGTGTTCCTTATTTGCAATGCGGAGGTGACGCCCAGAACGTGCTGGGTAACTCTTGAAATTAACACGCTGATAGGGGAGGGTCAACGCGGGCGGGTAGCAGAGTTTGAGTTGTTCGACGTCCTAACACAATGGACTCTTGCTAGAGCACCTGTGGCATGATCTGAATCGACATGTATATGCAAATCCGCGTCATCGAGGACGAAATTCGCGACCTCCAACGAATCGTCAACGCCGATCTCGCATTACTTGAAATACAAAAATTGCCTGAGAGGCGAATGGCTCTGTCGAAGGAAATTGGCGAGTTGGAGTTCAGGATTGACAAGTTACGGGAGAAGATTAAGTACTTGCTCTCGTCAAATGTGTGATCTCCAGACTGGCTCGTACCAAGCGTCAGAATTTCGGAATCACAAGCAGCCTCTGTTACCCTAATCTGTTTTCCTCATACTCCGATTTCATCCAGCATCATCGGCCTAAAGAGAGATTTTTGAATGGCTCCCTTCAAGTTCAAAGGCGTTGATTTTATCGAGTTCGACTCACTCCTCTCCGAAGACGAGCGCCTGGTGC
>QIBC01000011.1 GCA_003225215.1 Acidobacteriota bacterium
AAAACGGGTAAAGATAATCGGATGTTCTTCTGACGGTACTCCGTTATGGTCGAATCTTGCGCCCGTCGAAAACTCATACCGCCATCCCCTGACCGCCTGAGCGGGGTCGTCCTGCTTATAGATTTCAGAATAGAACTTCTCGAAGCGGTCATCGCGCAGTTTGCGCCTGAAATCAACGATGCGGCGAAAGTCTGTCTCCTTCCCGGCAAGTCTGGCGTGGATTGCGTTGTAACCAAGAGTAAGAAGGCGCTGGCCCCAAACCGTGCCGATGTGATCGAGCCAGTGCCGCCATTCGTGCAGCAAGAGCGGTAGAACCTTATTCTGCGCTGCTGGGTCACCTGATAAAGCCCCCATGTAGCGTTGAGCAGACACCTCCGCTAACTCAATCGTTTGCGTAGTGAATGAATAGCTTGCAACTACGCTTAGATTTGGAATGACATTCCAGCGAGTGTAATCGCCAGATTCCAACTCAGCCAGTTTGCGGAGCCGTTCAGGAAAACCTGAGCCTGAAGTCATCCTTCCAATTCTTCAAGTAACCGCGCGATGCGTCAACTCATCGGGTACGACTTTGAATCGCAGATCTGAATGTCGGTTCTGATCAGCACGCCATGCTGTCGACGCCAAGGTCAAAGATCAATCGGAAACTGGACTCTATATTCCTGTGAGGTCCAATATGAGAGAATTCCGAGATGCGGGTTTTGCGAAGAAATGACGGAGAAATCGACCGCTAATCGACGACTCTACCTGTTGCACATTCTGTTGCACAACAGACCCCAAACAACCCCAAAAAACCACTTGGAACGCCTACCAAGTCCCTATATCCACCAACAACATACGCGAGGCTGGGCAGTTTACGAATCGACTGCTCTACCAACTGAGCTACGTCGGCATCCTTTTACTTTCTTCAGTTTAGCAAAAGAGTGGTCGAGCGATTACTGCACAATCACTGCACACAATTTCCACAGAACATTTTATGTGCGTCATTGCACTGAAATTGCTAGAGCCAGCTTCTGCATCGCCTGTGTGACTTCAGCCGGAACGGTCTTGATGTAGTGCTTCCGGGTGGCCGCCACGTCCGAGTGTCGCAGCAATCAGCGTCTATGCCATCGCAAAGAGAAGCGCACAACTCCAAGTTGCATTCCCGAAGTCTGTCCGATGAGCCGGAGGTATTACGACTCGCTAGCGATGGCTACGAAGCGTTTGAAGTGCTAACAGCTAAGCGCATCCTTCAGGAGTGCGGCGACAAAGTTCTCCTCAATTGCTGTCCGAGATGTCGTGAACTGGCGCGAACACCGACAGCTAAGCAGTGCCGTTTCTGCGGGTACGATTGGCGCGATGAGAAGTAACTCGGGTGAATTAGCCTTTGAAACTATCCTCTTTGTTTTTTCGTCTTTAACAAGCCCATGACGCGAAACGAGAGGAAACACGTCGCAGAACTGCTACGAACCACCGAATATCTGCTGCTTGAGAATCTGGCACTGAAGCTTCTACTAGAGCATCGGCAAGTTCCGGGCTGGCGTAAGCTCTTGGACAAACTGCTGGCGGATAAGGAAATGGTCGCTGGCGTCCATTTGAGGTTCAAAGACATCTACCGTGAAATCGAGTTGAGCGATAGTCCTTCGAGTGCATTACATACGCTCGTAAGCGGGATTGCTTTGCGCAAACCTCACTGAACCGCTTGCATCGCGTTTATATTCGTGCATCCGTGTCGCTGTGGTACGCGGCGTAGGGACTGGCAAAAGGCATTTCCGCGTTGACGCGGTGGCAGTTTTACGTCATGCAAAAACGGCTCGGCAGGTGGTCGGCTGTTCTCCACGCGGTAGGCGGTTGCGGCTCGGCTTCGTAGCGAGGCTGATGCAGTTTCCGCAGGTGGAGTAGGTCGCGCTTGATGAGCGCCACTAGAAACCAACACATTTCGTTACATGCCTAGTCTTCAAGTCTAGGTAATAGCATCTGTATTTTTCGTCTTTGATAAAAAGTATCGAACCCGAAGATTTAAGGAGCGGAACTATTTTCAATTCGCTAATGAAAACCCACTGAATGTCCTCTTCTAACCACGGTTTTATATGTGTTCGAAAAATCGTGGCTTTCCACAATGTTTTGCCGCTCGCTGCGTTTGTTGCCACAACGTAAGCAACTCTTCCGTCGCCCGACACAGAATATGTCACTCCGTCGTGAGTTATCGGCGGAACTGGCTTTGGAGGCACTCGCTTTGCGTACAGCAGCGAAGCAAGGACTAAAAGAGCAGATGATAGGACTACGAATCGTCGGAACATATGATTGGCCCCCAGCATATCGTGTGCCGGTGCCCCACCCAGAGCTTTTGATTTTTCGTGGACCTACTATGCAGTGGGTGCCCCATCCTCCGCGACACCGGCGAGGATGGGGCACCGAGTTTCTCGGAGTCCGATGCGAAGACCACAATGGGAAGGGATGGGCCACCCGCCAACCTTGCTCACGCCTGCAAGGACTATTTGCAGAGCCGGCACCTCGCCGATGACTTCCTCGAACATGGACGCCTTGTCAATTTCATCCCGAAGAGCCACGTTTTCGTTGAAATTCAGTAAATCCGGGCAAATTTCACGAAGGGGATTTCAAGAACAGAGTTCTGTATCAAGAGCTTTTGTTTTGGGTTGTGTGAGTGGTCACAACCGGGAGGTGTTCTCTCACGGCATTTTAAGAGCTATCCGCTGGTTCCAGGGTGCCACCCTCTCCTCATACTCCATGGGATCGCCGAAACCCTCGGTTTGGACGCCGAGTTGGCGTAGAGCGTCCAAAGCCATCAATCGCCGATGCGCGTTGAATGTCATGATATGGGCGAAGACGCCGCCGAAAGTGAAGGTCTCAGCCGGTTCGCACAGAGCGTCGACGAACGTATCGTCCCAGGCGGAGCGGTTTCGGATGTCACTTAGAATGCGATGCAGTTCAGCATCGGTCTTTTCGAGCCTTTGCAGCAGAGCTTGCGGGGAGCGCTGCGATTTGGGAGGGCCGTTCATATCCATATCGACTCCGGACAGCGCGGCGGTCCAAACTTCTTTAGTGAAGATAATGTTTTCTAAGAGCTGCCTTAGAGTTTTATTCGACTCCCGCCAGGGCAGCAGCTCTATGACCGTGGGCAGCGGCCGATCCAACTGTTCCTCTGTCAAAGTAGCCGCGTATTCCAACAAATGCCGCGTATGCCACGAGTCGTTGCCTGCAAAACGATCGAATAAATCCATGTCTCTTCCTCCTTTTGTTGAGGAACCAGGGGCAAAAAAGTGAATTTTGTTGAACGCCGGCAAGTGAAAGTGCGGATCACGCATGCGCCGGTAGAGGCTGGGAGAAATCCGAAAAGCTTTTCGGAAAGCGCGCGTGAACGCCTCCAACGAACCGTAGTTGGCGTCCAGGGCGACGTCCGTGACCGACATTCCGGTATGCGCCAGTTGATATGCTGCTCTTTCCAACAACAGCCGTCGTCGCATGGCTCCGGGAGTTTCTTCGACCACTATTCGGAACAACCTGTGGAACTGGGTGCGGCTTTGGTACGCCTGGCGCGCCAGATCTTGCGTTTTCGCCTGAGTATCCAGCGAGTTCGCTACAATCGCAGAGAGGCGGTCTGCCGTGTCCTGACCATCCGGTTTATTCATGCGTCCGGTTCCTCATCTTGAACGAATCATAGACAAAAAATGACGCCTCCCGCCTGATCGTACGTACCAATCTTCTAACTTAAAACCCGGCACCCGAGCGAATGAACACATGGATACTCGATCCGCGCTTGCACGATTACTCCCCACAGCGCCGTTGCATTGACCGAACCGCCCAACTCTCATCAAACCTTGCAGCCGTCGCAATCAAAATCAACACAAAGGATCCTTCGACTCCGGTCTCCCGCGCTGGTGAAAGCGCGCGGGAACCCTCCTGCGCTCAGGATGTTTGGTGTATGGGTAGACGGGGTCACTCTTGGCCAAGCAAACAAACTCGTTTCTGAACGCTGTTGCTCATCACAATCGCGGAGCTACTCAAACGATCTAAGGATGCAGGAGCGCGGACAGTTTGAGGGTGCGAATCCCTGATACTTCGCTGTTAATTTCTTGAATCCCGCGAGAACTGGCACTAACCACCTTGTTGGCAGTAGCTTAGCGGGATATCCACAGACATCCCTGTTAATTCCCTGGTTTTGAACGAAATTTGCGGATTTTGGGCAGAATTCGATGATTTTGAGGCTGAATTTGAAAACTCGCCTGTTTTTCTCCCTGGTCCTGGGAATTTTCCGGAAAAACGAAAACCCCAATCCCTTGCGGGACTGGGGTTTCCTGCGAGGCCCCGGGCTTGAAGGTGCTCAGTTCACCTTGGCGGCTCGAGGAACTTCTTGAGGAATGTCTACGCCGGAATGGTGCTGTTGCTTTACAACGTACATCCGGCGATCCGCTTCGGCGAGCAATTGCTCTGCGTCCCGGCCATCCTTGGGGTAGTAAGCAGAGCCAACGCTCAGTGAGACGATTTCCTCACCTGTAACTTGCCTTCCTGCCTCGATGGCGAGTTCATTGAAGTAGCAGGTCTTCTCCAGGCTTGCTTCCGGAGCGAGTCCGGGAGCGACGATTACGAACTCGTCGCCGCCCATACGGGCTACGTAGTCGTACTCGCGGCAGGATTCTTTCAGCTTCTGTGCGAATACTCGCAGCAGACGGTTGCCTTCCAGGTGTCCAAAGCGATCGTTGACTTGCTTGAATCCATCGAGATCGCAGACCAGCACCGTGAGAGCTTCTTCGTGGCGGCGGCAACGGGACATCTCTCGATCAAGGTGCAGGAACAGCGAACGCGCATTGGGCAATCCGGTGAGATAGTCGGTGGTTGCCGACGTCTCGGCCAGCCGGTATTTCAATGCGTTTTCGATGGAAAGTCCAAGCTTGGAAGCGATCGCCAGCAGAATGCGCAGGTGATCGTTGGTGAACGCGTCCTTCTCGGAGTGATACAACGACAACACGCCGAGCACGCCTTGTAAGCCTTCGAGAGGAACTGCTAACGCGGAGCGCAAGGTGCTGAACTTGGTGTCATCAGCCAGATATCCAGGCTCGACCGATGGATTGCCATTCACGATGGCCTTGCGATTCTGCGCCACCCATCCGGAGAGGCCCTGGCCCATCGGAATCTGCAAGGACGAGAACAAGCGGAAGTTATCGCCGGTGACGAACTCCGGCACCAGACGATCCTCCTTCTTGCAGTAGATCGCGATGGAGTCGTATGGGATCAGGCGTTTTAGACGCACTGACAGCACAGAAAGCGTTTCGTCGAGAGAAAGCGAATTGCCGATTGTCTGGCTAAGTTCGAACAGCATCTGCGCTTCCTGACGAGCGCTTGCGATCGATGACAGAAATTCGACTTGGTGTGCCTTTTGCACAATCGGCTGTTCGTCGCGATTGCCTTCGTTGTGCTCAAGCCCCGCAGCGGGTGTTCCCTTTTCGACCTTTACATCGGTCGAGAGCTTCACCAGTGGATGATCTTGATCCTGTGCCTTCCGCTCCAGTTCCTGATAGTGCTTCTTCAACTCAGCGACCACTACTGGATCGAAGCTGGTGCCGGCTTCCATTTCCACGTGACGCATTGCTTCATCCAGCGGCAGGGCTCGGCGATATTGACGGTCAGACGCGAGCGCATCCAGGCAATCAACCGCAGCCAGAATGCGGGCGCCCATGGGAATCTCTTCGCCGCGCAGGCCAAAGGGATATCCACTGCCATCCCACTTTTCGTGGTGAGCGCGCACGATGGGAACTACCGGATATGGGAATTGCACGCGCTGCAGAATCTCGGCTCCCACGATCGGGTGGATCTTCATCTTCTCGAACTCTTCCGGCGTCAATTTGCCTGGCTTGGAGATGATGTGCTCCGGCACCGCCAGCTTGCCGATATCGTGCAGCAATGACGCCGCACGAAGCGCTTCGAGTTCTTCTTCGGAAACTTTCAACTTCTTTGCAATCTCAACGGCATAAACGCGCACGCGTTTCAGGTGCTCATGCGTAGTGTGATCTTTGGCCTCGATCGCCAAAGCTAATGCTTCAATGGTTCGCAAGTGCAGAGCAGCCATGTCTTCAACGTGGCTTTTCTCATGCTCCAGCCGTTCGAGATACAGGCGATAGGAACGATAGATCCAGTACACAGCCGGGAAGGCGAGCAGCGACGTTTCCCATCCAGCATGCTGGTTAATCAGGTGCGCCAGTCCGGTGAGGGCGGCGCCAAACAAATAGTACGGAAAACACCAGAAGTAGCATTCCTTCCAGGTCTTGGTGACTGGTTTGTGCTCAGTTAGCGAAATCACTCCCGCAATGGGAATCGTATTTGCCAGGAAGTACACAGACGCGGCGACAACCAGCGACAGCGGAAGACTGTGCGCGAACCAGCGGCTGTTCACAAACTCGTAAGCGGAGTATGCAGCTCCGATCGCGAGCGCATTCCCGCCTAGATTGAACGTCAGGTGAACAGGTGTGATTTTGCGCGACTTCCACAGGCTCTGAGTGACAATGCCCGTGAGGCCGATGAGCAATGTTTCCGGAAGATTGAGTTCGACGATGCCGAGCAGAACGAACAGGAAGTTAACGGACATCGTCCCATTCACGCCCGGTAAACTGACCTTTAACCCTGAGGCAACGGCCGCTATGACGATATAGACAACCAGCCGCACCAGATCCTGAGCATGCCAGTTCAGCATTCCATAGGCGAACACTGAGGCGCCTGAGAATGCGATTAAGGTGATGAATGCACCAGCCTTAAGTCGGTCTGCCTGCATTGTTGTTACCCTCGCGACCTCTATTGGTGCATTTCTCCTTCCACGAGTGGCTGTGCATAGAAAACTGAGGTTTGGCCTGTATTTTCTTCTACTTAGACATTAGGACCGAAATGGAAATGCACGGCTTGGGACACATTGGCGCACTGCGCCATCCCGAGTGAGACAGCATGTCTCGCAATTACGCCAAGAAATGTCGTATTTGGGTTAAATCAACGAATACCGGGTTGGAAGCCCCGAAAATAGGGCCTTTTGCAGAGACATTGTCAGGCCAAGTACCGCTTTCCATTTGGGTTGCGGTCATCTACGCTGCTGGCCTACACTCCGGCCCAGAGCTTCGAAAGGCCACTTCGTTTTGAGCAGTGAACCTGTAATTTTGGATTTGCCTGGAGCGCAGGCCGTCTTTCGCAGTGAGTCAATGAGACGATTACTGCAGATGGTCGAGCGCGTGGCGCACCACAACGCCGCCGTGCTCATCATCGGAGAGACTGGCACGGGAAAAGAACTGATCGCACGTGCCCTCCACTTTCATTCCCTCCGAGGTGATCAGCCCTGGATCGACGTAAACTGCGGCGCACTCCCCGAACATCTGGTTGAGAGTGAACTATTTGGGTACGAAAAGGGGGCTTTTAGCGGTGCCGACAATCCAAAACCGGGCTTCTTTGAGCTCGCATCGAAGGGAACCTTATTTCTCGATGAAGTTGGCGAGCTCGAACCCAAGCTCCAAGTGAAGCTGCTTCGGGTCCTGGATGGAGTTCCGTATTACCGTCTGGGAGGGACGAAGAAAGTCGTTGTCGATGTAAGGCTGATCGCTGCCACAAACCAGGAGCTGGATAAGTCGGTAAAAGAAGGCCGATTTCGTGGTGATCTATACCATCGCCTGTCCCAGTTTCAACTGCGTGTGCCGCCTCTGCGGGAACGAAAAGAAGACATCGGGCTGCTGGCGGAATATTTTTTGGCGGCAAACTATCCCGAAGTGGAGCTCTCGCCAGCAGCTGCGGCGGCACTTGAAGCCTACCATTGGCCCGGCAACGTTCGCGAACTTCGGAATGTCATGGTTAGAGCCGGAGCATTGTGCTCAAACCACGTCGTGCTGCCCTCGGATCTGCCTGCGGAAATTGAGCTCTCCGAACCGCAGCTAAGCCGGGCCGCGACTGTCCCTCCCAGAATTGGTTCGATCCCCTTTTCTGCTTCCCCCATGCCCCCGTCGGGCGGGGGCTTACGTGACATCAAGAAACAGCGGATTCTCGAAGCTCTGGCCCGCCATAGTGGACACCAGGGCCTAGCCTCGGAAGAATTAGGAATCTCTCGTCGGACGCTGAGCCGTCAGCTCAAGCATATGCGCGAAGAATCGCATCCAGGTTCGGACAGCCTAGGCGTTCTCAGCCAACGGCAGCAGAATTACTTCCGCAGTACCCTCGAAGTGCCGGTGAAAGTGAAGACCTCCGACGGCCATGAGTTCACCGCCGAAGCGACTAACGTCAGCCTGGGGGGCATCGCATTAAACAAGGTTCCGCTGGAGGCCCAAAACGCTCTCACCTTTTACCTCAATTTCAAGGTCCCGGGCATCGAGACTCTAGTGCAAGCCGAGTCTGAGATCGCGTGGTGCTCGCGGGATGGACACGCCGGAATCAAGTTTCTGAAGATCGATGAGGGGTCTGCGGCCGATCTGAAGCGCTGGATTCTGCAAAAACAGCTCGAAGAGGGATGGACTTCCCTAAAGTAACCTCGCCAGGTAACCGAAGGTAATCCCTTTCAGTCGCATCACCCTTAGATTTCATACATCTTCAGCAGTACTTTGTTACGTACACCGTACGTTTCCCGAAACTGTCCGACTCTTGCCCACTGAGTCCAACCCGCAGATCTTGCAGGGCGTGCCTGCGATTGTGCACAGCCCAGCGCTCCAGCGCCTGATGGCGACTGCCGAGCGCATCGCCAAGACAAATGCCTCGGTGTTAATAACGGGCGAGACAGGAAGCGGAAAAGAGATTATTGCGCGAGCGATTCATCATTTTTCGCTGCGATGTAACAAACCTTTGATTGACGTGAACTGTGGTGCTCTTCCCGAACATCTGGTTGAGAGTGAGCTGTTCGGATATGAGAAAGGCGCATTTAGCGGCGCCGACGCGCAGAAAGCCGGGTTCTTCGAGTTGGCCCACGAGGGCACATTGTTCCTCGACGAAATCGGTGAACTCGAACCGCGCACGCAGGTGAAGTTGCTGCGCGTTCTGGACGGAACTCCGTATTACCGTGTTGGTGGGATCAAGAAAGTTACGACCGATGCTCGGATCATCGCGGCGACCAGCCGCAATTTGGAAGATCAGGTAGAGAAGGGCGCGTTCCGCAACGATCTGTTTCATCGCCTGAACCAGATTCATTTGCGTGTTCCTCCGTTGCGTGAGCGCAGGGAAGACATCATTCCTCTCGCCAACTTCTTTCTGCATGCGACGTACCCGCACTTGACGTTCTGCCAGGAAGCGAAGGCGACGCTCGAGAACTATCATTGGCCCGGCAATGTTCGTGAGTTACGCAACGTGGTGCTCACTACGGCTGTCTTCTGCCCGAGCGAAACCATCACCGCGCACGAGCTGCCGAGTCATATTCAGGAGTTTCGCCCGCGAATTGATTCTGTGGAAACGCCCATCGCCGCACCGCTCGACACGATGGAAAAGGACCTTATCCTTCGGGCTCTCCGGGGAACAGCAGGCCACCAGCAAAAGGCAGCCAGGATTCTCGGCATCTCGCGTCGGACGTTAAGCCGCAAGCTCCGCTCTTATGCTCTGCAGAAGGGCTAGGTCGAAAAGGTACTTGCGATGTTCCCCGCCTGCATAAACACTGGACGCGAATTGCGCACACTGTCATATTCCGAGCTAGTGAGGTAGTGTTCGCGCCATGTCGCTGAGAGCAATCGGACGGCAATTGATAACAGTTCTGCTCACCGCTTTAATTGGCGGCTTGCTCGGCGCAACGCTCGTTCGTTTTGCCCCGGGATTCGGCGCGCAAGAAAGCGATCTGAATGCGCAACTCAGCGCTGAGGCTCGCCAAGCTCTCCACGAGCAGGACGCGCGCGAACGCAATGTGCTTTCCTACTACGCGCACTACCTGGGACAACTCGCACACGGTGACTTCGGGTACTCCCGGTCTCTGAATCGTCCTGTAGTGGAACTGCTGCGTGACAGAGTCCCAGAAACGCTCTATTCGATCGCAATCGGTGTGGGAGGTGGATGGCTGCTGGGACTAACGCTAGCACTGCCGGCAACCTGGAAGCAGTCTCCTTTATACAGCACAACTGCTGCACTCATTACGGGAGTCTTTCTGTGTATTCCTTCTGCGGTTCTCGCGCTTCTCTTTCTAGTCGTCGGTTCACCGGGAAGAATCGCTATCGCGCTGATTGTCTTCCCCAAGGTATTTCGTTTTTCGCGTAACCTGCTTATTAAGACCTATGCACTTCCGCACGTGCTCACGGCCAAAGCGCGTGGACTGAGCGGGCTTCGCATTCTTGGCTGGCATGTTTTCCCCAATATTGCCGCGCCAATGCTTGCTCTCGCTGGCGTCACGGTGAGTCTGGCACTTGGCGCGGCGATTCCAGTGGAAGTGGTTTGCGATTATCCCGGTTTGGGACAGCTGGCATGGAGGGCCGCGCTGGCGCGCGATGTGCCGGTCCTGGTGAACCTCACGCTCGTGATCGCGCTCGTCACAGTCGCAGCCAATTCATTCTCCGATCTGCTCACTCCCTCAGCCACGAGGGATGTTTTATGAGCGCGGCTCGGTGGGCGGCGGTTGCATTACTCGCCGCAGTCTTTCTCATCGCTTTGGCCGCCAACCTGTTCGCTCCTGCTCCGTATGCGAAGCAATTCCGGCAAGACTTGAATCATCCGCCGACGCAGCAGTATCCGTTGGGTACAGACGAACTCGGACGTGATCGCTTGTCGCGACTGCTTTACGGCATGCGCATTTCTTTGCTGCTCGCGCCTGCCGCCGCCCTGCTTTCTACCCTTCTGGCGGCCATCGTTGGCGGCGCGGGAGCCTACATCGGTGGGGTTTGGGACCGGCTCACTAACGTCGTCATCAATCTCTTTCTTAGTTTGCCCTGGCTCTTCCTGCTGCTTACAGTCCGCGCGTTGTTACCGCTCGATGTTCCCGCCCTTACGTCAGTCGTCATCACCTTTGCCCTTTTGGGAACTTTGGGCTGGGCCGCCTCAGCCCGCATTGTGGCGGCGACGGTACGAGACCTCCGAAACTCCGAGTTCGTGCTGCAAGCACGCGCCTCTGGCTGCCCGTCACTGCGGCTCTTGCTTCGGCATGTACTACCAAACGTGAAGCCAATCCTCATTGCCCAATTCTGGATCTCGGTTCCGCTCTTTATTCTTACCGAGGCTAATCTCGGAATGCTCGGGCTTGGCGTAACCGAGCCACTCCCGTCGTGGGGAAACCTGCTGCGCGAACTCGAGAACTATGGGGCACTCGCACATCGACCTTGGCTGTGGGCTCCCTTGATCTCACTTGTGCTGGTAATGAGCCTGTTTCAATTCATTCTTTCCGGTGAGGAGTACGCGTCTTAATGAAAGCGGGTGATCGGCTCATCGGGTCATCGGCTGAAGTAAGAATAAAGCGGCGTAGCTCGCCTTGCGTGCTGCTGGTATTGATCGCATTTTGTTTTTCTGCTTGCAGTCGCCCAGCGCAGACCACTGGCGAGCTTCGTGTCACTATCAAGTCCGATCCCAAGACTTTCAACCCGCTGATGGCAGAGGATGATTCCTCCGATATCGTTCGCTATCTCACCGGCGGAGTTCTCATTCGGGTGAATCGCAAAACGCAAGAAAACCAACCGGAACTTGCGACGAGCTGGACCATCGACGAAAACGGACGCCGCATCACTCTGAATCTGCGCCCTGGCATAAAATTTTCCGACGGCACTGACTTCACCGCAGAGGACGCGGTTGCCACCCTTAAGGCGGCCCTGGATCCGAATTTGCACTCACCAAAGGGTGACGCATTTCGCGCGGGAGGCGCTGCAACAGTAGAGGCGCATAGAAAAGACAAGATCAGCATTGAGTTTGAGCATCCGATTGCGGGTTTGGAACGGCTGTTTGACGAGATTGCCATCTCTCCATCTCGTATGGCCGGCAAAGCAGATTCGAGTGTCGTTTTGGGACCATTTAGCGTAGGGGAGCAGAAGGCCGGGGAATATGTCCTGCTAAGGCGAAATCCGTACTACTGGAAGAGGGACGACTCAGGACACCAGCTTCCCTATTTGAATGCGGTCCGGCTTTATGTGCTCTCTAATCGCGACACTGAACTGATAAGATTCAGGCAAGGCGACATTCAGTTGATCAACAGCATGTCGCCGGATCTCTACGAGCAACTGCATAGCGAAGACGCATCCGCAGCGCGCGATCTCGGGCCCTCGGTCGAACCCGAAGAGCTCTGGTTCAATGAAGTCCGCAAGTCTCCGCTCCCCGAGTACAAGAAAAACTGGCTTCGCTCGCGCAACTTCCGGCGCGCCATGTCGATGGCCATCAATCGCGCCGATTTGGCACGAGTAGCCCTTCGCGGGCATGCTACCCCTTCGATTGGAATAGTCAGTCCGGCGAATAGGTTCTGGTTCAATCAGAATTTGCAGCCAACCCCATACGATCCAAACGGAGCACTCGAACTGTTGAAGCAGGACGGGTTCCGAAAAGATGGCGATGTGCTCAAGGACAAAGCCGGCCATCCCGTGAGCTTCTCGCTCATTACTAACGCCGGAAACAAGCCGCGCGAACGCATGGGCAGTCTGGTTCAGCAAGATTTGCAGCAGATTGGTATTACTGTGAACTTTATTCCGCTCGACTTCCCTTCGATCATCGAGCGGGTGACCAGGACCTTTAATTACGATGCAGTGCTGCTGGGATTCACGAATGTCGACCTTGACCCGAATGCGCAGATGAATGTGTGGCTCAGCTCTGCCGATCTTCATGAGTGGAATCCGGCGCAGAAGATTCCTGAGACTCAGTGGGAAGCGGAGATCGATAAGTACATGCGTGCGCAAGCGTCGACTCTCGATCGCAAGCAGCGAAAGCTCGCCTTCGACAGAGTGCAGGAAATTGCGGCCGAGGAGAGTCCGACGATTCATCTGGTGGACAAGAATGCGTTAGTAGCTGTATCGCCCAGAGTCAAAAACGCGGACCCCGTAGTATTGACCCCTCAGACGTATTGGAACATCGAATATCTTTCGCTAGGCAAATGAGTGCAATGAAGACCAGAGATGTTGAAATGGAACCGGAAACGGAAATCCATCGAAAAACCGACTGCCGGGCGCCCTCGCCAGGCGAAGCTGCAGGGCCTGAATCGCCGACATCCGCCGTGCCACTCCTATCTCTCTCGCTGTCTGCTGATTACTCCAACAAACCCGGAGTGCTTCGCAATCTCAATCTGGAAATGCAACCAGGAGAGATCCTCGGACTAGTAGGCGAAAGCGGCTCCGGCAAGAGCACGCTAGCCCTGAGCATCCTGCGACTTTTAGACCTCAAAGGCGGAAAAATGTCCGGCAGCATCCTCCTTAAAGGACGCGAGCTGACAACCTTGCCCGAATCAGAAATGCGGAGCATTCGTGGGCGTGACATCGGATTGATCCTGCAAAGCCCGATGTCATCGCTGAACCCAGCTCTAAAAATCGGTACACAGATGTATGAGACCTGGCGCGCACACCAGCCCGGCTCTCGCAAGCAGTGCACTCCACGGTTTCTGGAAATCCTGCACAGCCTGAATCTCGATGCAGACGAAAAATTCTTAAATCGAAAGCCAGCTCAGCTCAGCGTCGGACAGGCTCAGCGCGTGCTCATTGCCATGGCGGTGCTGCATCGCCCATCACTACTGCTCGCCGACGAGTGCACCAGCTCCCTGGACTTGATCACACAAAAGGAAGTGCTCAACATCTTCCGTCAGCTCAGCCGGGATATGGGAACAGGCATTCTCTTCATCTCGCACGACCTCCTGGCAGTTTCAGCGCTGTGCCATCGGATCGCCATCCTGCGGAGCGGCGAACTGGTCGAGGTTGGACTCACGAGAGAGATACTTAACCGTCCATCACAGCCGTATACGCAGCAGTTAGTAAACGCGTTGCCAGTACCGGAATCCTCGCAGCAATAAAGGCCGGCCAGTAACGGAGCCCCGCGCCCTCGTCTTTGGCGATTGTGGGAGTGCTCTAAAACGGCGACTCAGCCGTGATCATCGTACGCCGAATGCGCCACGCTCCTTGTGAGATTTCGGGACTGCCTTTATCCAAATCCTGGCCGACATTGACGCTCGACGTGGACAACCTCCCTTCGCGACAAACTTCAAAGTAAGCGTATCCAAGATCGCTCAATCCAGGAGGACCTTCTATATATGCGACAACTGCTAACTCTAATGGTGCTGCTGCTTGCCGCCGCCTGGGCTGCGGCACAGAATTACCCAAGCCAGACAAGTCCGAGCAGTAGCTCAAATCCGAGCGCAACTTCAAATTCGGGCACAACTTCAAGTCAAACCAGCAACGCCGGTACGCAACCTGCTGCAGGAGACAGCGGTAGTCAAGCCACAGTTGCAGGTTGTCTCAGCAGCTCGAATGGGAATTACACGCTGACTTCGAGTGATGGCAGAACGTATCAACTCACGGGCGACACTGGACAGTTGAAGGACCACGTCGGCCATAAGGTGCAGATTAAAGGCAATGTGCTGTCCGCATCGCCTTCCTCGTCAGGACGCAGCAACGGCGCGAGCTCTGCCTCATCTGGCGCAACCAGTTCTGATCAGTCCACGGGCATGAGCAGTTCCAATCAGTCGACGCTCAGTATTTCGTCTATCAAGCACATGTCGAAGACCTGTAACAACAAACAATCCTCCTCTTCTTACTAGTCTCAAGCTGCCTCCTCTTATGCCCAGTTCGGCTGGGCATTTTTTATGCCAACACCTCGAGCAGAACCGCGAGGATCTCACGATATATTGTCTGGATATGACCGTAATGATTTCCATGCTTCGCGGCATCAATGTCGGCGACACAACGTCATTAAGATGGATGCCCTTCGGGCGCTGTATGAGTCTCTGCGCATGCAAGACCCCCAGACTTATGTGCAGAGCGGTAACGTCGTGTTCCGGACAAGTGAGCGCGATACCGCCAAGTTGGCAAAAAAGATTCAGAACGGAATCGAGAAGCGCTTCGGTTGCAAGCCCGAAATCATTCTCCGGTCTTCTACAGAGCTAGAAGAGTCAATTTCGAAGAACCCATTCGCCAAACGCCGCGACATTGACCCTGGCAAACTTCTGGTTCTTTTTCTTGCCGGCGAGCCAAGCGTGCAAGGCCGGGAGAAAGTCCTCGCAATCAAAGCCGATCCCGAGGAGCTGAGAATGCGCGGTCGCGAGGCCTACATCTACTTCCCCAATGGTATGGGAAAGACCAAACTTCCCTGGTCCCTCATCGAAAAAGCCTTGGGCATTCCCGGAACCGGAAGAAACTGGAACAGCGTCACAAAACTGATGGAAATGGCTCGAAAACTGGAAGCCGTCAATTGATCAAGCGGTCGTTATAGCAACGGGGACGACTCTCATATCTTGAGCGCAAGATCCCATCGAGATGGCGTCGTTCTTTCGAACCACGGCGTCAAGCACCGGAAGAACTTTGTGGCGATGCGTTTCATGGAAGCAGGTCGGCAGTCGTTACAAATCGCGTTCCTCTGCTTGATGAGAGCGAAAGCCACCGGGCAGAAACGACACTCTTTGGGAAATATCTAAGAAAATTGGGAAGAGAAAGATAGGCTCTATTAGCCGCTGCTCAGATTCGCTGAAGAGACCGTCTCTATCGAGTGGCACTTCAGAGTCAGACGGACATACCGAATCAGTGCGTCTTAGTGCTGCCCAGCGCCATGAATTTGACACATACCGGCGAATCTACTTGAAGCACCTGGCCAGTCGTCGTGAGTCTGCCTGTCGCTGGGTCGATATCGAAAATAACGATATTGTTGCTGTCCTGGTTAGCCACAAATAACCGAGAGCCACTGGGATCAATTTCGAAATTGCGCGGCTTTCTGCCGTGCGTGGAGAAGTGTCCGACCAGGCTTACCGTCCCTTTGTTTTGAACGATTGAAAACACCGCGATACTGTCGTGGCCGCGGTTCGAAACAAAGACAAATCTTCCGTTCGGATGGACTCTGATCTCCGCCGGATGATTGATCCCCGAAAACCCTCCTGGAACTGTCGCAACACTCTGCAATAGTTGTAGCGCGCCATGCTCGGAGTCGTATGAAAAAACAGTCATAGTGGAATACAACTCACTTAGCACATATGCGAATCTGCCGTTGGGATGGAAATCCACATGACGAGGCCCTGAGCCCGCCTCGACTTTCACGAATGCCGGATCATTGGCGGAGAGGCCGCCATTGTTATCGTTCAACCGATATGCGAGCACCTTATCAGTCCCAAGGTCGGCCGACATGACAAAGCGATTGTCAGGAGTCACGCCAATCCAGTGCGCATGCGGTCCTTCCTGCCTGTCCCGATCTGGGCCGGAGCCGCTGTGTTGCACAAAGCTCGCAGCTTCGCCCAGACTGCCATCTTTCAAGACAGGAAAGACCGCGACGCTACCGCTGCCATAATTGGCGACGAACACGTATCTGCCTGAGTTATCCAGTGACACATAGCAGGGATCCGTGCCCCGCGATGAGACTTGGTTCACCAGCGACAGCCTACCGCTCTTTTGATCAATCGCAAATGCGCTGATCGAGCCGCTGGACTCTCCTTGGTATTTTTCCAGCTCGTTTACCGCATAGAGGAACCGTCCCCTGGGATCGACAGCCAGGAACGATGGATTGGGAGTCTCCGCAACCAGGCCAAGTGGCGCAAGCCGAGCTGAGGTAGTGTCAAAACGGAACGCGTAGATTCCCTTGCTTTCCTTGCCAGTGTAAGTACCGACGAAAAGGAGGTATTCGTCTTTGGCAGCGTCTTTGGTTGCATTCATCGCCACGCCGGAAGATATCAGCAAAAGCGACACGAAAAGTAACGGTCCAGCCATTTTCATTGTTAAAGCCTGCCTTCCAGAGAAATCCTGCTGACACCGGACCGGCCAAGAAGAGACGCGGCATGCTGCGTCTCGGCGACGGAGCTTCGGCTTAGCCGTCCGAGTGAGCAACCCAGGTTGCGTGGCGAAGACACAGCATGCTGGGTCTCTACCCTCACTCCTTAAAAGAACGTCTGCACGATATCGATGACTTGATAGTCAGAATTTAGCACCGGCAAATACCGCCACTTGTCGAATGTCAGACACGGATGCGAAATATCGAACGCGACCATGTCTCCCACCCGAATGTTGTCGCCCTCAGCGACGCGAAGAAAGGCGTGCTGATCCATCATGCGAGTCAGAGTCCAACCTACGGGCACTGAAACCGGCTTGGCGGAGCCGGGGCGGAAGTGACGCGCCGGCACCGGTAGCCTGGAATCGAATGCGGCATCACGTTTGCCCAGACCCACGATTGCCTTTTCCCTCTCCGGAACTGAGTGTACGTAAGCCCAGACTTGTAAGGCGGTCTGCAGATCGGATCCGATGCCTCGAGCCGTGGCATTGCATTCTAGGATTCGCTTCTGAGCTGTGCGATACGAGCCAACGTCGTGTATCGCGTAGCATCCGGATCGCAGTATGAGCTCCTTCTCCTCTCCGATCTCGGCCTTGCTGAATATCTCCGCAACTATGTCATACCATGCCGAACCCGCGCCGGTAAGAATGACTGGACTACGATCAAACCGCTTTTCTCGCGACAGCTGGCGCGTGACATCGACAGTTCGATGCAGCAACTGCATGATAGACGGCTCGTCACTCAATACTCCCTCAAACACCTCTACACCACACAACCGAATCTGGCTCTTCCATCTCGCAAGCGCGGCGGTAGTTGCGTGAAGCTGTTCCTGATTGCGAACGCCGGTGCGCCCATCCTCGGCACCCACCTCGAGCAGGACATTCAGGGTTTGGTTGCGCGGCTTGAAAAAGTTCCCCAGCAGTTCAACTTGCTCGGCCGAATCAACCAGGCAAAAGTACTCGAATTCATCATCTTCGAGCAGGCGGCTGACGATCTCAAGGTTCTGTCTGCCGATAAGCTGATTGGCCATCAGAACGCGACGCACTCCATGTTCGTAAGCTACGCGCGTCTGGTGAGCGGTCGCCAGAGTAATGCCCCAGGCTCCAGCCTGTATTTGTCGCGAAAACAGTTTTGGAGCCATTGTCGTTTTTCCATGCGGGGCCAGTTTCGCTCCATAAGCGTTTACGAATGACTGCATCCATTGCAAATTGTGTTTCAGCTTCTCTTCGTACAGAACGGCAGTTGGCAAACTCAAATCTTCGCGCAGTAAATTCCATCGGAAATTGGGGACCTCGCCGAGCGGGACTGCGCGCTCGACTACCCCGAGTCCTTTGTTCAATGGATGGACCACATCCAGTTCTTCTGTCGCTGATGGATATTGCGCGCGATCCTTTGTATGATTCATTCGCTTTGACCCTTACTGTGTGCAGACGCCGTACCTGCTTTTCGCCGAGCTGATGGTAATCAATTCGATTGGCTTTCGTCTTGCGGAGATGACTTGCCGACCTGCGACACCCTGATTCACAACATCCAAATTCTGGATGGCAGCGGCCACGAACCACAACCAGGTGGTGTCGCTATCGGACATGGCCGGATACAAGCGCTGGGAGATCTGCGCGGCTATTCAAGCGCGGAAGCCTTGGATGGCAACGGCCATGTGCTCGCTCCCGGATTTATCGATGTTCACACTCACGATGACCTGTACGTAATCCGCGCGCCCGAGATGCTCCCCAAACTTTCGCAAGGTGTGACGACGGTGATTGCTGGGAATTGCGGCATCAGCGCTGCCCCAGTGCAACTCAAGCGCGGCTTTCCAGAACCGATGAATCTCCTTGGAGGCGAGGACGCGTTTCGCTATTCCACGTTCGCTGAGTATGCAGCTGCCGTGGCGGAGGCCAGACCGGGGGTGAACGTCGCCGCGCTGGTCGGTCACACCGCGTTACGAAACAATCACATGGATCGCCTCGATCGCGCGGCGACTGCAAGTGAAGTCGCCTCAATGCAGGAGCAATTACGTGAGGCTCTGGATCACGGCGCACTCGGCCTGAGTACCGGCTTGGCTTACTTGTCGGCGCATTCTGCCTCCGTTGAGGAAGTACAGAGTCTGGTCGACGTATTGCCCGGCAGCGGCGCGGTCTATACAACTCACCTGCGCAGCGAAACTGATCAGGTGCTGCCGGCGATGGAGGAAGCATTCCACGTTGGGCGCGAATCCGGCGTTCCGGTGATCGTTTCTCATTTGAAGTGCGCGGGCATCGACAACTGGGGACACAGCCGGGAGGTCCTGCAGTCGCTCGAATCGGCGAGAAAGCAACAGGCAGTCGGCTGCGACTGCTATCCCTATGCCGCCAGTTCGAGCATGCTTGATTTGCGGCAAGTTGACGAACGCGTCACCATCACTATTACGTGGTCAAGGCCGCATCCCGAGATCGCCGGGAAAACTCTCGCTGAAATTGCCGCGATCTGGGGAGAAGCACAGCTCGAAGCGGCACGAAGACTGCAACCGGCCGGAGCGATCTACCATTGCATCTCCGAAGACGACTTGCGGGCAATTCTGCAGCATCCTGCAACTATGATCGGTTCGGACGGCCTACCGAATGACCCCCTACCACATCCACGCCTTTGGGGAACATTTCCTCGAGTGCTTGGCCGCTACTGTCGTGAAGAGCGATTATTTTCCCTTGGTCAAGCGACTCGCAAGATGACCAGTCTTCCGGCTGAAACTTTCGGTTTGCGAAATCGAGGCCGCATTCAGGAAGGCTACTGCGCCGATTTGGTATTGTTTGACCCTGACAACGTGAGGGACATTGCCACCTTTAGCGATTCAGTGCGACCGTCCGTTGGCATTGAGGCGGTCTGGGTGAATGGCGTTCTGTCCTATCGAGACGGAAGCTGTACTGGGCGTCGAGGCGGACGGTTTCTCTCACGAGGGGCAATCGCGTAAAGCACGCGTCATGTAGAGACGCAGCATGCTGCGTCTCTACGTTGCTGCAAGGGCGTGACAAAATTTCGTGGATTGCAAAATAGAAATTGGGCATCGTTTACAAGACTCTGTTACCGCGATGAGTTGTGATCAATCTCATCAGGCAACGAGCTACCAATGATCAACCATAACGGCGCATTCCTGCTGCTCCTCGCATTGGGAGCGATTGTCCTACTCATCCTCCTGATCGCGCGCTTCAAATTGAATCCATTTATCGCGCTGATGACGATCTCGCTCGCACTGGATGCGGCGAGCGGCATGCCGCTCCCGACGATCGTAAAAGCATTCGAGGCTGGCGTCGGCGGCACGCTCGGACATATCGCCATCGTAGTCGCGCTGGGAACCATGTTGGGAAAGATGATGGCGGAGTCCGGCGGCGCCGAGCGCATCGCCCTCACCTTGATCAATATTGCCGGAGAGAAACACATCCCCCTGGCCATGATGGTCGTTGGGCTGCTCGTTGGCCTGCCGGTCTTCTTCGAAGTCGGTTTTGTGCTGCTCATACCGATTGCCTTCAATGTTGCCAAACGCACGGGCACATCGATGGTATTAGTGGGACTGCCCATGGTCGCTGGACTCTCAGTCGTCCACGGACTGGTGCCACCTCATCCGGCCACTCTGCTCGCGGTCGCTGCCTACAATGCCGACATCGGCCGCACGGTCTTTTACGCTTTGATGGTTGGAATTCCGACAGCCATCGTCGCAGGGCCGCTCTATGCCAGGTTCGTCACCCGTTACATTCGCATTGAGGGCGACAATCCCATCGCCGCGCAGTTTGTCGAGAGTGCTCCGCAGCGCAATCTGCCCAGCTTCAGCCTGACGTTGTTCACGATTCTGCTCCCGATCTTCTTAATGCTGATCGGCAGTTGGGCCGACAGGTTCGCAGCGCCACACACCTCATTGAACGACGCATTACACCTGCTCGGAAGCGCGGATATTGCCCTGCTGCTAGCCGCCATGGTGAGCTTCGTCACTTTGGGCAAAATGCGCGGCTTCAGCCGCGCGGCGATTCTGAAATTTACAGATGAGTGCCTCGCTCCCACTGCCACGATCACACTATTAGTCGGAGCCGGCGGAGGCCTGGGACGCATCCTGCAAGACAGTGGTACATCGCAGGCGATTGTCGACCTCGCGCTTCGCGCTCATATATCAATCCTGTTTTCCGCCTGGCTGGTAGCCGCCATGGTAAGGCTCGCCACGGGATCGGCAACGGTCGCGATGGCGATGGCTTCAGGAATCATTGCCCCGATTGCACTTCACACCGGTGTTCGGCCGGAGCTGCTGACCATCGCCACCGGAGCCGGTTCCCTCCTCTTCTCACACGTGAACGATGGAGGCTTCTGGCTGGTAAAGGAGTACTTCAACATGAGCGTCGCCGATACCATGAAGAGTTGGTCCATCTGCGAGACCATCATCTCAGTGGTAGCTTTGCTACTGACGATGGGACTCGCGGTAATCATTTGACCGTTTGCCGGCCGATAGACGTGCTTCGCTCAAGTCCAGTTCGTGCTCAAGCTGGCGGAGCACTTCGTCTCCAATGCGGCGCTGATTACGAAGGTGGACCGCGGTTCGCCGTTCTACGCCGAGCAAATCGCGCGAGAGCTCAATGGAACGCGCGTAGTGGACGGACGTGAAGTCATCCTCCAGCCCTTCGCCTTCGCTCACTGTCGCCAGGCGATGCCGATAATGATGTACCAGGTCGTTGTAGACGTCTTCAAATTCTGAACCGTCCTTCTGCCTGCTTTGCTCCAGGTGCGCAAGGGCGGCTTCAAGAATCAGCCGCCGGGCCTCCTTTTCTTCAGAATCTGCTTCCCGGTCTCCGGCCAGACCTAGAGCCCGGACCAAAGTGGGAAGAGTGAGCCCTTGCAGCACAAGCGTCACCAGGATCACGCTGAACGTCAGGAAAACAATCAAATTCCTTTGCGCGAATGGACGCCCGTTCTCCAGGGTTTGTGGAAGCGCGATGGCGGCGGCCAGAGAGATGACTCCGCGCATTCCCGTCCATCCGACAATCGCAATTTGCCGCGCCTTGGGCCTTGGCACTCGCTGGTGAAGGACTCTCTTACGTATCAGGTATGCAAGCGAGGCGCCCGGCATACTCCAGACCATCCGCAGCACGATCAAAAGCGCGCTGAACAACGCTCCGTATAACAGCAGTTCGCGGTGGCTGTGGTCCCTTATTCCCGCCATAACATAGGGGAGCTGCAACCCTACAAGCACAAAAACAAATCCATTCAGGATGAAAGTAAGCGAGTCCCACACCGCCCAAACCTGCAAGCGCACATTCGGCGAAAAGTAATGCGAACTCATGCGGCTGAGATAGAGACCGCAGGCCACAACTGCGAGAACTCCAGAAGCGCGAACCGAATCGGCCGTGAGATAGGCCACGTATGGAGTCAGGATGCTGAGCGCAATCTCGATGGGAGCGTCATCGACGCGATGCTCAATCCAATCGACGATCACTCCGATGACTAATCCGATCGCAATACCGGCAACGGTTAAGTAGGTAAGCCGCGCGATTCCGGACGCCACGGTTGAAGTGCGATTCCCGAGCAGCAAGGCCAGACCAAATTCCAGTGCAAGCAGCCCGGTCGCATCATTCAACAGGCTCTCGCCTTCCAGGACGTCAACGATGCGCTTCGGCAATCCGATGCGCTTAGCAATCGATGTGGCAGCGATAGCGTCGGTAGGCGCCACTACAGCGCCGAGAACCAATCCCATGCGCCAGTCAAATCCGGGCAGAAACCACGGCGCCGCATAGGCAACGCCCAGCACAGTGAAAGAGACCAGTCCAAACGCCAGCAGAAATATGCTCACCAGATTGAACGAGAACTCCCGCCACGAGGTAACCCACGCCGCGGCAAAGAGAAGTGGCGGCAATACTACGAAGAAAATGACGTCTGGATTGAGTGTAATTCTGGGGATTCCCGGAATAAAACTGACAAGCAAGCCCGCGACGACCAGCACGATCGGATATGGGACATTCAGTCGTCGCGCGAGATCGCCAAAAGCCACAACAAAGAGCAGCAGCAGCAGCAATACGATCTCGAGCGCATGAATTTCGCCGCCCTGCATCAGAGCCTCCGTCTTCCAAAATATCGCAGTTCCCGGAGTTACGGTCTCGCATACGACATTTCTAGGCAAGAACGATGGATTAAGAAGAATTCAACATCCGACACGGATTCCACGGATAAACACGGATTGGTTGGCCAATTAACGATCCCTTAAACAATCCGTATATTTTCCGTGCGATCCGTGTCGGATGTTGCTCTTGCTTTCGGTCGCATTTTCTGTTAATGCGACAAACAGCTTGCGGCGTAGGATCGTAAACTCCACATCGAATTCTGAAAGGACGCTCTCTCCGCGCGATGGAACGAGAATGCGGCAACCGCAGGAGGCGAGCCGTTGAGCCGAGTCTCACGAATCACGCTGATCATCCTGGTGGCGCTCGCCCTCTTATTTCTGATGGCAAGATTTCGCTATCCAGGACAGGTGCCGGTGAAACTGCAGGCTGAAAGCTGCGACTCCAACCTGTGGCAGCATGTCTACGAAAAGGACAGGCTGACGATAGTTGAGCGGTGTACGGCCGTCGAGGGTCGTGTAGCGTCAGTGCATAGAGCGGCGGATGGCGATTTGCACATCGGACTTGATCCCCAAAACAAATCGGTTTTGAATCTGGTCAACGTGACGCATGCCGACCGTAAACTCGTGGTAGAGATAATCTGCGACCACCCTCCAGCCAATGCCGAGTCGGATGCCCACTCCGCCTGCGTGGATTTTCATCCACAGATCACGATTCCCCATGTTGGCGATCGAGTCCGCGTCACCGGAGCCTACGTCATAGACCGCGACAACGGCTGGAATGAAGTGCATCCCGTGACGCGCATCGAAATCCTGCGCTAAGGCCCGAACCCGTCGCAAGGGGATTCAATCCGCGTAGCGATTTCGATTCCTGCAGCAAATTTCTTACACGCTGGTGACATAACCGTGACATTTGTTCGCTCCCACACTGCTAGCCTTGCGCTCCGCGAATGAGGAGCTTTCCGGCAATTCCTTAACCTCGACGGGGCAGATTGGGAGGAGTGTCGATGAAATCAAAGATTTTCGCAGTTGTGGTCGCAAGTGCATTGTTCGTTACGAGTGCCCTTGCACAGTCGGTCTTCAGCGCAAAGCTGGTTGGCCTGAGAGAGACGCCGATCGTGATCAGCGGAGCCAGCGGGCACGCCAAAGTGACGATCAGCCGTGACGAAAAATCGATCGAATACGAATTGACTTACAGCGGCCTCGAGGGTAGTACGGGACCTAGCCGCAAGGTGTTGTTTGCCCATATTCACGTGGGCAGACCAACGATTGTAGGCGGAGTGGCGGTTTTCTTCTGTGGCGGCGGGCCTGCGAATGCGATCAAGCCAGACTGCCCGGCATCGGCGCTAGGAACCTCCAGCAGTCCAGCCGTTACGGGAAGCTGGACCGCGGCCGACATTGCAGGACCTGCGTCGCAGGGCGTTGAGGCCAACAACCCCAACGGCGAAGATGCTTTCGCACGATTGGTGAGCGCGATCAAGTCGGGGCTTTCGTACGCGAACGTGCACACCACGCGAAGCGCAGGTGGAGAAATCCGCGGACAGCTTAAACGCGAGCATGACCACGATCGCGACGATGACGACGATGATTGATAAGTAAATTTCCGGACTAAGCGGGCATCCTGCCGTGGTGCCCGCATTTTTGCGCGAAAGAACAGCGACAATTACAGCGATTTTTACGCGATGACATTGTGAACTGGCAAAATTAGCCCAAAATTTGCAAATTTTGCTCTGAGGCAGGGATTTAACAGGGACCACGGTCGATTTCCGCAAAACCTCTACATTCTTCTGGCTTTAGTGCTCATCCTCGACGATATTCCAAAAAATATCAGGGATTCTGCAGGGATTATTCGTCCCATAATGGAACTCAGCTCAGAACGGATTTGCCCCTGATTTCCCGTGACCTCCGCCGTTTCCTTAGCCTGCCCTGAGCAAGGCCGAATGGGTAACCGGAGCCTGCCCTGAGCGTAGTCGAACAGGTGTTCGCTCCCGGGGGTTGCTGTTGGCTGCTCACTTCACCCGATGACCCGATCACCCGATCACCCGATTCCTCCTGTCCCCTAGGTTCTCCGCATCCTGAGCGGAGGAGGGTTCCCGCGCGCCATCCTGAGCGCAGTCGAAGGACCTTGTGTTTGATGTTGGCTTTCACCAGCGCGTGAGATGCGGGGTCCCCAAGAACCCGGTGTTGGTTCTTGGGGTGCAGAGACCGGAGTCGAAGGATCTTGTGTTTTGCTTTTGGCTGCTTGGCCTTAGCTGTCCCTTGTTCCCTATCCCCTAGGGCGTTACTGCTTCTCCGCGGTAAATTTGCTGGTAGTTCCATGTAGCTTGTCGTTTACGTCGACGGTCATCGTCTTGCCGTCTGGAGCAATGGACATGGTGTTGACATAGCTCACCTTGCCGTTGCGTTTGCCGGTCTCTTGGACAACGTTGTCACTGATACGCTTCACCGACACGCTCGTGGTTCCCGGATCGCCCTTGTACGGAGCGTCGGTGCCATCCAGTTTCGCCGCATAGGACTGCCCGGTCGGCGTCGTCATGTCCAACTCGTTCCCATCAACCTTGTACGTGACCAGCAGACCGTTGTCCGAGATGTTCTCGAACTTTGTGGTTCTCCACGATCCGGAAATAGCATGCGATCCCGCCCGACCTTTGCTCACCCGCGTCTGCTCACCCTTACCGGTAACCGGATCAGCATTGGTAGCGCTGCTGTCGCTGAATTCGAAGTTGCTGGTATTCCCATCCCCGGAGACGCTCGTCCTCGACCTACCTACAACCTTGCCGTTCTTCTTGTTCGTCTGCTCAATGGTGTGATCGTCGACAACTTTCACCGCCATAGAGTCAAAGTAAGGATGTCCCGTCACCGCGTGGTCCCGACCGTCGGCCTTCACGGTAATCGGAGGCACACACGTCTTGCACGCGTAAGTGCCATTCCGCAAGAGATAGACCTCCGGCTTCTTGGCAAACTGTGCATTGTCCAGCTTGAATTTCCACGTGCCATTGAAGGCGCTCTGCGCCGTTCCCAGGGCGGGAAAGAGGAGCAGAATTAACGTCGCCAGGAAAATGCGCTTCTTCATCATTTCATCCTCCAAATCGTAACGGCGGCGGCAA
>QIBC01000341.1 GCA_003225215.1 Acidobacteriota bacterium
GCTATTTCCCAAAATGGCCTAACTTTATTGTTCACACGATCCAGGAGCGGCTGTACACAGCCCTGCTCATGGATTCCAAAGATCTCGACAAGCTCAACCTCGATCTGAAGCAGTTCTTCGACTTCGCAAACCACAACCACATCTATTACTTCCATATCTGGAAAGGGCAGTTCAGCCTGCGCGAAATGAGGAGCGCGGCAACGTATTCAGAGATTGCCGACCGATCCGAGGTCGCTATCGCATGGATCAAGACAGTTCGCAAACAGGATCAACCATTCTGTTGTCCCGAATGTGGAGCGGAGGATGATCGCGTAGCAAGAGTGCTGTCATTCGCTGTGATGTAGCTTCTCTTGTGTAGTGCGCCGCGAAGGAGATACGCGTGAGCAAGCTGAGGCTCAACGGATCTCAGCAGAAGTGCGGCGTAAGCTCGAGCTTGCCATGCCGGACCGATTGAGTTCCGCACAGAGATAACTGACCCGGACTTCCACCAGATGTTCGTGAGTCAGACGACCCGATGAGCCATACCATTGTTAGATTGACTGCTGGGCGCAGAAGGAGTATCCCTAGTCAATCTCCCTCCATCGATGAAAATCCCTACAATCCTCGTAGTCGAGGATTATGAGCCATTCCGCCGGTTTGTGTGCTCCTCGCTTCAACAGGATTTTCACGTCTTCCAGGCGTTGGACGGGTTGGAAGCCATTCAGCAGGCTGAGGAGCTGCAGCCGGACTTAATTCTGCTGGACATCGGCTTGCCGAAGCTGAACGGAATCGAAGTTGCCAAGCGCCTACGCGAGCTCGCCCCTCACGCCAAAATTCTGTTCCTTAGCCAACATTCTGACCCCGAATTGATACGAGAGACTCTTCGTTTGGGCGCACACGGCTACCTTCAGAAGCCACGTGCCCAGAGTGAATTGCTACCCGCGATCGAAACAGTTCTTGGAGGTAGACGTTTCGTTAGCAGTGTCCCGTGGTACGACGAGAAGGGAGATATCTATGGCCGTCACAAAGTTCAATTCTGTTCTGATGATTCAGTTTTTCTGGAAGGCGTCTCTCGCTTTATCGGTAGTGCACTGAAGGCTCATAATCCGGCGATTGTGATGGCTACGAAGTCACACCGGGAAGGCTTGATGCAGAGATTGAACGGAGCGGGCGTGGACGCCGATAGCGCGACCCGACATGGGATCTTCATTTCACTGGACGCTGCCGAAATGCTATCGACAGTTATGGCAAATGGTGTCCCTGACTGCGTTCGGTTTTCGGAGGGTCTAGCTGAACTTGTTGAGACAGCCGCCAAAACGGCAAGGACCGAGCGTCCCCGCGTTGCCATTTTCGGTGAATGCGTCGGTCTCCTGTATGCCGAAGCGAACCTCAATGCCGCTCTCAGTCTAGAAAGAGCCGGCAACGACATGCTTAAAACACACAATATAGATATCCTATGCTCGTACCCATCCCTCCACTGGCTATTAGATAAGGACTCGTTCAGGAGCATCAGTACCGAACACACAGCCGTTTATTCCGCTTGACCAGTCGCAGTCCAACACTCACGAGGAGGAAGTCTCATTTGACACTCTGTTGAAAGCGGCACTGCGCCATCGTCCTGATCGGATCATCTTAGGGGAAGTCCGTGGGATGGAGGCTAGAACACTAGTGGATGCCATGAACACTGGGCACGACGGAACCCTGACAACAATTCACGCGAGCGGTGCCGAAGGTGGCTTGCGCCGACTTGCAGCCTTGGCGTCACGAGCATCGGCACAGATGAACCTCCGAGATGCAGAGGCAGAGGTACGCCATTCAATTGATGTTGTCCTACAAATGGGCCGAAGCGCAGGCCGTCGATTGGTAATAGACTGCAGATCGCGAGATGCTGCGAACCGCTCAACCGCCGTTCGGATTTAGACTGCAAGGTCCTGAACTTTGCACGTACCTATAACACGACAACTCACAGGAGGCTGCGCGTGAACCCACGTCTTCTCAATGATCGTTTTGCGCAAAGGTCAGCTTGGGAGCACCGTTCCTTCCCTTTCTTTGAAGACGCGTGGCGCGATCTTCGCTTCGCTCTGCGATCGCTGGCAAAAGTACCAAGCTTCGCAGCCATTGCCGTACTTGTGATTGCAGTTGGTATTGGAGCGAACACCGCGGTCTTTTCCGTCATCAATACGGTGCTGCTCAGGCCCCTCAGCTATCCTGATCCGCACTCGCTGGTAATACTGATGAACACTGGCCCGCAGGGATCATTTCCCGGGGCCAATGTGCCCAAGTTCAACATCTGGCATCAGCAGACGCGTATCTTTGACGCGGTTGCTGGCTTCGACCAGGCGGGCGCCGGACTCAACCTCACAGGCGGCAACGATCCTGAACAGCTACAGGCGGTACACGTAACGGGTGACTACTTTCGCCTGTTCGGTGCTCCAATTCTGACAGGACGCACCTTTACCGCTGCCGAAGACAGCCCGAATGGCGGTCGCGTGGCGGTGCTTAGCTATGGCCTGTGGAAGCGCCGCTTCGGCGGAAAGTCCGACATCGTTGGCAGCAACCTTCAGCTCGATGGCCAGCCGTACCTGGTGGTGGGCGTTATCGGACCGAACTTCGTTACCGAGACTCCCGCTGATCTCTGGCTGCCCTACCAATTCGATCTCAACTCGCGCGACATGGCGCATTACTTTCAGGTCGCAGCCCGCCTCAAGCCTAGGGTCACCTTGCAAATGGCCGACGCAGAGCTGAAGCTCGCGGCAGATCAATTCCGCGGTACTTATCCCGGTGCACTGGGTCCCACTGCAGGTTTTACCGCTGTGCGGCTGCAGGAAGTCATGGTCGGTGACACGCGCTTGTCACTCCTCGTTCTGCTTGGTGCCGTTACCTTCGTGCTGCTGATCGCCTGCGCCAATGTTGCCAACCTTCTCTTGATCCGCGCTACGGCTCGCCAGCGCGAAATCGCCACGCGATCAGCTTTGGGGGCTGGCCGCGGTCACATCATCCGGCAATTGCTTACAGAAAGCCTGGCGATATCCCTGGTTGGCGGCTTTTTCGGCCTGATCACCGGTTTCATCGGAGTTCGCCTGCTGCTTGCGATCAGCCCGGGAGGCATTCCTCGCATCGGCCACGATGGTTCGGCGGTGAGTCTCGATCTGAATGTCCTCCTGTTCACTCTCGGTGTCTCCATACTCACGGGAATTCTCTTTGGTCTCTTTCCCGCTATTAGCAGCTCGCGCGTCAATCTTGCCATGGCCCTCAAGGAAAGCAGCAGCCAGGCTGGCGTCGGCTTCCGCACTGGCAAAGTCCGCTCGCTGCTGGTGATCAGCGAAGTCGCGTTGGCGCTCATACTCGTAGTCGGCGCTGGCTTGCTCATTCGTAC
>QIBC01000346.1 GCA_003225215.1 Acidobacteriota bacterium
GTCCAAGACCGTGCCATCGCCGAAGTCGAGCGTATCCAGGGATGAATTATTGCAGCTCCCGTTTGCGTTCACAGTCAGCGGAGCCGGCCCGCTGTTTGGAGCTACTGTCAATGTGCAGCTTGGTCCGGGATTGGTGGCAGCGCGGATTTCCCCAAGTATGGTGATGCCTTCCGCCGAACTGAGATTGCGATCGAAGTCTGCGAGAATGTCTCCGGTTGCAATATCGTAGCGGTATATGACGCCGCTTTGTTGACTTGCCCAGAAAGAAGTTCCATCCGGATCCAAACTGATGCCTGTATACGTGTGCAGTCTACCGTAATGTTGGATCACTTGCCCATTGGCATCGAAGCGAAGCACGTCATCGTAATCGGCTAGGATCACTTCACCGTTTGGCCGAATTCTCAAGTCTTTTGCTGCGCTCAAGGAGGTTCCAAATCCACTTGCAAAATCCGTCAGCGGAGTGTCGCTACAGAGGTCAAAACGCTTAATGACCGTTGCGTTGCTGGTGTAATACAGAGTGCACTGGTCGGCAGCTAAATCCATGTAACGCGGTTCAGGATTTATTCCATGGAATGTGAGTAGCTGGCCAGATGAGTCGAACTTCTCAACGCCGCTTCCCTCGCTAGCGCCGCCCAGATAAACATTCCCATTTTGGTCCAGAACCACGGAATTGGTATCGAGCAACAAAGCATCGCCAAAGGGTGAGGGATCACCCGTGGAATCAAACTTGAAGATACGGGTCTGATTGCTGTTGGCGCGGTCGTCCGGCACGTACAGATTCCTGGCTGCATCAAAGGCCATCGTCCCCAAGACATCGGAGGTGCCGGTATTCAGAATTTGGACAAGGGAACCGTCTCGAGCGAGCCGCATAACCTGTCCAAAATCATTCGATACGTAAACATCGCCTGTGGCTGGGGAGGAGATCGGAGCAACCGCTACCGCGCTTGCAACCGATGATGAACTCTGGTCGGACAAGAATTCTGTAAGCCTAATTGTGAAATTGCCGCCGACGTTATATGTGTGCGGCAGGCTCTGTGACGGAGAGATGGAAGAGGAACCAGTGCCGTCTCCAAAATCGATCTTCAACCCAGTGACCGCATCGGGATTGCAGGTTGGCGTCGCTGTAACCGTAAGAGCTGCAGTGCCGCTGGTTGGAGTTACGTCCAGAGAGCATGGTGGTCCGGTCACCCTGACCACTGCGGTGGCGATGTTGTTGGCCAGGTTGGGATCCGACTCGATGCCGGAAACGTTTGCGGTCGCATTAATCGTCCCCGAGCTGCTGGGCAACATGGTGAATGTAGCCGAGGCCGCCTGACCATTAGCGGCAAGATTGCCGAGGGGACAGCTTATGTTCGTGTCTGGGCCGTTGATCGCCGATGTACAGGTGTTGGGGAAGAGGCTTACGACTGTGCTGTTCGGAATCAATGCTGTCAGCGTGACGCCGTTGGCATCGAGTGGACCGGCGTTGCTGACGTTAAGCGAGTAGGTAACGTTCGCGCCAAGTTGAACCGGGGAAGGCGCGGTCATAGTCACTCCCAAATCGGCACCACCCGAAAGAGCTTGGCCGAAAACGGCCATGCCTCCAATACCTTGAGTGAACACTCCCAACGGCCCTGAAGTACCCAGTCCGGTGCTGTAGCCCTCCCCGTTCATCACCGCGCCGCTTTGGAGATTGAACTGGTAGAGCGTTCCTGTGGCCTCGTCGTTCGTCCAGAAGCTTTGGCCATCAGGATCAAGATTCAGGTTTTGGAAAATCGGTTCAGAGCTGGGCGGTGCGTAGGTCCGCAGTATCTTGCCCTGCTGATCAATTCTCACGATACGGTCGCTATCAGCAACAAGCAGTGTGTCATCGGGCAACTCGCGGAGCGCAAACGCGCCGTGCAGTGTGTTGATGATGTCCGGGTGCTGCACCTGTTCGCCGAGGTCATATACACGAACGGCCGGGCCTCCCGTTGTGTACGCGACCGTATCGCTGGAATCAAGCAACTCAACCCAGCTGACTCTGTCAAAGCTGAAGAAGTCCGGAAACGCCGGAAAGAAAGTCGCACTGGGCGGCGTCGCTGAAGTAGCTCCTTGTGGAATCTGAAGAAACGTGGGAAGTGTCAGGCCGTCGCCGGCGAATCCTGGTTGTCCAACCAGAAGATCTCCTGAAGGCTGAGCGTGCACAACCAAAGACCACGGCGATCGGTATCCCGTCCCAAACAGGACC
Organism: Acidobacteriota bacterium; assembly: GCA_003225215.1. Taxonomy (GTDB): domain Bacteria; phylum Acidobacteriota; class Terriglobia; order Terriglobales; family Acidobacteriaceae; genus Gp1-AA112. The sequence goes on from QIBC01000346.1 coordinate 2,210, forward strand.
GGTCCTGTACCATTAACCGCGAATTGCTCTACCAGGCTGCTGCTGGAGTCAGCCAAGTACAAACTCCCAGCAGCATCGAAAGTAAGCCCCTGGCCCTGATTGCCGTTATCACCAGAGCTGAGCACTTGCACAGTCTTGCCGGTCTTAGGGTCGATAACGAAGACCATTCCGAAGTCTGTGCTTAGGAACACCTGTCCCTTTGCAAACTGCTGCGCCGGACCGGTAAATACCGCACCCACTGACACTGGTTGGCCGGGAAGGAATATCGAGCAGGTATTCAGGTTGTAGGGTAAGCATTCATGTCCCAACCAACCAACGAATGTCGAAGTGCTATCGCCTGCGGCGGTCAACTGCGCCGTCTGCTGCTCTGCAGGGTACTGGACGGTGCAGTTCTTGGGAATGGAAGCAGTCCCGTTCACAATCGTGCAGTTCAGGCTACCGCCATCGCTTATGGTTCCGCTTCCGCTCCCGAATCCAACTATGGTGAGCGTCGTAGGTTGTGCAGTAGGGGGCAGGGCAGTAAAGGTGGCGCTTACATTGATCGTCTCATCGGACTGTCCCGAGGGCACTGTACAAGGGTCGGTCCCAGAACAGGCACCGCCCCATCCCGTGAACGTGAAACCGGAATCAGGGAATTCGAAGAGATCGACGCTCTGCCCGACGGGGAAGTTCGCGGAGCAAGT
>QIBC01000139.1 GCA_003225215.1 Acidobacteriota bacterium
TGTAGAGCATGAATCGGGGACAGGTGTCCTGTCCCCAGACGTGTCCCCGTTTACCTGTCCCCGAGGACACGCCGTTAATGGAATGGTTAAAGGCGTCGCAACGCAACGCCTTTAGCGGTGAATCTCAGCCGAGATTCACCGCTTCTTACATACAAGCCACAGTTACTCTGGGGTTGGATTAAGGCCAGGGAATATTCCATTAGAAAGCTAATGTCTTCAGGCAGGTTGGCCTTGGCTTTTATCACCAGAGGTTGCGATCAGTCTGGTTGGATGAATGCACTTCGCTCGTGCTGCTTCTCTCCTTAGGCGATTATCACTCTCAACAAAGCTGATTCATTGGTCGTGTTGTGATATTCGCAACCGTGTTCTCTGATTTTGACAGGACGAGGTATTGGAACTTTGTGTCTCCGGAATTCTGGTTCTCAGGACTGTTCTACCTTGATTACAGAACTATTACAAAACCGCGTCACAGCCTTCCTCTATGTTCGAAAAATCTAACAAAGAGGGCGGCCCCCTCTAAGAGTGACAGGGATAAAAATGAGCATCTTCACCGGCGACCGAACGTTCAGGCAGCCAATCAATCGGACTACCACCTTTTTCATGGTCCTGTTTCATATTGGGGCGGTTGCCGCCTTATTCCTGTTTAGTTGGAAGGCTTTCACACTGGCGCTCATTCTGTGGTGGGTCGCGGGAAGCCTCGGTATCGGCATGGGCTACCATCGGCTTCTCACACATCGCAGCTACAAAACTCCTAAGTGGGTGGAATACGTTCTCACAGTTTGCGGGACTTTGGCTCTTGAGGGCGGACCGATCTTCTGGGTTGCTGTGCATCGACTCCATCACCAGAACACGGACCAGGAAGGCGACCCACACTCGCCCCGCGATGGCGGTCTCTGGGCGCACATGGGCTGGATCATGACGGGCCAAGCGATGCACAGCGGCTCGGCCGAGCTTCTGCCTTATGTCCCCGACCTTCGCAAAGATAAGTTCCATGCTTGGATCAGCCACTGGCACTGGATCCCCCTCAGCACTCTGGGGGTGCTTTTGCTTGTGCTGGGTGGCTGGCAATTTGTCATGTGGGGAGTCTTTCTTCGGACTGTAGTTGGTCTTCACTTCACCTGGCTCGTCAACTCTGCCACGCACATGTGGGGATCGCAGCGCTTCCCCACCGGCGATACTTCCAAGAATAGTTTTTGGGTCGCAGTGCTGACTTTCGGTGAAGGTTGGCACAACAATCACCACGCACATCCGCAGTCGGCCAGGCATGGGTTGATATGGCATGAGTTCGATCTGAACTGGTATGGGATTTCGGCATTGCGCATGTTGGGTCTTGCTTGGGACATCAAGTTACCGCGGGCGGAACAAAGCGATGAGCGCAAAGCCCTGTCTTCAGTTCAGCAATATTCGATTGCGAACTCCTCAGGTCATGACATCGAGATGGGGAAAAAAGCCGCCTAAAATCGGTAACAGTTTCCTTCACTCTCGTTCTAGTAAATGGCCCGAGTGTCTACTGCATAGGTAGAATCCAGGCTTATGTTTTGCAGGTGCTCGGGGAAAACAGTCCTGTGCGTCACCACTGCCTTTATTGTGCTATTGGGCCATTTGATGGGCGAACCCGTAGCCAAGCTGAAGCCGACTGGCTACGTCAATGATTTTGCTCAAGTCCTCAGCAGCGAATCGGCTGCTTATCTGGAAAATCTTTGCACCGAGATAGACCAAGAGACTAAAACACAGATTGCAGTGGTGACGATTCATTCACTCGACGGAAGAGATATTGAAAGCTATGCCGTGGACCTCTATAAATCCTGGGGGATCGGCAGCAAGTCCACAAACCGTGGAGTTCTGATTCTTCTCGCGACGGACGACCATCGATACCGGACTGAAGTTGGTTATGGTCTTGAACCGATTCTTCCCGATGGTAAGGTGGGAGGTTTTGGTCGCGACGCAGTTCCCTTATTGAAACAAGGAGATTTCAACGGTGCTGTGCGCCTTTTGACCGACAGAGTTGCGGAAACAATAGCCGCTGATTCCGGTGTTACGCTCAACTCGCAAACACCCCGAGCCCCTCCGTCCGAAACTGAGCAACCAACTGGTATTCCGATCGGCATAATCGCCTTCGCAGTCCTAGTGTTCTTCCTGCTGCTATTCACGGGAGTGGGCAGGTGGATGCTTTTAGGCTGGTTGTTCAGCGGTGGAGGTGGGCGAAGCAGCTATCGAGGCGGTTGGGGCGGCGGTTTTGGAGGAGGTGGAGGTTTCGGGGGTTTTGGGGGTGGCAGTTCTGGCGGTGGGGGAGCGAGTGGAAGCTGGTAAACATGACAAAGAGTAAACGTGAGCAGATGGAACCCCGTCTGCAGCAACTGGTGGAACGTCTCAAACAAGCGGCGGGCATAAATTTGCACGCGGTGATCTTGTATGGCTCGGCCGCATCATCGGAGTTTAACGAGAATTTTTCGGATTTGAATCTCTTGTGCTTGCTTCATGATCTTTCAGCTTCGGCCATGCTTGTGCTGTCAGACACGGTTGAGTGGTGGAAGAAGCAAAAACAATCTGTGCCATTATTGCTATCGGTGGACGAATTGACGCATGCGGCCGATGTGTTCGCAATTGAGCTGCTCGAAATGCGAAGACATCATCGGGTTCTCTACGGAGAAGACTTGATAGCAGACTTGCATGTTCCACTGCATCTGCACCGCATCCAAGTCGAACACGAATTACGGACAAAGTTGATCCTCTTGCGGCAAAGCTACCTCACATCGTCAAAGCGCAAAGAGGAGGTGCTGAAGCTTATGCTCGAATCGGTTTCGAGTTTCCTCACGCTCTTCAGGCATTCTTTGATTGCAATGGGGGGAGAGCCTGAATCGAGTAAGCGCGCTATGCTCCAGCAACTGCAAAGAAAGATGAACCTTGATACACGACCATTTTTCGAGCTGTTGACTATTCGTGAAGGCGGTTTGAAACCAGATGCGCTCGATGCTCAGACGGTGTTTCCAACATATCTCAAAGCCATCGAACAGGTGATCGCTGCGGTGGATCGGCTTTGAAACCTGAGCGAACGGAATTACGAATGTTTGCGGAGGACGATAAATGAAGGCTTTGATCGCGATAGTGATAATTGTGGTGCTGCTCTTTGCGGTCGGTGGAAGCTATGTCGGAGCCAAAAACCAAATGGTCGCGAAAAACGAAACGGTGAAATCCACGTGGTCAGAAGTGGACGTTGTTCTACAACGGCGCGCCGACCTTATTCCCAATCTAGTTCAGACAGTCAAAGGGTTTGCGCAGCAGGAGCAGACCGTTTTTGGCGACATCGCCAAAGCCCGCTCTACTCTGCTTTCAGCGGCTGGCCCTTCCGAAAAGATTGCCGCTAATCAGCAACTGGATGGCGCACTCGGACGGCTCTTGGTTGTTGTGGAGAATTATCCGCAGCTTCGTTCGAATGAAAACTTCTTACGTCTTCAAGACGAACTGGCAGGAACGGAAAACAGAATCGCTGTAGAACGGAAACGGTACAACGATGCTTTGCAAGACTACAACACCTACATTGGACAGTTTCCCAATAGCATTTGGGCCAACATGGCAGGTTTCAAGAGGAACGATGCTTATTTTGCGGCAAGTGAGGGTTCTCGACAAGTACCAAAAGTAGATTTTTCTGGAGTTCAGCGAACTCCAAGCGCACCGCAACCGAGTCCTCAGCCGGCGCATTAGGTCGGTACCACGAGCGGTTCACGAGCCAGAGGAATTTCAAAGCCGCCCTCGATCAAGTGCTTGCTCCACGAGGGCGCGCCCCGTGCCGCCGGTCGCGCCGAATATGAGCAAGTTCATGGCTGATCCTGCTTCGAGACGCTGAGTTGCGAGCGTCATGTGATTTACAGATGTAGCTATATTTAGAGACTAGCGACTCAAAGTTATTGCGAAACAGATCAGAAACGCCAATGAATCGCAATCATGCCGCGCGAACGCGTTTTATGCGCGCCGCCCACTTATCAGGTTGATGACCAGCACCACCAGCGCTATGACGAGCAGCAAGTGAATCAATCCCCCGGCTACATGGAAGCTGAAGCCTAAGAGCCATAGGATAAGAAGAATGGCGAAGATAGTCCAAAGCATACCGTCTCTCCAGTTTCGTATCTCGAACCTCGACTATGGTCTTGTCGGGTGCTCGCAAAGCGACACCCGACCAGTATTGTCAGGACTTGCTCTTGGCTTCGGCTTGTGCCCCGCCCACAGCATTGAGGAAGGTGTGAGCCGAGTTGGGGACTTTCACACGACCTTCAAGTACCGACTGCGTATTCGCCTTGCTTCCGTAAATGGCACGAGTAGAGTCGTCGTCGCGCCGCACGGATGCTCCCTCCAGTGTTGCTCCGGCGAAGGCTCCTTTAGCGCGAGAATAGGTAAGGATCTCAGTATCCAGCTTCCAGTCGGTGTTGGCGGACGCGTGACGCCCAACCGGACCGGCTGCCGCTGAGGCATCGCCGCCGATTTCGAACTTGCTGGCAATCAGGCGCTGCATGCCTTTTTCGTTAAGGATCATCACCAAGTCCACGGCTTCCACGCCAATCTGAGCCCCAAAGCTGCCACCGCCGACACTGAAAAATGCGGGTGCGCTCCAGCCATGAGCAGTGCGACAAGTCGCTACTCCTTTACCTTCTTTCGCGCCGATGATAAAGCCGCCCTTGAGCATATGCGGAACAACCGCGACACAACGGGCGCCTTCGAGAACTTCTTCGGGAATTCCCTGATCGGGAGCGCCGAGAATCTCATGCAGCACCTGGGCTGCGTTGTCCATTCGATCGACAGCATCTTTGTGGGCTGTCCCGGCCCATGATAAGTGGGTGACACCAAACACTACTGCGAACAACAAGAGTTTCTTCATAGTTACAGCCTCCATAGCTTGGTTAACGGCAATAGATTTCTTAGATCCGGCCTAGTAGGACGAGAATGATAACGATGAGCAGTGCAAGGCCGAGGCCGCCGCTGGGATAGTGATTCCAGTTCTTGCTGTATCTCCACCGGCGAAGAGTGCCAATCAACATGAGTAGCAGAATTACGATGAGTACTGTGCCGAGCATGCGGACGGCCCTTTCAGAAATCGGTCCAGGTGAATAACGTTAGCAGCGAGACATGCGTGGGTCTGGTCAATGTAGCTCTAATTGAATTTTGGCCGTGCAGGTAGTGTTCATTGTTGACCAGCGTAGACCGGTAGGAGCGGAGCATAGTGAATTCGCCAGATCACAAAGAAACAACGATTTCCAGACGCTGCAATCGAAATTTTCAAAACTGCATCCATTCAGCCCAGGTTCCCTACCTTGACGCTCGATGACGTCAGCCGGCTCGAGTCTCTGGCCAAAGAAGTAAAGACGGTTCTCGACCGCGGACGTAAGAGAGATGACACTCCCGAATGGCTCAAGCCCCACACAAATGGGAACGGTACCGCGGGCTAAATCGGCTGTGCAGTCGGCCTGCTCAAATTCGATGCGCGCGCACGATGAATCTCTTTGGCGCAGGACCCACGAAATAGAAGGGATAGCAGGTGACCAGGGTCAGGATCGATTCGTCTGAATCATTCAGCACTTGGGTATCCTCCGCTTCAACGACCTTCATCGAATCGACTCGATAACGATACGATCCGTTAAGCGTCATCAACGTAATTTCATCGTCCTCGCGGATATTGCGCAGCGCTCTGAAGAACGTGTCACGGTGTCCGGTGATCGCGACGTTCCCTCGCTCACCGGGCAGTGCCGTTCCGGGAACATGCCCAACCGCGCGGCGCAGTGTTTTTCCGTTGGTACCTTCCACGATGATCACGGCAACGCCGATTCTGCCGATCTCGACGCGTCCAAGCACGGAGCCGAGAGCAAGCGTTTTGCGCTGGCTGTGGTCGCGCAGCGATAAAGATGCGGACACAACTTTCGACTCTGCTTGCGCTGATGGTTGGCGCGCATTCCTCGCTGCGTGATTCAATCGCCAATTTTCGTACGCCTGAAAGGACTGCGCATCCACCAGCGAAAAGGCAACGTATCCCAACGATGCGATCGCCAGCGCAAGAAAGAGCCAACGGCTGTGCTGCAAGGCCGGAAGCTTCGCACGAGGGGCCAACGGAATCATTTAATTCCGCGCTTTCGGCTGGATTGCGCCAGCGGTTGCGACTGGTGGCTTCGACCGGGCTATATAGCCAGCGCGTGCTGTCACGCGCAAGTGGCCGCCACTAGCAGAGGCGGCGTGAACCTCGATGGCGCGATAACTCCCATCCTGTGTTTGGTTGGTGGGAATGTAGGAAATGGTGTACTGGTTTCGAATCTCACGTGCGATCCGTTCACAAATCGGCACCACTTCGCGTAACGAATCCGGAAAGAACGCCTCGCCGCCGCTGGCTTTTGCGAGTTCACTGAGGACGTGAGGATTCTTATCAGGGTCGTCAGGCTCATAAATTCCGAGTGCATAAATGATCGCGTCGGATTGAGTTGCGGCCTGCAATATCTGTGCTTTGGTATGCACACTGGCATTGTCGGCGCCATCGCTGACAACGATCAGCACTTTCTTGTCGCGGTTTCCCTGCTTCAAGCGTTCGAGTGCGACGGCCACAGCATCGTACAACGCGGTCTCGCCGTCCGCGATAACCGTTCCCATAGCAGTTTTTAGTTGTTCGGGCCGGTCGGTGAATAAGGTGCCATGCGGTAGGCCGAAAGAAACGTTCTCATTGAAGTTGACGAGAAACACCTGGTCCTGCGGGTTGCTGGAGCCGGCAAATGCCAGCGCTGCGGCGATCACTTCCGCACGCTTCGGCCGCATGCTGCCGCTGTTATCGATAACTAGTCCAGCTGTGACCGGAATGTCTTCATGACTGAAATGTTTGATAGCCTGCGGGACTCTGTCTTCGGAGATCTGGAAGTTGTCTTTGCTAAGACCGGCCACAGGAACGCCATGACGGTTCCGCACTGTCGCGTGCAACACGACTTCATCAACGTTCACTCTGATCCTATAACCAGTATCGGAGGGTGGTGATGGCGTAACCTGCTGGGCGTTAACAAGCGTCAGGGGTATCACGAAAGAAATAATCGCGAGGACGTAGGACGCGCATTCACGGATCATGAACATGACTAACTTTCGGTTCCCAATCAAAACGTTTTAGCTGCCAACGGGAGTCGCGATGGCGGCAAAATATCGGCTGTGCGCTTCGGCTTGTTTTCCGGAGACGTACAGCCTATATAAGCAAATCCCAACGATCTATGAGGAGTACTTGGTGATCAGACCGGCTGCGGCGAGCGAGAGCATCCCGGCGCAAAACAGCAGCGGCATATAGCTCGCCGTCTGCGGCAGGGTTTCCAGTTTGGCTATTTGCACTGGAGCCTGAACTACCTCAGCAACGGGAACTGGTTCTCCAGCTGGATTCACGGCTTCGATCGGTGCTGTCTTGAGCGCTTCTACGTCTGCCATCGGAGTAGGCGTTTCAAGCACAGGCTCGTTGGCGATCTTCGCCAGCTCTAGTGCCTTCGACTTCGGATATACGAATTCCTCACCCGACTGAGCACCAGGATAGAACCACGCCCGAATCGCTTCCGGTTCGCCTTGCGCCCGCTCTTTAAATGTTATGACAGTCTTGTCGGTTGCATGCAAACGATAATTCGGAATCGCCAGGATGGTGGTGTAAACATGGGTTTGGTCCTCGTTGAAGATCTGGACAATGTGGCGGTCTGACAGCGAATCCATAATCTTGAAGACGTACGTGCCCGCCGGCAGGACTTGAGCGCCGACGCCGGGAACTTCGACCGGCGCGCTGAATGTGACTACAGTCTTTTTATTCCAGTCATCTGCCGACGCGCCAGGCAACACAAATAAGGAGACCGCGAGAACGCAAACCACGATGAGACATTTCGTGAAGAGTTTCATTGTTACCTTCTCTCTGAGAGCTTGGTTGACGGCCGCGCGGAGTGCGCGGCGGGGAGTGCGATGGAGAGGCCTGTGCGTCCGGCACGCTGAGACCTACCGGCTGCCTCCGTGCATGAGACAGAAGCGTACGGAGACTTGCACTTAACTAATATCGTTCATCCCCCTGGGAGCTACTGGTCTGAATTGACCACTTTGAGATGTTTTGTCCGTAGTGAGTCTCAAAAACAAACAAATTCCCGAAATGACACCGGCCAGGGAGTGTTCCCCAGCCGGTGTTCTTCTTCGTGTTCGATTAGTTGGGCTTGACGTGCTATCTTTTGCGCCGCGAGAGTCGGCACTGAGATTAGTAGTGAGCCAACTCTCTGCCCAGCGCCTCTGCCACTTATCGCTTCTTGCTCCTCTTCCTGGGCGCCGGCGTCGGTCTTTTTTCGACACCTTTGGTGTTGATCAGCGCCAGGAAATCTTTCGCGTTAAACGGGTAGAGGCGAGTGGATTGTTGTCCGGTCGTACTCAAGTTGACGTCAACGCGCCGATTATTGGCCAGCACCATCACTGGCAGATTGTTCAGCATTTGTTGCCTGTCGGCCGCAGTCAAGTTCGGATCTTGCGCTATCAGCGCTCTTGTCTGGTCGGCAGTCAATTGCTCCTCTTTGCCAATGGACCGGGTCTCAATGTGATCTTGAGGAACGCCATGCTCTACGAGGGCATTCTTGGTGCGTTCCACGCGTCGCTCTGTGAGGGCTTTGTTGTATTCCGCAGAGCCGCGCGGATCTGCATGGCCACTGAGGATCAGATGGGCATCGGGCCGGTATTTCAGGTAATTGTTGAAGTCCGCAGCGAGGGTCTGCAGGATCTCCGCCTGACTGGCGAGCAGTCCGCCCGTGGGATTTTGCACCGTGGGCCGGGCCGTCTGAAAGTAAATACTATGGAGGGCAAGCCTGGTTTCCAACTGCTGGACCTCAGCGGGAGGAGCAGGGGGAGGCGGCGGAGCTTCCACGTTCACTGTGGTGGTGGACGAGGCCGTGAGCGGCGGATTGCGATCATCACTTACATTGCAAGTGACCGTGATCGGACCAGATTGTGCGCCTCCTGTAGTCAAGGTAGCGGTCTCACCGGTACCGGAAATCTGACCAGCGCTAGCGGTGTAGCTGTAAGTCAACCTGCGGCCATCTGGGCTGCTGGCGTTCGACTTGATAGTCGAGCTCCCGCCGCTTTGCACGCTAGCCGGATCTGCCGTGCATGAAATCGATGGAGGACGAGGCTGTTTCACGGTGAACGTCGCGCTGCAGGAGGCAAGACCCTTGCTTCCATCGCTCAAGTTGGCATTCACTGCGTATGACCCGGGCTGCAAGCCCGTGGTGTCAATCTGTGTTGAGGCGTCAGTTCCCGCGACTCTCAGCCCTGTTCCACTCCAGGTGTATTTGACTGTGCGCTTTGGATTGAAATTAGATCCGGTGGCGGTCGCGGTCACAGGTTCGCCGGCGAAGACTTCAGTCGGCTGTAACGAGCAAGCGGCGCTGGGGGCGACTGCAGGTTCTCCGCCGCCAAACATGAAGTTGAGACCGGTCTGCAACCTTACGCCTCGGATATCGGTCGTTGGCACTCCGCCTGGAGCAAATCGATAGGTTGAGAATACGTAGTCGGCGCGGATTAATCGCCACGCTATATGCCTGGAGAGATTGATGTCCAGACCGCCACCGGCCATGAAGCCCAGTTTATCGACGCTATGAAAAGCTTCGGGCACAAGACGGTGGTCGCCCGCTAATGCCTCCAGAAATGGAGAGAAATGACGGGAACGAAAAGTGAACTTTGGGCCTAACGATATGTTGTCGAAGCGAGTGTCATCAATTCTGGTAGCGAATGTAGTTTCGCCGCTGCCCCAGTGGTTGCTTCCATCGATCGTGAGTCCAAGCCAGCGATTGAAATTGTAAGTCCCGCTAAGCCCAACACCTTTCGGATTCGTTTCCAGCCGACTGCTCAAGGGCAGCAACGCTGCAGGACGTTGACCATGCACGTCCGCTGCCGGATCAAAGACGGAGTATCCGCCATAAAGCTCCCATTTTGGAACTGGGCGATCCTGGGCAACGGCAAACGTGGCAAATGCGCACCCGAAAATAATCATTGCCGGCAACATCGCTACAAGACGACCGAGACCGCTCTTTGATTGCGAATACATGCGAATATTCCTCCGAATTTCATCAACGTAAAGGTTGTGCTTCGCCGGAGCTGGAGTGGACCAGACCGAAGCTGGTCCACTCCGAATGCTCATGGACATGTGGGGACATTTAC
>QIBC01000140.1 GCA_003225215.1 Acidobacteriota bacterium
TCCGCCGTGCAAAACCGCGATCTGATCGGCTGCTCGCACGGTTGATACACGATGCGAGATGAAGATCGTGGTCCGCCCCCGCATGATCTCTCGCAGATGATTCAGAATGCGCTCCTCGGTATATGTATCGACGCTGGAAAGAGCGTCATCGAGAATGAGGATACGCGGATTGCGAATAATGGCGCGAGCAATCGCGGTTCTCTGCTTCTGTCCGCCCGACAGAGTCAAGCCTCGTTCGCCGACTAAGGTCGCGTAACCCTGAGGAAATCCCTGGATCTCCTGTTCCAAGCTGGCAGCCTGCGCTGCGGCCTCGATCTCTTCATCGCTGCTGCGTTCGGTACCGAAGGCGAGGTTGTCGCGAATGCTCGCGCTGAAGAGGAAAGTTTCCTGCGGAACAAATCCAATGTTTTTGCGCAGAGTTTCCAGTGGAAAATCGGTCACATTCCGGCCATCGATGAGCACCGAACCCGCAGGAGCGTCATAAATGCGTGGAATCAAGCTGACGAGGGTGCTCTTACCTGAACCTGTGGGGCCAACGATCGCCAGGCTTGTACCAGCAGGAATTCGTAGATAAATCCCCGAGAGTACTTCCCCGCCCGTCGCATAGCTGAAGGTTAAGCCTCGGAACTCGATGTCACCGTCAATTGCTGAGACCTCTTTCAGGTCGGGAGCAACGCGGTCATTGGTGACTTCCGGCCGCTCTGAGAAGATCTCGTTGATTCGTCCGAGCGAAGCTGTGCCGCGCTGGAAGATATTGATAACCCAACCTAGCGCGATAACCGGCCAGGTGAGCTGCACCATGTAGGTGTTGTAAGCGACAAAGTCGCCAACATTCATGCGGTGCAACAGCACTTCCCTACCGCCAAGCCACAGCACCAGGATGATGGCAAGGCCCAAAAGCATTTCCAAAGTGGGCCACAGCATGCCGATTAAGCGGACCAATTTAAGACTGCGCGCTATGTATTCGCGGTTCGCGGTTTCGAAGAGTTCGATTTCAGGCTCTTCCTGCACGTACGCGCGAACCAGCCGCGCGCCGGAGAAATTCTCCTGAGCCCGCGCAGAAATGTCGGAGAACGTCGCCTGAATGCGTTCGAAGCGCTCGTGAATTCGTCTGCCAAAGTATTGGACCAGGATGCTGGCCGCCGGCAGCGGAAGAAATGCAAACATCGTCAATCGCGGGCTGATCTTCAGCATGAAGGCCAAAGCGCCCGCAGTGAACACGATCGTGTTGGCCGTATACATGATTGCCGGACCAAGCAACATGCGAACGGCATTCAGATCGTTGGTGGCACGCGCCATGATGTCTCCGACGCGTGTGCGCTGGTAGTAAGAGTAGGACAGAGACTCGAGATGGCGGAACAGATCATTGCGGAGATCGAACTCAATCTCGCGCGAGATACCAATCAATATCCAGCGCATCAGGAACTGAAAGACTCCCTTTCCCAGCGCAATGGCTATCAGCTCCAGCGAATAGGTAACGATCTTGTGCTGAGTTATGCCCTTATTTAGATCATTGATGGCGCGTCCGATAACCTGAGGGAAGAAAATCCAAATCAGGTTATTGAGAAGCAGCACTAGCCCGCCCCAAAAAAACTGGACGCGGTACTTGTAAACATAGGGCTTGAGTGGGTCCAGCTTCTTGAACATGACCAGGAGAATTAGACGTGATAGCGATCATTTCGCTTCAACCAATGTCTATGTAGGCACCTTCAGTATGAAATACCCACCTGCAAGACCGAAGATCAGATCCGGAGACCACGCTGCTAATGCCGCAGGCAGCTGGTTCACATTGCCCATAGCTTCAAACAAGCCGCTCGTAACCCAATAAACTACGGCGATTCCTATCGCGGTCGCTACGCCGCGAAGAGCGCCTTGTCGTCCCGCAGAGAGAGCAAATGGGATCGCCAGGATCGACATCACCAGCGTGATCAATGGGAATGAAAGCTTCCGATATAGCTGAACTCTCAACCGCACAACATCAAAGCCACCTTGCTCCAGCTCGCGTATGTAAGCCTTCAGCTCGTCGAAATTCATTTCGGAATACTGTTTCACTTCTTTCTTGAAGTAATTTGGCGGCTCGTCGACGTCCGCGAATGTTCTTACGTCGAACGTCCTGTAATCCTGCACCTGGGTGGCGGAAAGAGTGCGAACCCATCCTTGTTCGAAGACCCATTTGTGCAGTGACTCATTCCAGAACACGCGCGACGCAAACGTACGCGCCCTGAGCGCGAACGCCCCTGGATCGATGTTGAAGACCGACAAGTTCGCAAATTGATTGCGTTCACTGTCGAAGAACTCGTAGTAGTAGATCTCATGATGCGCCCCGAAAATCCACTTTCGTTGCGGATTCAAGTACGTCTGGGCAGGTTTGCCCTTGATCTCGTTCCACAGGGCGTCGCGTCGCTTATTGGCGTGGGGTAAGTAAAACTGATCGAACAAGAATAGAGCGAATGACAACCCGGCGGCCAATGCGACGACAGGCACAATCAGCCGGTACAGACTAATCCCAGTCGCCTTCATTGCTGTCAGCTCATTGGATTTTTGTAGCAGTCCAAACGTAACCAGCACCGCAATGAGCACGCTGAGAGGCGTCATCAGGTACACCATCGAGGGAATTATGTTAAGCAGGTACTCCCCAACGGTGATCAGCGCGATACGATTTCTGATGATGTCGCCGAGCAACTCGAAGAAAGTGAAGACCAAGGTCAAAACGACGAACGTGGAAAAAATGAGACCAAGGTACTCCAGAAACTGACGAAGCACGTAATCGTCGAGTATTTGAGGAAACCTGGAGCTTCCTTTGCGCAAGGGAGCGGAAATCGTGGAAGGTTCTGACGATGACTTCTTCCGCAAAAACCGTTTCGCGAGATCACTCCACACAACTCGAAATGAAATTACATCGATGCTCGACTGCTGCACTCTCCTCAACAACAGCAGGCCTGCAAGCGCGAACAGTATGTTAGCGCTCCAAACTCCTATCTGGGGCTGCACCTTTCCCTGCCGCGCAAAAGCAATGCCGGCACTGAGTGAAAAGTAATACAAAAACACAAGTAGGATCGTGAGCACGAACCCTGTCGATTTGCCGCCCTTCTTGGAAGACAAACCCAAAGGAATTCCTACCAACATCAGCACAACGCATGACGCTGCCAAGGCTAGTCTCCGGTGAAATTCAATCGAGTACCATCGCGCCTTCGCTGGCGGGTCGTTGTGCGCTCGATATAACAGTTCGCTTGTCTTGAGTTCTGCAGCAGGAAGCAGGTCGCGCGACGGTGGAGGACTGACAGGCGGCAATGCGATCGGAATATCGGTCTGATTGAATGTGGAGATTGTGTATTGATCAGGATTCGAAGGTTCAGTTTCCTGTTGGCTTCCGTTTTCAAGATGCATTCGCAGAGTGTCATCCTCAGTGACGACTACGGCGCGCTGGGCTAACGTCACCTTAGGAGCCGCTGGATTGCTGACGTCGGCAAGGAAGACGTTCTTCCACACCGCCGCGCCCGATGCAGGCTCCACATCCTGTACGTACAGCACGTAGCCCTTAAGATCCTCATAGAAGACGCGCGGCTGCACTTCGAAAGAAATCTGCGATGTCTTCAGTGAGTTCTGCAGGTTCGCGAGGGCAGCTGCCGATCTTGGAGCAACAACTAGATTGTTCAGCAATGCGATACCGAAAGCACCAATGGCAAATATGCCGATGATGGCAACGAACTTCCACGCGCCAACGCCGCTCGCGCGAAGCGCAGTGACCTCGCTGTCAGCTGCCATCCGCGACAGTCCAATCAGGATGCCGACGAGAACGCCCATCGGCAAGGTAAACGTAAGCGCAGTAGGGATGGTGAGAAAGAAAATCTCGGCGACGCTGGGAATCGGTGCGCTATTGCGCACAACCAGTTCGAGAATCCGTCCCACGTCGCGCATGAAGATCACGAACGTAAACAGCGCCGCGCCGATTACGCCATGGGAGAACACCTCCCACAGTATGTAGCGAGTGAGGATCTTCATGTTACCGATCTACAGCCAAGTCTAGCATCGCTTTCCGCAAAGCTCTGCGGTGAGACTCCAAATGCTTAATTACACTAAGTAGCGATGCCTTCGATTCGTCTGATCTTCCTCTGGCACATGCACCAGCCCTTCTACAAAGATTTGGTGACAGGTGAATATCGCCTTCCATGGGTAAGGATGCATGCGCTCAAGGACTACTACGGCATGGTGAAGCTGCTGGATGAGTTTCCACGCGTCCACCAGAATTTCAACCTCGTGCCCTCCTTAATCGCGCAGATCAACGACTACGTAGCCGGCGACGCGAAGGACTCCTGGAAGGATGTCGTTGCAAAACCGGCCGGCGATTTGACGCAGCAAGACAAGGAATTTGCGCTCACGTACTTGTTTCAAGCCAACCATACTCATCAGATCGCAAGGTATCCCCGCTATTCAGAGCTGCTACAGAAGCGCGCAAGATACAAGTCGGTTGATCGGGCGCTTCCCCATTTCGAAGCTGGGGACTTTGCAGACCTCCAGATACTGTCGCAACTCGCATGGTTCGATGAGTTTTTCCTTGATGAACCAGCAACTGCCGGATTGATCAAGAAGGGACGCAACTTCGATCGGGCGGACCAGGAAGCCCTCCTCGAAGTTGACCATCGGCTTCTGGCCAGTGTGATACCGCAATACCATGCTGCCGCGGATCGCGGCGGGATTGAGTTGTCCACAACGCCGTTCTATCACCCCATTCTTCCTCTGCTCTGCGATACGAGCAACGGGCGCGTCAGCAGCCCAGGACTTCCGTTACCTCGTCGGCGCTTTCTGCAGGTCAATGACGCCCTTGAGCAGATGCGACGTGCCATTGAATTTCACGAACAAACTTTTGGAACACGGCCCGCAGGTATGTGGCCATCAGAAGGAAGCGTCTCCGACGAGGTGCTTAAACTCGCGCGAGAAATCGGGCTGAAGTGGCTAGCAACGGACGAAGGTGTTCTTGGCCGCTCAACACGCAGTTTCTTCGAGCGCAATTCAGCTGGAATTCTAACTCCCGATTCAGCCGATCGTCTTTATCGACTCTATCGTCATGGCGAAGGAGAAAATGGAGTCGCGCTCCTCTTCCGTGATCATAACCTTTCCGACCTTATCGGATTCGTGTATTCGGGACTGCCGGCAAAGGACGCGGCGACGCACTTTGTGAAGAGCATCAGGGCGTCGGCGCAGTCCGTGCTCTCTACCGGCCGAGATGCAATCGTGCCAATCATTCTCGATGGTGAAAATGCCTGGGAGCATTTCCCCGGCTCTGGCCGAGAGTTTCTCCGGCGGCTGTATGACGCTATTGACACTGATCCTCAGATCGAGCCTCTCACGATCTCTGAAGTCATCGAGCGAACTGCCAACCAAACGTCCCTCCCATCGCTGGTTCCAGGCTCCTGGATCAATGCAAATTTCAATGTCTGGATTGGAGCTCCTGAGGACAATCTCGCCTGGGACTATTTGGCGGAAGCACGCGATTTTTACACACGCAATTCCCAGAACAGTACTCAGGAAAATCGACGACTCGCTTATGAGGAGTTACTGATTGCGGAAGGAAGTGATTGGAACTGGTGGTACGGTCCAGAGCATCACTCTGCCAACGATCGCGATTTCGATGAGCTGTACCGCAATCACCTGTCAAACGTGTACCGGCTGCTCGGAGCGAATCCACCGGATTATCTTCACCACGCTATCTCCACCGAAACTATCGGGAAGACGCGCACGATTCCGCAGACCGCGTTCATTTTCCCGCAGATTGGTTCCCCGAATATCGGCTACTTCGACTGGTTAGGCGCAGCCAGCTTTACCGCTGACCGCCGCGGCTCGTCAATGCATGGGAAGAAATTCCTTCTTGAGCGAGCCTACGCCGGTATCAACAAGCAGGATTTTTTTCTGAGACTGGATCTCGCGGATGAATTACAAGGGAGCCACCAAATTGAAACTCGCATCGAAGTTCAACCAGCCAGATCGGAACAGGCAAGGGAGACCCACATCGTCAAGTTCCACCTCTCCAGCCGCAAATTGCTCAGCAGCGAGATCTCACGAAGTAGTGGAAGCGAAGGCGACAAAGGTGCTGCGCACGGCGGTAGTGGGCAGGTCGAAAGCAACTTTGAACGAATACTGCGCGCAAGGCTTCCTCTCTCCACACTCGGCGCGCACTTCGGAGACACTCTTTTGCTGCGCTTCACCATTCTAAGAGAGCAGCTTCCGATCGATTCACTGCCGGCCCAAGGGTGGATCGAGCTCCCAATAATCGCTGAAGAGCAGATGATCGAGAGTGGCGATCAGGTCTGGTGAGTCGCGGCTACATCTTGCTCTTCGCAGAACTAGCCGCGACTGATCTGCCCACATCAGAAAAGATTCGCTGTGAACCCGCCGGACGCAAGGACAGGCGATACATCTCACCATCCGCACTGATTTCGATGGCAGCTTCATCTATTTTGATTGACCTTACTGACGATGGAGTGAACATTGTCACAAAGCGGACTGGCAGCTGCGCCCGGGTCTCTACAGCCAGAGAAAGGGCAGGATCTTTCTGGCCATAATAGAGCGATCGCCACCCGCGAGTCTGACTAGTGAAGTTCGAGATACCCGGAGCACTCACGCACGCCATGCCTCCTGTCACGAGTGTTGCGGTCTTCGGCTGCTCACTGTGCACACAACACTGAAATTCACCGACGGGTGTCTGCAGCAAGAGGCGGAGTTCGTTGGAACGCCATTCATGCGGATAGTTTGCGAACAGCCAATGCAATCGAAGGGCTCCCCGGAACGCTCCTAAAATATCGTCAACTACAATCCAACAGTCCTCTTCGGGTATGCAGGCTACAGACCGTCGGTGTTTAGCGCCTACCTTCTCATATCCATCATGCCAAGCCTCGATAACTCTGCATGAGTCCCCAACCTCGTACTCCATCCAGTCTGCCTGGGCCCAGTCGACCCACAAAAAACGCCCAGCGCGCGTCATTTGGTCGCGATCGCTCACTGTAATCGTGTTGTGCGCCGCGCTGGCAGCCAGTGCGTTCGTCCATGGTCTGGGTGCGTTGTACAGATATGTGCCAGCGTCACAGGCGATGTTCTCTCCCCGCCACCAAAGATCCAAGTGAAGCTGATCGGCTTGGGAAGGACGATCGACATAACGTCCCGCACGAAGCATCACATTGCTCTCGTGAGCTGCGAGCTTGAGGTAACCAGAGGTAGATGGATTTCTTTGAATCTCGACTCGCGAATGCGGACCCCTGTTGTTCCCGCGCTGTGTTGATTCGACTCCAAACAACCACTCGCATTGCTCATTCCACTCGCCTTTCTCAAAACAGAACTCTCGATGCACTACGTAGTGCGCCGCCTGCAACGAAGGTCGATAGTCCAGGAAGTCGCATGAACTGAGAGGCAGGACAAGACTGCCGTCGTTTGAACCGTAATTCGGCATTCTGCCGGTAGCGGGATCGCAGAAACGCAACATGAACTGCGTGGCTCTCTCCAAGATCGCGTAACTGTTCTTGGAAAGAGGACGCTCGTTGACTTCGCCCAGCCGGAATGCCCAAACAAGGCAGTCGATGAATACGCGTTGATAGTTGAAGGAATGCTGGATGTAACTGCCATCTTCATAGACTTGGTCGCGAGTCTGACTCTCAATCAACGCCCTACCGAGGCCAAGCCACTTGTCAGCTAGCTCCAATTCGGGAAATACAGTTCCGATCGTGAACAGCCCCACAGCCTCACTAACTCCATGATTATTTTTCTGCACGATTGCATAGTCGATGAACCCGGCAATGCGAGTTCCATGCACATCGATCATGTGAAGCAGTCTGGAAATCCGCTTCGGCGTTGAGGATGAGGCTTTCAGAAAGGTTCGCAGCCCGAAGCACCAGGCGATCGCACGCAGTGCAACCTCCTGCCCGCTGGTCCAGTTAACACCACGATTGGGAGAGTTCTTGTCTGCCCAGTCTTCGACCAATTCCCAGAACGCCTGGGGGTAACACTCGTTACCCGAGGCGGCATAAGCTCTGGCCAGCAGGTAAGTAACTGAGAAGCGGTTGATTTCCCAGACGAACTTCACGTCGTGGATCGCCTTGAGGTCGATTTCTGACCAGTGGCGATCAATAGCGATGCGTGTTCCGTCCAGCGCGTTGAGGTGCCAATCTGGAGGGAATCCCAGCGGCAACCACTGATTAGAGAACAACTGCCACTCTCCTGACAGAACTCGGTCAGCTTGTTCGCAGATCGTGGCTCCTGGCAAAACTGGAAGCGCGTCGAAGAAGAATCTGTTTTTGAGTACTTGTGTTGTGGAATTCTCTCCCGGCCTGGAGCCTCTCCAATAAGGCGAGTCAAATCCCCAGTTTTGCAACGGAAGCCGTCTCTTAACGATCCCGAAACGAATCTGCGCTGCGAGGCTCAGCCGTTTCAGTACCCAACTTAGACCGAGATCACGCAGGATTTTCCAAGCCGTGGAAAGAGAGGGCATTCTGGGAATTGGATTAGCCGGAATCGCTTCGCATTCTACAAGGACGGCGGCGGTTAACTACAGAGGCACCTCACTGAAGCAATCGAGCGGCGGCTAGGCTCTACAATACTGCATGCGACCATCTCGCTTCCCTGCCTTTCTCCTTGGCTTGATCGTGGGTCTGATCATCGTCCCCATTTCTGTTTACTGCTATTTCCGGTTCGGATTTGCTCCAGTTGCCACTGGCGCGGCTGCGATGCCATTCGAAAAGACGTTTGCGCGAATGGGATTACACGCCAGAATGGAGAAGGAGTATCCCCGAACCGCTCCCATTCAGGGGACCGATGAAAACTACACGGCTGGAGCGCACATTTACCGCGAGCACTGTGCCGTATGTCATGGCCTTGCGAGTCAATCCATCACAGCTATCGCTAAGGGCATGTATCCGAGACCGCCACAGCTCCTCGACCCCCGGCATATGGTCACGGACGACCCGGCGGGCGAGAGTTACTGGAAGGTCGCGAATGGAATCCGCATGACTGGTATGCCATCATTTCACGAATCTCTCTCGGACGCGCAAGTGTGGCAAGTGAGTCTGCTGCTGGCCAATGCAGACAAGTTACCGGCCAGCGTGAATGTGATTTTGGCTCAGCCTCTGCCTGTGGACCAACCCGTTGCAGGAACAACAGCCGCGGCTAATGCGCGTCACTAGGTTACTTTTGCAGCAGCGAGGCTAGCTCAGTTAGCTCCTGGCGGTTCAGGTCAGAGATCGCGCAGTAATACATACCGGCGTGCTTCCATTCGATGAGATTAAATCCCTGCTGCGCCGTCGCCTGTGGCTCCTCATCCGATGCTGGAGTTGGCCACGTGAATAGATTGATGATGTGTTTCCGACGCTGATAGACAATGGCAGCTGCACCGTGCCCCTCGAGATATTCCAGCCGTCCGCCGATCAACTCAAAGCCATCAGCTGAAAGATCGCGCACCTGTGGCGAGAAGTCGAGCTTGCCCGTAAACCAGGGCTTCACCGTGTGATGATCGGACGTAGCTACGTCCGTCAAATGACTAGCCATCAGTGAACGCACGTGGTCTGTGACGATTTCGCTCGCCAGTCTACGTTCGGAGCGCTGATTGAGATCGAGCAGCAAAGCTCCGGAGGCGAGCAAGAGCAAAGCCGCAACTGCCGCCCAGCTCCAGCGCGGAATGCGACGTTGAATCAGTGTGGGCTGAGGCCGTTCCTGCTGTTGCAGCGTGCTCAACAAACGTGAGCGAAATTCGGATGAAGGTTGATAGCGCAAATCAGCGGCGTGTATACCTTCCCGAAGAGCTCGATAGCTGGCGATCTCATTGGCGCAGTCGCCACACTCAGCCAGATGGTCTTCGAGCTCCATACTACGCACGAGATCCAGTTCGTCATCGAGGTAGGCGTGAAGGAGGTTGCGTTGGGCGTGACTAGCCATGATGCTTTACCTCCATTCGTCTTTCTCCTGCAATTAATTGGCGCAACATGCTGCGACCCCGGGATATTCGCGACATCACCGTTCCCAGAGGCGAACGCGTCACCGCCGCGATCTCCTTATATGAAAGTTGTTCGAGTTCACGCATCAGAATGACTTCCCGAAATTCTACTGGCAGATTCTCGATCGCGCGCCGCACTTGCTCGGCCGTCGCCTGCCGCAAAAACTCTGACTCCGGCGTGAGAGCAGCCTCAATGTCAGTGTGCAGGCGCTCGTCGAACTCCGCCGAATTCTGTTGCGGAAGCTGCCGCCGGACCCAAGTGAGATACGTATTACGCACGATCGTCAGCAGCCATACGCGGGCATCGTCACCGCGA